>NZ_JBFAAH010000003.1:0-299704 GCF_040639635.1 Promicromonospora sp. NPDC023805 | reverse complement strand
CAGGCCGACAGATCACTCCAAAGACAGCCCGGAGACGTCAGTCAGTGTCAGGGTCAGACCCGCTGAACGAGGCGAGTACATCATCAACGTCAGTGTGCCCGCCTATCGTGTGGCGCATGGACCGGAACAGGCTCGAGTTCGCGGTGATCCCGACCGCGATCGGTGAGTGCGCGCTCGTCTGGAACGAGGACGCGGAGATCGTCGGCTCGGCGCTGCCCCACGGCGGCGCCGAGCAGGTGCGGGGTGCCGTGCGCAGCTGGTACCCGGGCGCCGTCGAGGCCTCGCCCGCGGCGGTGGCACCGGCCGCCGCGGCGCTCGTCCGGCTGCTCGGCGACGGCGTCGGCGACCTCGCGGAGGTTCCCCTGAACATGAGCGCCGTGCCCGACTTCGACCGTCGGGTCTACGAGGTGGTACGCGCCATCCCCCCGGGCGAGACCCGCACGTACGGCGAGGTCGCGGCCGAGCTCGGCGCGCCCGGAGCCGCCCAGGCCGTCGGGCAGGCCATGGGCCGCAACCCGTTCCCGCCCATCGTGCCGTGCCACCGCGTGCTGGCAGCGGGCCGCCGTGTCGGCGGGTTCTCGGCGCGTGGCGGGCCCCGCACCAAGGTCCGGATGCTGGAGACGGAAGGCGTCTACCTGGAGCAGCCCACGCTCTTCGATCTCTGATCGGTCGAGCCCAGGTCGAACTGCTCGTGGCCGAGCCCGACCAGGCTCGGCGGTGGATCGGCCCGCGTGGTGTGACCGACGGGGTCCTGACCTCGTTCGCCGAACCGAACGGCCGGGTCAGCCGCTGACCTGGACCCCGGAGTGAACGGAGCGGCCGGCACGTCGAGGACGTGCCGGCCGCTCAGTGTGTCAACCGGCGGTGAGTGAGCCGGCTGTCAGCGGATGGGGCCGCTCAGCGGGCTGTAGACCGTCTTGTTCGCGTAGCCCGCGCGTGATCCGGTCACCACTACGGTCACCTGCTTGCCCCGGGCCGACGCCGGAACCCGGAACCGGTAGTAGGTGGCACCCGGCACCGCGACGCCCCCGACCTTCCACTGGTACCGCACGGTGGTCGGCAGCGGGGACCAGGTGCCGCGCACCGCCTGCAGCGTGTAGCCCACCTGCCGGGTGCCGCTGATCGTCGGACGCGGCGCCGAGAACGTGCCGACCTTCACCGGGTCGGTAGCGGGGCTCCGGACGCTCAGGGTCGCGTAGCCGTTCGCGGCGCCCGTGATGGTCACCGATGCCTTCTTGCCCGCCGCCGACGCCGGTACGGTCCACGTCCGCGACGTCGCCCCGGCGACGGCGGCGCCGTTCAGCCGCCACTGGTAGGTGACGGTCGTGGGCGTCGGGGTCCAGGGCCAGCGCTGCGCGGTGAGGGTCCGGCCCACCTGGGCGATGCCGTCGATCGAGGCCGGGCGGGACGTGACGAAGGTCAGCGGCCGCACCGTGACGGTCCGCTGGGTGCTCCATTCCGGAGCGCCAGGGTACGACTGGTACGTGAACGTCAGCGTCTTGGTACCAGCTCCGAGTGCGGGGCCGTCGAGCTCGAGCTCCTCGGTGCGCTCGTCGAACGCCGCGCCGCCGACGACCGTCGAGCCCGACTTCACCGTCACCTTGCCGTACGGGGTGACGGCGTCCTCGCTGAGCGTCACGGACGCCGTGGGCACGTCCCCGAACGTGTACGACGTCGGGCCGGTCACCGTGATGGCGGGCAGGGTGGGAGTCACGCCACCGCCCCCGACGTAGATGGAATAGCTCGTCGTCGAGCTGCGGTTGCCCGCCGCGTCGAGCGCCTCGACCGTCAGGTGGTTCGGCCCCCACCTGGTCGGCGTGACGTTGATGACCGTGTTCTCGGTGGCCGCGACCTCCTGCAGCTGGAGGTCCGAGCTGAGGCCGTACCGGTACTTGACGACATCGTCCGACGAGCTCTTGACGAGGAAGGACCCAAGCTCTCCCACCGCACCGCGCTCGGTGTTCTCGAGATAGAAGGCGTCACCGCCTACCAGTGGTGCCACCACGGGGGCCGCCGGAGCCTCGAGGTCGATGGCGAACGTGCAGGTGGCTGTCGGACTGACCAGGCCGCTGCTGTCCGTACCGAAGACCGACCAGATGTACCGGCCGCTCGTAAGCGTCTCGGACGGTACGTCGACGTAGTGCTCGCCGCTGCGCGGGGACGACTCAGAGCCCTCCCACACCGTGACATCGGGAGACTCCGCCCGGGTGATCCGGAACGTCGCGGTAACCGGGGCGCCCGACGGATTCTGGGGGTCGTTGCTGTTCGGGTCGGGATCCACGATGTGCGCCATGAGTCGCGGCGTTGTGATCCGGAGGATGGGTTCCTGGCTACATGACTCGTTCGAGCCCCGGTAACCGACCCTGAGATCCGTAGGCATGGCCGGCACTCTGTTGAAGCGGACCACGAGCTGGGCGCGCGGCTTGAACGAGTTCCAGCCGCACGACATGCACGTCTCGTCCGCCGCCCTCACGCCCGCCGTCACCGACGACCGGTTGTCCCGCGCGGCGTTGATCGCGAGCTGCGTCGCATCGAAGTCGAAGAAGCCCGTGTATCCGGGCGTCAGCCCGCACTCCGGCCAGTAGAACCTGATGTCGCCGACGCGTCGGTCCGCCGTCCAGGCGGTGGTACTCGCCCAGGTCGTGCCGGCCGAGATCCGGGGCACGTCGTAGAGCTCCAGGTGATTCGGCGTGCAATTTACGTCGTCAAGCCAGGCGTCGTCGCCGTACGCGAAGAGTTCGGCGGAGGTGATGTCCTGGGGCTCCAGGTCAGCGAGGTACTTGATTCCGTCGAACTGCCAGACGAGCCGCTGCACACCCGGCACAGCGCACCCCTCTGCGTACTCGGCGGGGTCGCAGTGACCGACCCACTGGGTACCGGTCCAGTTGTAGCTCGACGGACCGCCCTCGCGAAGAGCGGTCCAGGCAGTCGCCAGCCTCTCGACAGACGAATCGTTCGCCGTCGCCTCCAGCCGCATCCCGCCGTTCGGCTCCGCGAACACCTCCGCGCCGGCACCGGCCGCGCCGAGCACCTCGACGTCGTCGCCGCACGCCGAGGCGAGCTCCAGCGCGGCCGCTTCGCTCTCGGCCGCGCCGTCGCACTCGACCGCTGACGGTGGCGGTACCTCTGCGGACGCCGCGACCGTGGGTGTGACGAACCCCGCGAGCACCAACCCGACCGCTGTAGCTCCGGCTATCAGGGAGCGCTTCATCGTTTCCTCCTGCAGCAACCATTCGACCTGGCGTAACGGCGTGAACCTACCGGCGCGGCGGCGCACCAACCCGCCATTTCGCGGGTGAACTCGGCGGACTTGGGCAAGTTGGTACCGCACGCCACAGGCCGCTCGACCACATCTTGGGGATCAAGCCGGTGCGAGACTGTCCACCGTGTCCGACGCCTCCACCCATCCCCTCCTCGACGTGCTGCTCGCCGGTGGCGCGCGCGCCGAGCGGCTGACGGCGTCGCGCATCTTCCCGGAACGCACCGCCGAGCATGCCGACTGGCCGCGCTGGGCCGACGCCACGGTCGTGCAGGGGTACCGGAAGCTCGGCGTCGAGCGGCCGTGGACGCACCAGGCAGTCGCCGCCGACCTCGTCCACCAGGGCCGGCATACCGCCCTGGCCACCTCTACCGGATCAGGCAAGTCGCTGGCGTTCTGGCTCCCCGCGCTGTCCGCCGTCCGGACCGCTGCCGCTGCCGCCACGCTCGATCCCGGAAACATCGAGTCGGCGCACGTCCGCCCCACGACGATCTACCTCAGCCCCACGAAGGCCCTGGCCGCCGACCAGCTGAACGCGCTCGAACGCATCCTCGAAGCGGCGGGCACGCGCGACGTCCGCGTCGCGACGTGCGACGGCGACACCTCACGCGAGGAACGCTCCTGGGTGCAGGACCACGCCGACGTCGTCCTGACGAACCCCGACTTCCTCCACTACGCCCTCCTGCCGAACCATCGCCGCTGGTCACGCCTGCTCAAGGGGCTGCGCTACGTGGTGGTCGACGAGGGACACGCGTACCGCGGCGTCTTCGGCGCGCACGTCTCCCTGGTGCTGCGGCGGCTCGCGAGGCTCGCGGCGCGGTACGGGGAGGGTTCGCCGACGTTCGTCGTCGCCTCGGCCACGACCGCGCAGCCGGCGGTCAGCGCGGCCCGCCTCATCGGCGTCGCGCCCGACGACGTCACCGCCGTCACCGAGGACGCCTCACCCTCCGGGCGGCGCACCGTCGTGCTCTGGCAGCCGCCGGAGATCGTCGGCTGGCGGCCCGCCGCCGCCGACGGCGCGGACGGCGCAAGGGCGGACGCCGAACCCGAGACCGGCGGATCCCGGCGCGAGCTGTCCGTCGAGGAGCAGACATCGATGCGCCGGGTCGCCGTCGCAGAGCCCGACCCGTGGGCGCTGCCGGCCGACCCGGATCCGCGGCCGACCCCGGAACCCGACCCGGAGGCCGAGCCGGTGGCGACCGAGGCCCCGCCGGAGCATCCGCGCCGGTCCGCGACCTCGGAGGTCGCCGACCTGCTCGCCGACCTGTCCGCGGCCGGCGCTCGCACCCTCGCGTTCACCCGGTCCCGGCGCGGTGCGGAGTCGGTGGCTCAGCAGGCCCGTGACCACCTGCGGCATGCGGCCCCGGACGCCGCCCGGCGGATCGCGGCGTACCGCGGCGGCTACCTCCCGGAGGAGCGCCGCGAGCTGGAGCAGGCACTACGCACCGGCGACCTGCTCGGCCTCGCGACGACCAACGCACTCGAGCTCGGCGTGGACATCTCCGGCCTCGACGCGGTGCTGATCGCCGGCTGGCCTGGCACGCGGATGTCGCTCTGGCAGCAGGCGGGCCGCGCCGGGCGGGCGGGCGCGGACGGCCTTGTCGCGTTCGTCGCGCGCGAGGACCCGCTCGACACCTACCTCGTGACGCATCCAGAGGCGGTGTTCGACGCCCCGCTCGAGGCCACGGTGTTCGACCCCGCGAACCCGCACGTGCTCGCGCCGCACCTGTGCGCGGCGGCCCAGGAGGCACCGCTCCGGTCCGAGGACCTCGCGGCGTTCGGACACCCCGACCACGTCCGCGGGATCCTGGACGTGCTGGTCGCCCGGGGTGCGCTCCGGCGTCGGACGTCCGGGTGGTACTGGACGCACGCCCAGGGTGCCGCGGGCCTCACCGATCTGCGCGGGGCGGGCGGCACGCCGGTGCGTGTGGTGGAGCAGGGCACCGGCCGCATGCTCGGCACGGTCGACGCGGCGTCGGCGGACGGCCAGGTGCACGACGGCGCCGTCTACGTGCACCAGGGCACCACCTACGTGGTGGCGCACCTCGACCTGGCCGACCACACCGCCGTCGTGCAGCGGCGCAGGCTCGACTACGGCACGTGGTCCCGCTCGGTGATGTCAGTGTCCATCGAGGGCTGGGACGAGGTCGCCGAGGCGGCCGGCGACCCGGCCTCCGAGGGCGAGAGCGGGCGTGCGGACGGCCCGGGCCATGACCTGGTCACCCGGGAGTGGGGACCGATCACGTGGGGCCTCGGCCCGGTCGAGGTGACGTCGCAGGTGGTGAGCTTCCAGCGGCGGCGCGTCCCGGACATGCAGGTGCTGGGGACCGAACAGCTGGAGCTGCCCGAGCACACCCTCGGCACCGTCGCCGTCTGGTGGTCGGTGCCCGAGTTCGTGCTGCGGGCCGCCGACATCACCCCCGAGCAGGCGCCGGGTGCGCTGCACGCCGCCGAGCACGCCTCGATCGGCCTGCTGCCGCTGCTCGCGACGTGCGACCGGTGGGACCTCGGCGGGGTGTCGACGGAGCTGCACCCGGACACCGGCGAGGCGACGGTGTTCGTCTACGACGCCTATCCGGGCGGCGCCGGCTTCGCCGAGCGGGCCTACGACCTGGGCGCGACGTGGCTCCGGGCCACCCGTGACGCGATAGCTGCTTGCCCCTGCTCCGACGGGTGCCCGGCGTGCGTCCAGTCGCCGAAGTGCGGCTCCTACAACGCGCCGCTCGACAAGGCGGCGGCCGTACGCCTCCTGGACGCGGTGCTCTCGCACGCCCCCTGACCCCTGCTCGTGAGCGCGACCGTCGCGCCTGGAACGGACGCAAAAGGCGCGACGGTCGCGCTCACAGCCGACACCTACTCGCCGAGGCGTTTGAACGGGGCGGTCGAGAAGACCACCTCCACCGCAACCCCGAAGTACTGCGCGATCCGCAGCGCGAGGTGCAGCGACGGGCTGTACTCGCCACGTTCGAGATACCCGATGGTCTGGTAGTGCACCCCGAGATCCTCGGCGAGCTCCCGCCTGGAGACGCCGCGTTCGGCACGCAGCATCGCTATGCGGTTATGGACGATGTCGGACTGCTCTGCCACTACTCAGTACCCCTGGCTCATGTGACGCTCCCGTGCCGCCGCCACCGTGGAGCCCGACTCCCGACGAGCCATCCTGCGAAGCACGATCGGCGCGAGCACCATACCTACGACAGCCCAGACGCCGAGCACCGCGAACATCTCGAGCGTGCGCCACGACTCACCGACCTCCGCCGACGCCATGGCCTCCGGGAGCATCGCCGACCGGGCGCCCAGCCCGAGCCAGTAGTACGGGAACGCCTGCCCCACCCACTGCAGCCACTCGGGCAGTGCGGTGATCGGATAGAAGATCCCGGACGGGACGATGAGGAGCATCGACCCCAGGAACAGCAGCCCGGTCTGCGACGCCCGCTTGATCAGCGAGCCGAGCGCGACGCTGATCGGGACGGTGGCGACCATCCCGACGAGGAAGATCAGGATCAGCAGCACCCAGGTGCGCGCGTCCAGCCGCAGGTCCCCCGCGACGCTGAACGCCGGGATGACGAGCGCGACCAGGCTCGCCAGCGTGGTCAGCGCGAACATCAGAATCTTGCCGACGAGGTAGCCAACCATCCCGTTGGGCGTCGCCTTCGCCCGGAGGAGTGTGCCGTCCTCCCGGTCGACGGCGATCGTGCTGGCCGGTCCCGTCATCCCACCGAACCCGATCGACATGCCGACCAGGCCCGGCAGCACGCTGGCCCCCAGCGCGAACTCCGTGCCCGGCACGGTACTGCCCCGCATGAACAGCAGGACCACCAGATAGATGACCGGGAAGGCCAGCGTCCAGATGAGGTCGCCCGGTTCCCGCAAGGAGTACTTGGTCTCGAGCCAGCCCCTGGACAGCCCGGCGCGCACGGCCACCCATCGTGCGTCGGTTCGCGTAGTAGTGGTCATGACTGCACCTCCTCGGTCTGCCCGGACGGAGCCTGCTCGGGCTGGTTCGTCTCGGCGCGGTTCGTCTCGGGACTGTTCGTCTCGGCGCGGTGGACGAGCGACATGTACGTGTCCTCGAGGCTGGCCCGCTTGACCTCGAGATCCGTGATGTCCGGGTCGCGAGCCAGCAGCCCGCGGACAAAATTGGTGGGGTCTCCCTCGGTCACGGCGTGCACGTGGCGCCGCCCTTCGGACATCCAGCGCACCTCCGCCTGGGTGGTCAGCTCGCGGGCGAGCTGTTCCGCGGAACCGTTGGCGACGATGGTGCCCTCGTCGAGCACGAGGATCCGGTCGGCCAGCTTCTCGGCCTCGTCCAGGTCGTGCGTGGTGAGCAGGACCGTCGTGTTCTCGAAGTCGGCAAGGCGGTGCACCAGGTCGTGGAACTCCCGGCGGGCGTGCGGGTCGAAGCCCGCCGTCGGCTCGTCGAGAAAGACGAGCTCAGGGCGACCGACGATGCCGATCGCCACGTCCAGGCGGCGGCGCTGCCCACCGGACAGGTTCTGCACCTTCGCGTTGGCGTGCTCCGCGAGGCCGACCATACCGATCAGCTCCTCGACGTCCCACGGCCGCTTGACCTCGGGGGTCGAGTACGGGCCGTAGAACCGCGCGAGATACCCGAGCAGGTCCCGTACCCGCCACCGGCCGTGGTCCCGCCACGACTGGAGCACCACACCCAGCCGCGCACGCCATGCCTCGCCGGCGTGCGCCGGATCCTGTCCGAGTACCGACACCTCGCCGGCCGACCGCATGCGGAAGCCCTCGAGGATCTCGATGGTGGTGGTCTTGCCCGCGCCGTTGGGGCCGAGCAGGGCGAGGACCTCGCCCCGGTGCGCCTCGAACGAGACCCCCGTGAGCACGTCTTTCGTCCCGTATCGCATTCGTAGGTCGCGCACGTCGAGCGCCACATCGCCCGACGGCGGAGGTGGCTTCTGCGCACTCATCGCATCTTCCGTACTTCTCATAGCAGGAATACTACGAGTCGTACTGAACACATGTCACTCCATTTCCGCATCGGATTGGCCAGCATCACCCGCTCGAGGTCCGGCCCGTGCGCTTGCCCGTGCCTCGCCGAGCGCACCACCCGGGCCCGCCGCCGCCCGGGTCGCGACCACCCGCACCACGCCTCCGCCGAGCTCCTCGCAGGTGGCGACCGCCGCCCCGTTGCGCGCCACGGCGGTCCTCGCCGTCCCGCACGGATCAAAGCCGTCCCGCAGCGCGGTCGCGCCGGCGAGTGCGCCGAGATCCGCTGCGGTCTGTGCCGCCCCGCGCGCGTTCTGGGCAGCGCCGAGCGCGGCGATCCCGAACGCGAGCACCAGGACCGCCGCGATGACTCCGAGCACCAGTACCGTTCCGGCCCCGCGCTCGGAGCCCTGTTCGGCGCTCACGGTTCCACCCATGCCGTCGCCGCCCCCGTGGCCTGCAGCGTCCCCGACAGCCAGCCGCCTGCCACCGGCCGCGTCACGGTCACCCGTACCCATCCGCCCTCGTGCGCGAGCGCCAGCTCCGCCTCAGGACCGCCGACCCTGGCCACTACCGCACTCACCGCCGGCCCCTGCTCCCCGATCGCCAGCGCCCGCGCGCCCGCGCGGGCCGCGTCCATAGCGCGCATCTGCGCCGTGGACGCGGCCGCGAGGGTGAGCACGGCGACGAGCACGAGGACCACGACGGGTAGCCCGATGGCCAGCTCCGCCGTCACCGTGCCCCGCTCCGACTCACGCTCCGTCATGGGTCAGCCGATCGTGAGCGCCGACTGGACCAGCGACGTGAGCATCGACTTCACGTCTCCGCCCCTCAGGATGACCATCAGGACACCCGCGAATCCGGCCGCCGCGATCGTCGCGATGGCGTACTCAGCGGTAGCCAGCCCGCGCTCCGACTCACGGTCGTCGATCTCCGCCTGCGCCCGGTCGTCCGGTTCGGGGCAGGCCACCGCTGTCTTTGTCGTTGTCATGTCTTCTCCGTCTCCGCCCGTTTCCGGGCAACCCGGCCCGCACGCGGGCCATCTCTCCATGACCCGCGTAGCGGGTCCCGCCCGCCGTGCGGCGGACGGCATCGGCGCCCCTGAGCGCGCCGAAGCTTTTGATCCCTGCCTGACGTCGGCTCAGCCGGCGAGCAGGTCGATCCCGAGCGCCAGCAGTACGGGAACGAGGCCCACCAGCACGAACGCGGGGAGGTAGCAGGTGCCCAGCGGGAGCACGAGCCGCACCCCGAGCCGTGCGGCTGCGGTCCGCGCGTCGGCTCTCCGTTCGTGCCGTACCTCCTCACCGGCGGCCCGGAGTGCCTCGCCCGGTGCGGCGCCGTCCAGCCAGGCACCGCGCAGCGCCCGGACCATCGGGTCCAGCTCCCCGGAGACTCCGGTCCAGGCGCGTTCCCAGGCCGCTCCGAGCACGAGGGCGTGCCCGGCCCTGGTGAGCACCACCCCGTCGGCCCCACCGACAGCCGCGCCGGTGGCCTTCAGCGCCCGTGGCACGCCGGCCCCGGACCGCAGAGCGGCGGCCACCAGCTCCAGCACGACCTGGACGTCCACGCCTGGCGGGTCGGCACCGCAGGCAGCGGCCACGAGCCGGTCCGACCAGATCCGGCCGGCCACGAGCAGCGCCAGCCCCGCACCCACCGCCAGGCTGCCGATGCCGCCGTCCGTGGCAGTACCCACGGGGTCGGCGCCGAGTGCCCAGCCGAGGAGCCCGCCGACGATCGGCAGCCACATGAGCAGCCGCCCCGTCGTCCGGGGGCCGGCGAGGGCCGCTTCCCGCTCAGCTCTCGACTCGGCCTCCGCGACGAGCGTCCCTGCGACCTGTTCGAGGACCCGGCCGAGCGGCGCGCCGACGTCGAGCGCGAGCCGCGTCGCCGCGACCACCGCCACCGCATGCCGCGCGCCGAGCACCTGGGTGAGGCCGTCGACGTCGGGCACACCCGTGAGGTCCGCGCCCACGCCTACCGCGCGCGACCACGACGCCCCTGGCGACGCCCCCGCCCGCAGGAGCGCCACCACCTGCATCACCACCACCCGGACGTCACCGCCCGGGCCGCGTTCGGCTCGGAGCCTGCGGCCCTGTCGCGCCGCGGACGTCACGTCCCGCGCGGGCCCGACGCCGGCGAGCGTTCCGGTGCGGCCGTCGGTGTCCGGTTCAGCTCCTGGGGCCGGGGTGACGAGGACCTCGCGCACCCGGCGACCGCCGCGCGCCAGCACCAGCCAGGCACCGAGTGCGACGAGCAGCCCCACGCCGAGGGACTCCACGACGCTCACCACGGCCCGTACCTGCCCATCAGTTCGCGCCACGCGCCCGGCTCGACCGCACAGCCACCGTTGCCGTCCCATCGTGCGACCGTCCGGACCTCCAGCTCGCCGCTCGGGCCGCGACCCACCAGCCCGATCTCCGCCAGGTACCGAGCGCCGGTCGACCGACGGAGGTGCAGCACCACGTCCAAGGCGCCGGCGGCCTGCGCGGCCACCGCCTCACGGGTCATCCCCGCGAGGCCCGCGAGCGCCTCCAGCCGGGCGGGCACCACTGCCACGGCGTTGGCGTGCAGCGTCGCGAAGCCGCCGTCGTGCCCCGTGTTCATGGCCATGAGGACCTCGCGGACCTCGGCTCCGCGGCACTCGCCGAGCACTATGCGGTCCGGCCGCATGCGCAGCGCGTTTCGCACGAGGTCGGCGAGGTCCACGACGCCCGCCCCCTCGACGTTGGCGCGACGAGCGGCCAGGTGCACCACGTGCGGGTGCGTCGGCCGCAGCTCGCGGGCCTCCTCGACGGTCACCACGCGCTCGTCGTGGGGCACGAGGGAGAGCAGAGCCGCGAGCAGCGTGGTCTTTCCCGTGCCCGTGCCGCCGCTGATCAGTACGTTCGCTCGCCGCAGCACGAGGGCGCGCAGCAGGCAAGCCCACTGGCTCGGCAGGGCACCGGCGGCCACCAGCTCGTCGAGCGTGAACGCGCGGGTGCGCAGCACTCGCAGGGAGATCACCGCGCCGGCCTCGGCGAGCGGTTCCAGCACGGCGTGCAAGCGGGTGCCGTCCGGCAGGCGCGCGTCCACGGTGGGGCAGGCGTCGTCGAGCCGTTGGCCGCCGAGAGCGGCGAGCCGGACCGCCAGTCCTCGTACCGCGGCAGCCGTACCGAGGTTCACAGTGGCCTGCTCGAGGCCCACCCCCCTGTCGACCCATACGTCGTCCGGCCCGTTGACGAGCACGTCGGTGACGTCGGGTGCGTCGAGGAGTTCCTGCAGCGGCCCCGCTCCGGTGAGCTCGGCGCGGGCGGCGTGCTCCAGGTCCCGGAGCGCGTCGGACCCCAGCACTCGCCCGGAGTCCCGCACGGCGTCGCGGACGGCAGCTCCGGCACCGGTACGACCGGTCGCGAGGCGCGCGCGGACGTCGTCGAGCAGGGAGAGCTCAGCGACGGGCGCGTTCACAGTGCGCCCGCCACGTCGGCAGCGAACCTGCCGAGCGTGGCCCGGTGCGACATCGCCGGCCCCTCGCCCCGTTCGATCGCCCGGGCCAGCCCCGCGTCGCGACTCATCGCCGCCGCTACGGGCAGCCCCAGCGCGGCTGACACGTCTTCCTCGTCGACCGAGCCAGGCGCCGGACCCCGCACCACTACCCGCACATCGGGTACGCCCGCGCCCCGCAGCGCGTCGCGCACTCGCCCCGCGCCCATGATCGCGGGCAGCGTCAGCGGCACCACGAGCAGCGCCGTGTCGCAGCCGGCCAGCAGGGTGCGCACGGCCAGGCCGTCGCTGCCCGGCGCCTCGGCGGCGGCTCCCCTGCCCCGCCGGGTGGCCGAGCCCCAGGCGCCCGGCCGCGGCAGGTCGAGCACCAGGGACTCGCCCGCCCGCACCAGCCCGCGGCAGACGTCGAGCACCACGTCGTCCTCGGGCGGCGCGCCCGAGGCCGTACCGCTCAGCACCGGCACCGTGCCCCAGCGCGGCAGGGCGGCCACCACTCCAGCGCCCTCGACCTCCCCACGCGCCTCGACCAGGTCCGGCCAGCGGGCGCCGCGCCCGCCGTCAACCCCCAGAAGCAGGTCCGTGCCCGGTCCGTGCGCATCGAGGTCGACGAGCGTTGCTCGCTCCCCGCCCCGGCGCAGGCCGTGGGCCACGCACGCGGCCACGACTGACGCGCCCGCTCCACCACACGCGCCGACCACGCCGATCACACGCCCCGGCTCCGGCACCACGCCGCCCACTGTGCTGACCATCGCCGCCTCCTCTGTCCGGGCCGTCCCGGGCTTCCGCCGGGCAGGTGACCCCGTCCTCGCTCCGGGCTGACTGCCCGGGCTCCGGAATCAGGTTGGGCGTTCGGCCCCGGGCCGACGTGCCCCGGTCGGCTCGGCTGTGCACAGGTGGAGGGAATCCATGCTTGTGGTCGGGCTCGCTCCCCCGTCCCGTCGTGACCAGGGTCCGCAGGTCGGGCTGACGAGTTTCATCCGAACAGCGGCACGCGCCGCTGGTGGCCGCCCCGGACGGACGGCGCCGCTAGGCTCGTCGCGTGACCGAGCAGGTTCCCCAGATCGCCACCCGACCGACGTCGCGCGCCCCGCGTACGGCCGCGTTCTTCGATCTCGACAAGACGATCATCGCGACGAGCTCGTCGGCGGCGTTCTCCAAGCCGTTCCTGGCGGGCGGGCTGCTCTCGCACGCCGACGTGCTGCGCAGCGCCTACGCCCACTTCGTCTTCATGATCGGCAACGCCGACGCAGACCAGACCGAGCGGATGCGCTCACATCTGTCGTCGCTCGTGACCGGCTGGAACGTGGAAAAGGTCCGGCAGATAGTCACCGAGACGGTGCACGAGCTCATCGACCCGTACGTCTACGCGGAGGCGGTCGAGCTCATCGCCGAGCATCACGCGGCGGGCAGGGACGTGGTCGTGGTGTCGGCGTCGGCGGCCGTGCTGGTCGAGCCCATCGCCGCCGCTCTCGGCGCGGACCACGTGCTCTCCACCCAGATGACCGTCGCGGACGGGCGATTCACCGGCAAGATCGACTTCTACAACTACGGCGACAACAAGGCGGTGGGCATTCGCCGGCTCGCCGCGCGAGAGCAGTACGACCTCGCCGGAAGCTTCGCCTACTCCGACTCCATCACGGACGCCCCGATGCTGGCCGCCGTCGGCCACGCCTACGTGGTCAACCCGGACCGCGTCCTGAAGCGGCGCGCGGCCCAGTCCGGCTGGGGTGTCCTCGCGTTCACACGGCCGATCGCGCTGCGCCCGCGCATCGAGCCCGTCCCTGTCATCGCGGTGGTCGGCGTGGCGGTCGTGGGTGTCGCCGTCTGGCTGATCTGGCGCGCGGCCCGACGCCGGTCCCGACGCGGCTGAACGCCCGGGGCATGCGCCTCTGACGGCAGCGGCGACCGAGCGACGAGTCAAGGTCGTCCGGACCACCACATCAGGTCAAGCCATGGCAAGGCCAATTATTTTCGCGACCAATTGCCAACATGACAGGAATTGGCAATTGTGAAGATGAGTCCGCTCCGGTTGCTTTTGTTAGCCGAAGGCAGTGTGATTGTGTTCACAGCAAGCATTCAGGGCGGAAGGGACCGTGCTCTGGGTTCCGAAAGGGTGTTGACCCGATCGGACAGCAAGCGAAGAGCACGGTCACCCCGCCCAGCTGGTGAGAGCGACATCCGGCTTGAGGATGCTCCCGGACGTCGTACTCGTAGACCGAGATCTCGCCACCGCAGTGGCCGGGCCCTCGCACTTCCGGATCGCGAACGGAAATTGCGAGGAGCCCGGCCGCACGGCGAATCGTTTCGCGGAATGCACACTCGCTGAAAAAGAATCACCACGCTCACATTCCTCCCGGCGTTGAAACGCCGCAGGCACGGGAATCGCGTTCACCACACAGCCCCGCAGCAGGTCACCGCCACTGCCCGCGTGCATACTGCGGCTGCATTCCCACCCCGGACTCCACCGGCTGGACCCCGATCTTCGCGCCCAGGGTGTGCGCCGCTCGCAGCGGCCAGTACGGATCCCGCAGCGCCTCGCGACCGAGCATGACGGCGTCCGCCGATCCCTCCACGAGGATCTGCTCGGCCTGCACGGGATCGCTGATGAGCCCGACGGCACTCACCGGCAGCCCGGAGACCTCCCGTACGCGGCGCGCGTACGGGACCTGGTAACCCGGCCCGACGGCGATGTTCGCCGGTGCCGCGCCACCCGTCGACACGTCGATCAGGTCCGCACCCAGCGCGCCCAGTCGACCGGCGACCGCCGCGACGTCGTCGACCCCGAGGCCGTCGTCGCGCCAGTCCGTCGCGGACAGCCGCACCAGCACCGGCAGCTCGTCCGGCCAGACGGACCGCACCGCACCGACTGCCTCCTCGACGAGCCGCGAGCGCCCGGCCGGTGAGCCGCCGTACTCGTCGGTACGGGAGTTCGCGAGCGGCGACAGGAACTGGTGGAGCAGGTATCCGTGTGCCGCGTGCACCTCTACCGTGTCGAAACCCGCCTCGCGTGCGCGGCGCGCGGCCGCGGCGAACTGCTCAGGGATATCGGCCACCTGCTCGGCGGACATCTCCGCCGGGGTGTCGAGCCCGGGGAACGGTGCGGGCGACGGGGCGAGGGTCGGCCAGCCGCCGTCGGCCGCCGGCGCCGTGCCCTGCAGCGGGGACCAGGGGCGGAAGGTCGATGCCTTACGCCCCGCGTGCGCGAGCTGGATGCCGATGCGCGCCCCGCGTTCGTGCACGAAGTCGACTGTGCGCTTCCAGGCGACCGCCTGCTCGTCGTTCCAGATGCCCGTGTCCTGCGGCGAGATCCGACCCTCCGGCACGACGGCGGTCGCCTCGGTCAGCACCAGCCCGAACCCACCGGCCGCGCGACTGCCCAGGTGCACGAGGTGCCAGTCGTTCGGCATCCCGTCCGACGCGGAGTACTCGCACATCGGCGACAGCCATACCCGATTCGGGACCGACAGGTCGCGGAGGGTGATCGGTTCGAAGAGGAGGCTCACGCCAGCCTCCAACGTGGCCGGTCCCCGGGCCATTCCGGGTGCCATTCCGGGTGGCCCGACCGGTGTCTCAGGTGGTGACACCGGATTGTGAGGACTGTCACCGTCCGGGACTACACTCACCGACCAGAGAGACGTCAAGGCAGCGCCAAGCACCTGCCTGCAACGAACGCGAAGACGCGCACCGGAGGTCACCGTGACAGACACCAACCCGACGTCGGGCTCGGCAGCCAGCCCCAGCCTCGAGAACCTGCTGCACGAGACCCGGAGCTTCCCGCCCAGCGAGGAGTTCGCGGCTCAGGCGAACGCGAAGGCCGACATCTACGAGAAGGCGTCGGCGGACCGCCTCGAGTTCTGGGCCGAGCAGGCCCGGGAGCTCGTGACCTGGAAGACGCCGTTCACCGAGACCCTCGACTGGAGCGGCGCCCCTGTCGCGCGCTGGTTCGCGGACGGCACGCTGAACGCCGCGTACAACGCGGTGGACCGGCACGTCGAGGCGGGCAACGGCGACCGCGTCGCCATCCACTTCGAGGGCGAGCCCGGCGACACCCGCACGGTCACGTACGCCGACCTGCAGCAGGAGGTGTCCCGCGCGGCGAACGCCCTGACCACGCTCGGCGTGCAGACCGGCGACCGCGTGGTCATCTACCTGCCGATGCTCGTCGAGTCCGTGGTGGCCATGCTGGCCTGCGCCCGCATCGGTGCCGCGCACTCCGTGGTGTTCGGCGGCTTCTCGGCGGACGCCCTCCGTAGCCGCATCGCCGACGCGGAGGCCACGCTGGTCATCACCGCCGACGGCGGTTTCCGCCGCGGCGCGCCGTCGGCCCTCAAGCCCGCCGTCGACGACGCGCTCGCGCCCAAGGACGGCGCCGAGGCGACCACCGTCCAGAAGGTGCTCGTCGTCCAGCGCACCAAGCAGGATGTCGAGTGGGTAGAGGGCCGCGACGTGTGGTGGCACGAGGCGCTGGCCGCCGCCGACCCGGTGCACGAGCCCGTGGCCGTCGAGGCCGAGCACCCGCTGTTCATCCTGTACACGAGCGGCACGACCGGGAAGCCGAAGGGCATCCTGCACACCACCGGCGGCTACATCACGCAGACCGCGTACACCCACAAGAACGTCTTCGACCTCAAGCCGGAGACCGACGTCTACTGGTGCACTGCCGACGTCGGCTGGGTCACCGGCCACTCCTACGTGGTCTACGGGCCGCTCGTGAACGGCGCGACCCAGGTCCTGTACGAGGGCACGCCCGACACCCCGCACCGCGGGCGCTGGTGGGAGCTCATCGAGAAGTACAAGGTGTCGATCCTGTACACCGCGCCGACGGCGATCCGCACCTGCATGAAGTGGGGCGACGACATCCCCGGCGGGTTCGACCTCTCCTCCCTGCGCGTGCTCGGCTCGGTGGGCGAGCCCATCAACCCCGAGGCGTGGATGTGGTACCGCCGCGTCATCGGCGGCGACCGGACCCCGATCGTCGACACCTGGTGGCAGACCGAGACCGGCGCCATCATGATCAGCCCGCTCCCGGGCGTCACGGCGGCCAAGCCGGGTTCGGCCCAGGTCCCGCTGCCGGGCATCGTCGCGACGGTCGTCGACGACGAGGCAAAGCCCGTGCCCGACGGCGGTGGCGGCTACCTCGTGCTGTCCGAGCCGTGGCCGTCCATGCTCCGCGGCATCTGGGGCGACCTGGAGCGCTACAAGGAGACGTACTGGTCGCGGTTCGAGAACCTGTACTTCGCCGGTGACGGCGCCAAGAAGGACGACGACGGCGACATCTGGCTGCTGGGCCGCGTGGACGACGTCATGAACGTGTCCGGCCACCGACTGTCGACCACGGAGATCGAGTCGGCGCTCGTGTCGAACCCCATCGTGGCGGAGGCCGCCGTCGTCGGCGCGAACGACGAGACGACCGGACAGGCCGTCGTCGCGTTCGTGATCCTGCGCGGCACCCACGCGAGCCGGGCGTCGACGCAGGAGGGCGCGGCCGAGGTGCAGAAGGAGCTGCGCGACCACGTGGGCAAGGAGATCGGCCCGATCGCGAAGCCGAAGAAGATCCTCGTGGTGCAGGAGCTGCCCAAGACCCGGTCCGGCAAGATCATGCGCCGCCTGCTGCGCGACGTCGCCGAGGACCGGGCGGTGGGCGACGCCACCACCCTCGCCGACTCCTCGGTGATGGACCTGATCACGGCGGGCCTGGCCGCGCCGTCGGCCGCCTCGGAGGACTGACCCTCGTCCGCTGGTCGAGCCTGTCGAGGCCACGTTCTCGACAGGCTCGGCCAACGGCAAGAGACCTGGTCTCGACAAGTTCGACCAGCGGGAGAAGATGGGCGTATGCGTATCGCTGCCCCCATCGAGATCGGCCCGCTCGACGCCGACGCCCAGCAGGCCGTCCGAGACCTGGCGGCCGCAGCCGAGTCCCACGACGGCGTAGCGCCGCTCTCCGAGCAGCCGCTGCTCAACCTGGGGACGGACGCCGAGTGGATCACGCACGTCGTGGCCCACACCACGTCGGGCAGCACCATCGGCTACGTCCAGGTCGACCGCTCGGGCGAGACCGCGAGCGCCGAGCTGGTGATCCATCCGGAGCACCGGCTGGGCGGGCGAGGCCGCATGCTCCTCAAGACCGCCGAGCGTGACGCGACGCTCCCGTCCCGCTCGGGCGAGCCCGGCCAGCACGGCAAGCAGCTGCGTGTCTGGGCGCACGGTGACCTGGAGGCTGCCCGCGGCTTCGCCCGGGCGGCGGGCCTGCGCCCGGTGCGTGAGCTTCTCTTCCTCACCCGCCCAACCACCCCGACCCGCCCAACCACCCCAGCACGGCCCCTCGAGCAGCCCGCAGCGCCTGAGCTGCCCGCGGCGCCCGCCGGCTATCGCCTGCGCACGTTCCGCCCCGGGGTCGACGACGACGCCTGGCTCCGCGTCAACGCCCGCGCGTTCGCCACCCATCCGGAGCAGGGCCGGATGACCCTCGACGACCTGCGCGCGCGCCAGGCCGAGGAGTGGTTCGACCCCGAGGGCTTCTTCCTGCTGGTACCCGAGGGCGAGGACGCCGCCGAGGGTACGGCCGGCGCCGATCCGGCGGCATTCCAGTGGACCAAGGTCGAGCCGGGCGGGACGGACGGCGCCCGCGACGGCGAGATCTACGCCCTCGGTGTGGACCCGGACCACCAGGGCAAGGGCCTGGGCCGGCTGATGACGGATGTCGGGCTGGCGCACCTCGCACGTACCGGCGCGACGCGCGCCGTGCTGTACGTCGAAGGGGACAACACGCCCGCTCTCGCGACGTACGAACGGGCCGGGTTCACGCGGGCCGCCGTACACGTTCAGTATGCCCGCCCGTGACGAACGCTCTCCGAGAGCGTCACCCACTGTGTACCGAACGGTGACACCATGAACGACATGAAGGACAGCGCTGGGAACACCTCCGCCAGGACCAGGGACAAGAACGGCCGATTCATGAAGCAGAGCCCTCGTACGACAAGCACCGAGAGCATGAACGGTGGACCCGACGGACACCGGGACCGCCCGGGGAAGAGCGCCGACAGGCTGGCGACCGCCGAGGTGGCGGAGAAGACCAAGCAGGCCGCCGGGCCGTCGCCCCTGCCGGTAGGCGCCTCGGCGGAGGACATCATGGATCCGCACGCCGACGCGAGCCTGGCCGCGCACATCGCCGAGCACATCGCGGAGAGCCCGGAGGGGACCAGGCTGCTGGACCCCGTGCTCAGCGGGCCGCTGCCCGTCGACCGGTTCGCGGACCGCGAGCTGAGCTGGCTCGCCTTCAACCAGCGTGTGCTGGAGCTCGCGGAGGACCCGCGCATCCCGCTGCTGGAGCGCGTCCGCTTCCTGGCGATCTTCGCGTCCAACCTGGACGAGTTCTTCATGGTGCGAGTGGCCGGCCTGAAGCGCCGCATCGCTACGGGCATCGCCGTCACGAGTGCGTCCGGGCTCGGCCCGCGCCAAGCGCTGTCGCGTATCTCGGACGAGGCGCACAAACTCATGGAGCGCCACGCCCGCGTGTTCGAGAACGACGTGCAGCCCGCGCTGGCCGGCGAGGGCATCACCCTGGTGCACTGGGGTGAGCTCGACACCAAGGAGCAGGAGCGCCTGCACAAGTTCTTCCGCAAGCAGATCTTCCCGGTGCTCACCCCGCTCGCGGTGGACCCTGCCCACCCGTTCCCCTACATCTCCGGGCTGAGCCTGAACCTCGCAGTGGTGGTAGCGAACCCGGCGACGGGCAAGGAGCACTTCGCGCGCGTCAAGGTGCCGCCGCTGCTGCCGCGCTTCATCGCGGTGGACGCGTCGGGCAAGCCGCGGCGCCCCGGCACCAAGAAGGCCGACCCGCAGCGCGGACCGCTCTCGTTCGTGCCGCTCGAAGAGGTCATCGCGCAGCACCTCGACTACCTGTTCCCCGGTATGGAGGTGCGGGAGAACCACACGTTCCGCGTCACCCGCAACGAGGACGTGGACGTCGAGGAGGACGACGCCGAGAACCTCCTCCAGGCCATGGAGAAGGAGCTGCTCCGGCGCCGGTTCGGGCCGCCCGTACGCCTGGAGATCGCGAAGGACATCAGCCCGCGCATCCGCGACCTGATCGTCCGCGAGCTGGGGGTCAAGGACGAGGAGGTCTACGAGCTGCCCGCACTGCTGGACCTGACGGGCCTCAACCTCATCGCCGACCTCGACCTGACGTCGCTGCACTACCCGCCGTTCGTGCCCTCCACGCACCGCCACCTCGCGGAGGTCGAGAGCTCCAAGCCGACCGACGTGTTCGCCGCGATCCGTCGTCGGGACATCCTGCTGCACCACCCGTACGACAGCTTCTCGACGAGCGTGCAGACGTTCCTCGAACAGGCGGCCGCCGACCCGCACGTGCTGGCGATCAAGCAGACCCTGTACCGGACGTCGGGCGACTCGCCGATCGTGGACGCGCTGATCGACGCCGCCGAGGCCGGCAAGCAGGTACTGGCGCTGGTCGAGATCAAGGCGCGGTTCGACGAGGAGGCCAACATCTCCTGGGCGCGCAAGCTCGAGGAGGCGGGCGTGCACGTCGTCTACGGGATCGTGGGCCTCAAGACGCACTGCAAGCTGTCGCTCGTGGTGCGCCAGGAGCCGGACGGCTCACTGCTGCGCTACTGCCACGTCGGCACGGGCAACTACCACCCCAAGACGGCGCGCCTGTACACCGACCACGGCCTGCTGACCTGCAACTCGGACGTCGGCCAGGACCTGACCCGGCTCTTCAACCAGCTCTCCGGGTACGCCCCGAAGTCGACGTTCCACCGCCTCCTCGTGGCGCCCCGCGCCGTCCGCTCGGGCCTGGTGGAGCGCATCGAGCGCGAGGCCACCGCGGCCCGCGCCGGCCACGAGGCGTGGGTCAAGATGAAGATCAACTCGGTGGTCGACGAGACGGTGATCGACGCCCTCTACCGCGCCTCCCAGGCGGGGGTGCAGGTCGACCTCGTGGTGCGCGGCATCTGCGCGATCCGCGTGGGCGTGCCCGGGCTGAGCGAGAACATCCGGGTGCGCTCCATCCTGGGCCGCTTCCTCGAGCACTCACGGCTCTTCGCGTTCGCCAACTCGGTGGGCCCAGCCCTCGCCGAGGGGCCGGAGTCCGGCCCCGAGGTGTTCATCGGCTCGGCAGACCTGATGCACCGCAACCTCGACCGCCGGGTCGAGACGCTCATCCGGATCTCCGACCCGAACCACGTGGGCGAGCTGCTCGGCCTGCTGGACGAGTCCATGGCCGACACGACGGCGTCGTGGCACCTCCTGCCCGACGGCAGCTGGGAACGTCCGAGCCCGGGTGCGGAGAGCACCGGCCTCCGCGACCTGCAGGCGGTCCTGATCCAGCGGCAGCGCCGTCGGCTCGAGCCTGTCCGGTGACCGGACGGCGGTCCGTGGTGGGCACAGGTCCGACGACGGCGGCCTCCCCCGCCGCGGCTCTGCACACCCCGGTCGTCATGACCGCCGGGGGGCTCGTCTGGCGCCGTCGCTCCGGCGCGCTCCAGGTGCAGCTGGTGCACCGCCCGCGGTACGACGACTGGTCGTGGCCCAAGGGCAAGCTCGAGATCGGGGAGTCCTTCCAGGGCGCCGCGATCCGCGAGGTCGGTGAGGAGACGGGCAAGGAGATAGTGCTCGGCCGGCCCTTGCCGGGCCTCCAGTACCTGACTCCCGACGGCACGGTGAAGCGCGTGCACTACTGGGCGTCGCGCCGCGTCCGCAAGGGACGCGACAGCGCGTCGCTCACGGCGCGTGCTCCCCTGGCGCCGGTCGACCGGGACGAGGTCGACCGTACCGAGTGGTTCGACGTGGACGAGGCCGAGCAGCGCCTCACGCGGACGTCGGACCGGGGCCCGCTGAACGCCCTGGTCGCCGCCGAGTCCGAGGGTGTGCTGCAGACCCGGACGCTCGTCATCGCGCGGCACGGCCGGGCCGTTCCGCGCACCGGCTGGCACGGCGCGGAGCGGGACCGCCCGCTCACCCCGCTCGGGCACGGCCAGGCGGCGGCACTGGTCCCCGTGCTGGCGGCCTACGGCGTCGAGCACGTGATCAGCTCCCGGTGGGAGCGGTGCGCCACCACCATCGACCCGTACGTGAGGGCCGCGAGCCTGCGGCCGAGCTACAGCGAGTACCTCACCGAGGCCCAGCACGAGCGGTCACCGTCGCGCGTCGCGGCGACCGTGCGCGCCCTTCTGGAGGAGACCACCGAGTCCTCGGTCATCTGCACCCATCGCCCGGTCCTCCCGA
The DNA here is from genome assembly GCF_040639635.1 of Promicromonospora sp. NPDC023805. NCBI lineage: Bacteria > Bacillati > Actinomycetota > Actinomycetes > Micrococcales > Promicromonosporaceae > Promicromonospora > Promicromonospora sp. NPDC023805. The sequence continues at coordinate 277,764 of NZ_JBFAAH010000003.1, read as the reverse complement.
CAGTGCTCGACGTGCTGGGCAGGCACGCGTCGCGCGCGGTGGCGGACGGGCTGCCGTCGAGCGACCCGTTCCTCGAGCCCGGGGAGCTGCTCGTGGCGCACGTCGCCGACACCACCTCTGGACCCCTGGTGGTGGCCACCGAGAAGGTGACTCCGCTGGTCTGGTGACCGTGGTGGTGGACACACGTGCTACTTCGGGCGCACTATCGGTCACCATGAGCAGCGACAAACGACCGCCCAGACGGCCGGCCATGCTGGACCCCCGGGACGCCGACGCGCTTCCCGGGGAGGTGGACCCCGCGATGCGCGACGAGGTGGCGCACGCGACCGCACGCGCGCTGGTGGACCGGGCGCGCACCACCGAGGACCCGGCTGTGGTGCAACGGCTCATCCACCTGGTCGAGAACGAGGGCCTCGACACTGTGGCGGGCCTGTGGGCGGACGCCGCCGCCGTCTCGCTGCCCGGCGCGCTCTGGCGCCTCTACGTGCTGCGCGAGTGGGTGCGCCGCGACATGCCTACCGTCATGCTCCGGTATCGGCTGGGTGTGGAAGCCGCCCCGGTCCAGGAGGCCGTCGCGGGCGTCCCGAGCCCTCCGGAACCGGGCGACCTGCAGATCCTTGCCGACGCGGTGCTCTCCGGCGTCTTCACCGGCGACCTCGCCGTCGCCCTCGAACGGGCCGGCGCGTTCTGCCGCATCCTGTCGACCGGAGCCGCGTTCGACGCGGACTCCCGCGAGGTCGCCGACCCCACCGGCGCCACCCGGATGACCCGCAGTGCGAGCTCCCTGCTGCGCACCGCCGAGGAGCTGGAACGGGCCGGAGGCCTGTGGCGCACCGGCTCTCTCGAGTAGGCCGACAGCCTGTCAAGTGGCGTTCGCCCTCAGCGCTGTGACGTCAGACCCCCTTGGCAGATCCCCGCACGCGATTAGGATGGTGCAAGCGACGCCGGGCTGCGGATGCCCCGGGCTCCACCTCAAGCCGCTACGAGCGGCCCCGCGCCGAGAGGCGCTCCCGGTTCGGCGTCGCTCCAGCTTCCCTTCCCGGCCGACAACGCAGTCGACGGAATCCTGCCCGCACATCTGTGCCCTTTGTCACGGGCTACCAAAGCGCAACCTTGCAAATTGGCGATAGTCGGCAAGCGCTCTACGCTGAGCCTGTTCCAGAGCCCTTAGAACGGGAGCCCTCGTGCGCCTTACTCCGCGCGATACCAAGTACTTCGATCTTCTTGCCGACCTGGCCCAGCATCTGGTCCGGGGCTCGTCCCTCTTGGCGGAGCTGCTCGGTGCGGACCGGGCCGGACGGGAGAAGCTCGCCGACGAGATGCACGAGGTCGAACATCTCGCCGACGACGCTACGCACTCGATCATGCGCCGCCTGAACCAGACGTTCGTCACGCCGTTCGACCGCGAGGACATCTCCGGTCTGGCCTCGGCGCTGGACGACTGCATGGACGAGATGGACGAGGCAGCGGAGCTCATCGTCCTGTACAAGGTCGAAGGTCTGCCCGACCGCGTGTCCGAGCAGGTCCAGGTGCTCCAGCGGTGCGCGGAGCTCACGGCGGAGGCCATGCCACGCCTACGCTCGATGGACAAGCTCGCCGACTACTGGGTGGAGGTGAACCGCCTCGAGAACCAGGCGGACAAGCTGCACCGCAAGCTGCTCGCCCAGCTCTTCGACGACTTCGCCGGCGACCCGGTCCTGCTCATGAAGCTGAAGGAGATCGTGGAGGTTCTCGAGAACGCCGCGGACAGCTTCGAGAAGGTCGCGAACATGGTCGAGACCATCGCCCTCAAGGAGTCCTGAGTTGGAGGTCGCTCTCGTCGTCCTCGTGGTGGCGCTCGCCCTGAGCTTCGACTTCACCAACGGCTTCCACGACGCCGCCAACGCCATCGCGACGTCGGTGTCGACGCGGGCCCTGACCCCGCGGGTCGCGCTCGTCATGGCGGCAGTCATGAACTTCGCCGGAGCGTTGCTGGGCACGGAGGTCGCGGAGACGATCGCGACGTCGATCGTGAACCTCGAGGGCGCGGGCACGCACGCCGAGCTCGCCGTCGTGCTGTGCGCGCTGCTCGGGGCGATCGTGTGGAACCTGATCACGTGGTGGTTCGGCCTGCCGTCATCGTCCACGCACGCCCTGATCGGCGGACTCGTCGGCGCGGGCATCGCGGGCGGCATGAGCGTCTACTGGTCCGCGATCGTGGACAAGGTGGTCCTGCCCATGATCATCTCGCCGCTGGTGGGCTTCGGCCTCGCCTTCGCGGTGATGGTCGGCGTCATGTGGATCTTCCGCTACGCGGCACCGGCCAGGACGAACCGCCGCTTCCGGATCGCGCAGACGGCGTCGGCGGCCGCCATGGCGCTGGGCCACGGCCTGCAGGACGCGCAGAAGACGATGGGCGTCATCTACCTGGCCCTGCTGACCGTGGGCTGGGCCAACGCGGACCAGGGCATCCCCCTGTGGGTCAAGCTCTCCGCTGCGGCCGCCATCTCCGCGGGCACCTACTCGGGCGGCTGGCGGATCATGCGCACGCTCGGCCGCAGGATCATCGAGCTCGACCCCGCACGCGGCTTCGTCGCCGAGTCCGTCTCGGCCCTCGTGCTGTACGTCAACGCGTTCATGCTGCACGCACCCGTCTCCACGACGCACACCATCACCTCGGCGATCATGGGCGTCGGCGCCACCCGCAGGCTCTCCGCCGTGCGCTGGGGCGTCGCCAAGAACATCGCCGTCGCGTGGGTGCTCACCATCCCGGCCGCCGCCCTCGTGGCAGCGCTCGCGACGTGGGCGCTCTTCCCGTTCCTGACCTGATCAGGACGGCTCCCCGCGCGACTCGCACAGGGTGAGACTTAGCATCGATCGTATGAGCACCGCCTCCACGGCCCCGACTGCGGGCGCCAGATCAGCCCACCGCAAAGCAACGGCCCTCGCCATCGCCGCAGCGGTGGGCGGCTTCTTGTTCGGCTTCGACAGCTCCGTGATCAACGGCGCGGTGAACGCCATCGAAGGCCAGTTCTCCCTGGACCCCTCGGTCACCGGACTCGTGGTGGCCGTCGCGCTGCTCGGCTGCGCGCTCGGTGCGTGGGCCGGCGGGCGGCTGGCCGATCGCTGGGGCCGCACCCACGTCATGGTGCTCGGCGCGATCCTGTTCTTCGTGTCGTCGATCCTGTCCGCCATCGCGTTCTCCGCGTGGGACCTGGCCGTCTGGCGCTTCATGGCCGGCGTGGGCATCGGCATCGCGTCCGTGATCGCGCCCGCGTACATCGCGGAGATCGCGCCCGCTGCCATGCGGGGCCGCCTGGGCTCGCTGCAGCAGCTCGCGATCACCGTCGGTATCTTCGCCGCGCTGCTCTCGGACCAGATCCTCGCCGAGTCTGCCGGCGGCGCCGCCAACGTGCTCTGGCTCGGCTGGGAGGCCTGGCGCTGGATGTTCCTGGTGGCAGTGGTCCCGGCCGCCGTCTACGGCATCCTCGCGCTGCGCATCCCGGAGTCGCCGCGCTACCTCGCCGCCAAGGGGCGCGACGACGACGCGCGGGCCGTCCTGGCCAGCGTGCTGGGCCCCGACGAGGACGTCGACGACCGCCTCGCCCAGATCCACCACAGCATCGCGGTCGACGAGGCCAACACCAACCAGGCGTCGCTCCGCGGCAGCGCCCTCGGGCTCAAGCCGATCGTCTGGGTGGGCATCCTGCTGTCGGTGTTCCAGCAGTTCGTCGGCATCAACGTGATCTTCTACTACTCGAGCACGCTGTGGCAGGCCGTCGGGTTCGACGAGAGCCAGGCCTTCCTGGTCTCCACCATCACGTCGATCACCAACGTCGCGGTCACGTTCATCGCCATCGCCCTCATCGACAAGGTGGGCCGCCGCCCGCTGCTGCTCATCGGGTCGGCAGGCATGGCGGTGTCGCTGGGCCTCATGGCCATCGCGTTCACCCAGGCGACCGGCTCGGGCGACGACATCTCGCTCAGCGGCCCCTGGGGCGTCATCGCCCTGATCTGCGCCAACGCGTTCGTCGTCTTCTTCGGCGCCTCGTGGGGCCCGCTCGTCTGGGTGCTGCTCGGCGAGATGTTCCCCAACCGCATCCGGGCCGCCGCCCTGGGCGTCGCAGCGGCCATGCAGTGGATCGCCAACTTCGCCATCACCCTGACGTTCCCGCCGATGCTCGCCGCCTTCGGCGCCAGCGTCCCGTACCTGATGTACGCGGCCTTCGCGGCGCTGAGCTTCTTCTTCGTGCTCACCAAGGTGCCCGAGACCAAGGGCATGGAGCTCGAGGACATGGGCGAGGAGAGCCGCACCAGGGCCTGACCCGAGCGCACCACCCGGCCGACCGACGACGGCGCCGTCCCCACCACGTGGGGGCGGCGCCGTTCTCATGCCCCCGCCGCCCGTCCGACCGAGCGTGTCGCGCAGGTCACATACCGGCTGACCAGCCGACACCCGCAGAACGCTTGCGTTGGGCAACCAATCTTCATATAGTTGCTCTAAGCAATCAATTGTGAGGCACTGATGACTTCCCCACCCAGCCGGACGCCGTCCGGCACAGAAGTTCCGGCCGTCACCCTGATCTCCGCGCTCCAGAGTCTTTCGCGCGCCCAGCGGGAAGCGGCGGCACGCGTCGCTCACGAGCTCGACTGGCCCCGGTCCGGCGTCGCCGTGCTGCACCTGCTCGCCAAGTGCGGCCCGGCCTCCCTGACCGATCTCGCGGCGCACCTGCGCGTCGACCTCTCGGTAGCGAGCCGTCAGGTCAGCACGCTGGCCGACGCCGGATACGTGGTCCGCACGGTCGACGCCGAGGACCGCCGGGTGCGCACGGTCGAGCTGACCGACGCAGGGCGAGCCCTGGCGGCCGAGGCCGCCCAGCAGTACACGAACCTGATCGACCGGGCGTTCGCCGCCTGGTCGCCCGAAGACCTCGCCGAGGCGACCCGCACGCTGCACCGCCTCGTCGACACCATCAGTGCGGACACGGCGCACCGGAGAACACCCCAGAACCAGCAGGAGTTTGCATGACCAGCCCCACCACCCAGTCCACCGTGGTCGAGCCCGACCACCTCCAGGGCGAACCACCCGCCATGACGCACAGCGAGGTCCTCCGGGCCCTGTCCGGGATCCTGCTGGGCATGTTCGTCTCGGTCCTGGCGATGTCGGTGGTCTCGTCGTCGCTGCCGAAGATCATCACCGACCTCGACGGCAACCAGTCGGCCTTCACCTGGGTCGTCACCGCCACCCTGCTCACCTCGACGATCTCCACCCCGATCTGGGGCAAGCTCGCCGACCTCACGAACCGCAAGACGCTGATCCAGATAGCGCTGGTCATCTCCGTGCTCTCCGCGGCCGCCGCCGGGTTCGCGCAGGACACCGGCCAGCTCATCACCTTCCGCGCCTTCCAGGGCATCGGCGCCGGCGGTCTGCAGGCCCTGTCCGCCGTGCTCATCGCCGACATCATCAGCCCGCGTCAGCGCGGCAGGTACATGGGCCTCATGGGCTCGATCATGGGCATCGGCATGGTCGGCGGCCCGATCCTCGGCGGCTTCCTCACCGACGCCCTCAGCTGGCGCTGGAACTTCTTCGTTGGCCTGCCGTTCGCGGTGGCCTCGATCATCGTGCTGCAGATGACGCTCAAGCTCCCGAAGCGCCCGCGCGGCTCGGCGAGGATCGACATCATCGGCGCCACGCTGATCTCCGTCGGTATCGCCACCCTGCTGCTGTGGATCACGTTCGCCGGCACCGAGTTCGACTGGCTCTCCTGGCAGACGGCGGCCATGCTCGGCGGTTCCCTGCTGATCCTGGCGATCGCCGTGCTCGTGGAGCTGCGGGTCAAGAACCCGCTCATCCCGATGTACCTGTTCAAGAACCGCACGCTGGTGCTCTCTGTCATCGGATCGGTCTCCGTCGGCGTCGCGATGTTCGGCTCGTCGGTGTTCCTCAGCCAGTACATGCAGCTCTCGCGCGGCAAGACGCCTACCGAGTCGGGCCTGTACACGATCCCGATGGTCGTCGGCCTGTTCCTGTCGTCAACGGTCAGCGGACAGCTGATCTCCAAGACGGGCAGGTACAAGCCGTACATGGTGACCGGCGGCGTGCTCCTGACAGTCGGCCTGCTGCTCCTGTCGACGCTGGACTACCACACGTCGTTCGTCCTGGTCTCGATCTACCTGTTCATCCTCGGCGCGGGCGTCGGCCTGCTCATGCAGAACATGGTGCTGGCCACGCAGAACACGCTGCACATCAAGGACTCGGGCTCGGGTACGTCGACCGTGACGTTCTTCCGGTCGCTCGGCGGCGCCATCGGCGTCTCGGCGCTCGGCGCGATCCTGGGGCACAGCGTGAAGACCAGCCTGCAGGACGGCATCACCGAGATCGCCCCGCAGCTCGCGGAGCAGGGCATCGACCCGTCCGCTCTCGCCTCCGGGGGCGGCACCCTGCCCGACCTGGCGACACTCCCGCACATCCTGGTGGAGGTCGTCGAGAAGGCGTACGCGAACGGCATCGCGGACATCTTCCTCGCCGCCGTGCCGCTGGCCCTGATCGCGCTGCTCTGCGTCTCCCTCATCAAGGAGGTCCCGCTGGGCCACCGCTCGGGCATCGACCAGCTCAAGGACCTGGAACCCGCCGGGAACTGACCCGTTCGGTGGTCGAGCTTTGTCGAGACCCTCGGCAAAGCCCGACCACCGGTTCGACCCTCCGCGTCAGGGGATCGTGACCACCACCTTGTCGGCGGCGCCCGGCGTCGCCGCCGTCTCCAGGGCCCGCTGCGCGTCCTCGAACGCGAAGCGGTCGCTGATGATCACCGCGAACTTCTCCCAGTGGTCGGCGATCTCCTTGGTCACCTCGAAGATCTCCGTCGGGTACCCCATGGACGTCACGATGTTGACCTCCGCGTCGAGGATCGCGCCGAAGTCGACCTCGACGGGCTTCTTGTGGACGGCGACGACGCAGATCGTTGCGTGGTGCTTCGCGTTCGCCAGCGCCGTCTGGAGCACGATCGGGGCGCCTGCCGCGTCGAGGTAGACGTCGGTGCCCGCGCGCGGCTTGCCGAACGCCGTGACGCCCGCCCCGTGCAGCTCGGTGAGCCGGGTGGCCACGTCCTCCTCCGCGGAGTTGATGACGGCGTCGGCGCCGACGGCGAGAGCCTTCTCCAGGCGCGAGGGAAGCAGGTCGACCACGACGACGCTCGCGGCGCCGCTGAGCTTGAACCCGATGGTCGCGCCCAGCCCGATAGGGCCCGCGCCGAACACCACCACCTTGTCACCGGGCCGCACGCCTGTGCGGTTGACGGCGTGCCGGGCCACCGCCATCGGCTCGTTGAGGGCTGCGACGTCGAACGGCACCTCGTCCGGGATGATCGCGAGGCTCGTGCCGAGCACCGCGTTCTCGACCAGGAGGTACTCCGACAACGTGCCCTGCGGGCCGCCGCTGCCGATCATGCCGCTGCCCGGTGCGATCGGGTTGATCACCACGTGATCGCCGACGGCGAGGCCTTCCACCTCGGACCCGACCTCGACCACCTCGCCGGCGCCCTCGTGGCCGAGCGGCGTCTCGCCCTGCCGCGGCGGGATACCACCGATCGACACGTAGTAGCCGTCCGAGCCGCAGATGCCGCTCGCCCGCATCCGTACGAGCACGTCCTTGGGGCCGGCCGACGGTGTCGGCACCTCCTTGATCCCGGTGGTCCCAGGGCCTGTGACGATAACCGTCTTCATGGCGACGGCCTCCCTCCGTGTTGTCGTTCGCTCCCGATCCACTATGATCACTAAATCGAATTAGTGCAACGGGTGGGCCGCACAGGGCCGGCGCACCAGGCCAGAAGGGGAGCACCGGATGGGCACACGCCGGGTAACCATGCGGGACGTCGCCGAGGCCAGCGGGGTCTCGCCCGCCACCGTCAGCTTCGTGCTCAACGACGTCACCGAGCAGCACATCCTGCCGGCAACCCAGGAGCGCGTCCGGGCGGCGGCGCGGGAGCTCGGCTACGTGCCCCACGCCATCGCCAAGGCGCTGCGCGAGGGCAGCTCGCGCATAGTGCTGCTCGCCCTGCCGCAGGGCATCCGTGGCCCAGGCCTCGACGCCTACACCCGCGGTCTCGACGACGAGCTCGCCCGGCACGGTCACGTGCTCCTGGTGCGGCACGGGTCCCCGCTGCACGGTGGGCTCGAGTCGGTGGTCGCGTCGGTCGCGCCCCGCGCCGTCATCGACCTCTCGGGGCTGTACCAGCACGAGGCGGCGGACGCCGCTGCAGGCCCCGTCACCACCAACGACGGCGGCTGGGTCGACGGCCTGGCCGCGCACACCCTCGTCCAGCTCCTCCATCTGGTCCGCGCCGGGCACGCCTCCGTCGCGGTCGCCCTGCCCGAGGATCCGGGCTGGGCCCGCCTGGCCGCGGTACGGCTCGGCTTCGCCAGGCAGGCGTCCGTCCGGCTCGGCCTGGCCGAGCCGGTGGTCCTGACGGTCCCGCGGGACAAGGCGGCAGCGATCCAGGCGGTACGCGACCTCCGCCGCGATCACCCGGGCGTGAGCGCGGTGGCCGCGTTCGACGACGCGGTGGCGATGCAGCTGCTCGCCGCTCTGCACGGGCTCGGCGTCACGGTGCCGGACGAGCTCGCCGTGATCGGCTTCGACGCCGTCGAGTACGGCTCGTTCGCGACGCCCGCGCTCACCAGCGTGCACATCGACGCCGGGGCGTACGGCCAGCGCGCGGCACGCACCGTGCTCGGCCTCGAGCCGCCGGCCGATCCCCCGGCGGGCGCGACCGTCGTCGTGCGGGAGTCGGCCTGACCGGCCGCCGGTGAGCCACATCGGGGGATTTCGTGCCCGCGGACTGTGCGCCGAGGGCCTGACGCGTCATCATTGGCGGATGTTCCCGAGCACAGACAGGTCCAGCACGGACGCTCCCGACGACCAGGTCGCCGCCGGCAACGGTGCCGACGACGCGGTCGTCGACGGCGCGGTCGCTGATGACGGCACCGACCTGGGACCGTTCGAGGGTCTGGAGCGGGAGATCCGGCTGCTGATCCGCCGCGCGCAGTCCTCCGGGACGTCGATCGCACGCCGGGTCCATCCCGAGCTGGATGCCAGCGCGTACCCGCTCCTGGCACATGTCGCCGAACGGCCGGGCGCGCGGGGCTCGGACCTCGCCACCTTCTTCGGGGTCGGCCGTGCCACCGTGTCCCGGCAGCTCAGCCGTCTGGCCGAGCTCGGCCTCGTCGAACGGACGGTCGACCCGGAGGACAGCCGCGGACAGCGCATCACCCTCACGCCCGACGGCGCCGCCCGGCTGGACCGGGCGCGCTCCAGCCGGGTGGCGATGCTGGAGGGGGCACTGGCCACCTGGGAGACCGAAGAGGTCAGCCAGCTGGCCAGGCTCCTCAACCGCTACTCGGCGGACATCGTCGCGTGGAAGCAGAGCCACTGACCCGTCCGCCGGTGGTCAGCTCTCCTCGAACGTGAGGCTCACCGAGTTCATGCAGAACCGGTCGCCGGTCGGCGTCTGCGGCGCGTCGTCGAAGACGTGCCCCAGGTGCGAGCCGCACGCGGCGCAGCGCACCTCGGTGCGGACCATGCCGAGCGAACGATCCTCGATCAGCTCTACCGAGTCCCCCGCGAGCGGGCTGTAGAACGACGGCCAGCCGCAGTGCGAGTCGAACTTGGTGTCCGAGCGGAACAGCTCGGCGTCACACGCGCGACACCGGTAGACACCCGTGCGCTTCTCGTCGAGCAGCTCGCCCGTCCACGCCCGTTCAGTGCCCGCCCTCCGCAGCACCGCGTATTCCTCTGACGAGAGCTCCTTGCGCCACTCCTCGTCGGACTTCGAGACCTTGTACGTCATGTAGACACCTCCGCGCATACCAACCTTGCTCCGGCCCGCGGTGTTCCCACCCGGCTCGGAACAGGCGAGAGCCCCCGGGCCCTGACGGGTCCGGGGGCTCTGGCTACTGTAATGAACCGGCGTTATGAACCGGCGCTACGAGGCGTCAGCTCGCGGCCGAGGCGTTCGGGTTGCCCGCACCGCGGCCACGGCCGCCACGCCGACGGCTGCGGGGAGCACCCGCGGCGCCCGTCCGCGGGAAGTGGTCGGCTGCGGTACGTCCGCCGCCCGACGCCGGACGACCAGCACTGCGCTGGCCGGTCGACTGGCCGGCGCCCTGGCTGCGCGGCTGGCTCTGCCGGCCGCCACCCTGACCGCCGCCCTGACCACCGGTCTGACCGGTGCTCTGCGCGCCGGAGCGCGAGCGTCCACCCTGCTTGCGCGGCTGGCCCTGGCGACCCTGCGGCTGCGGGGCGGGCTCCACGTACTCCACGTACGGCGCGACCTCGCCGACCAGGCTGGTCACCGTCGCGTCGCCGGGACGGACGTCCTGCGGGCGGGCGGTGATCTTCGCCTTGCGGGTCAGGTCACGCACGTCGCTGCGCTCCTCGGGCAGCATGATGGTCACGACGTCGCCGCCGGAACCGGCACGCGCCGTCCGCCCTGAGCGGTGGAGGTACGCCTTGTGCTCTGCGGGCGGGTCCACGTGCACCACGAGCTCGACGTCGTCCACGTGGATGCCACGCGCGGCGATGTCCGTCGCGACGAGCACCCGGACCTCGCCGGACGAGAACGCGGCGAGGTTGCGCTCACGCGCGCCCTGGCCGAGGTTGCCGTGCAGGTCGACTGCGGGCACGCCCGCGGCGGTGAGCTGCTTGGCGAGCTTCTTGGCCTGGTGCTTGGTCCGCATGAAGAGGACGCGGCGGCCTTTGCCCTGTGCGAGCTGGTGCACCACGTTCTTCTTCACGTCCTTGTCGGCCACGGCAAGGATGTGGTGCGTCATCTGCGGGGGCGGCGCGGAGGCGTCGTCCACGGAGTGGGTGACCGGCTGGTTCAGGTAGCGCTTGACCAGCACGTCCACGCCGTTGTCCAGCGTGGCCGAGAACAGCAGGCGCTGGGTCTTCGCGGACGTCCGGTCCAGGATGCGCTTCACGCCGGGCAGGAACCCGAGGTCGGCCATGTGGTCGGCCTCGTCGAGCACGGTGATCTCGACGTCCTCGAGCGTGAGGTGCCGCTGGCCGAGCAGGTCCTCGAGCCGGCCGGGGCAGGCGATGACGATGTCGACGCCGGCGTTGAGCGCGGTGACCTGGCGCGACTGCGCCACGCCGCCGAAGATGGTGGTGGTCTTCAGACCCAGGGTCTGCGCCAGCGGAGCGATCGACTCGTCGATCTGGTTCGCGAGCTCACGCGTCGGGGCCAGGATCAGTGCGCGGGGGCGGCCCCCCGCACGGCGCGTCTGTCCGGCAGCGGCCGAACGAGCGCCGGACGTCGCGAGACGCGTCACGACCGGAAGGGCGAACGCGAGGGTCTTGCCGGAGCCGGTGCGGCCGCGGCCGAGCACGTCGCGACCGGCGAGGGAGTCCGGCAGGGACGCCGTCTGAATGGGGAACGGCGAAGTGATGCCGCGGTCTGTCAGAACGCGCAGGATGGGCGCGGGCAGACCGAGGTCGGCAAACGTAGTCAAAGGAGATGGGCCTCTCGGGCTCGGTGGCGGCGCGGATCGCGCCGGTTGTCCGCCGTGCTCTCACACCGGGCGGCGGGGTGCTAACCCGGGCCGGGGCCACGACGTCGGGCGGCTGAAGCCGCCCACGACCACCCACTATCTCACGTCATCGTCGCCGATGGCTGCGGCGAACGTCACGTTCCGTGTGGTTCTATGTGGCGCATGATTCCCGCAGCGACCAGCTCGGCCGGACCGTTCGCCGCCATCGGCGACGTGATCGGCACCATCTGGACCAACGCGGTCACCCCGGTGGACCCGCCGTCGAACCTGATGGTGCTCGGCATGTGCGCGGTCGCCCTGATCGTCGTCCTGTACAGGCCTCTGTGGCACGTGACGCGGCACGTCATCACCATCGCCCACGAGGCGTCGCACGGCCTCGGCGCCCTGCTCACGGGCCGCAAGCTCGAAGGCATCCGGCTGCACTCCGACACCTCCGGCCTGACCGTGTCGCGCGGCAAGCCGCGCGGTCCGGGCATGGTCATCACCGCGTTCGCCGGCTACGTGGGGCCGGGCCTCATCGGCCTCGGGGCCGCGTGGCTCCTCAAGCTCGGCTACGCCGTCGGGCTGCTGTGGCTGCTCGTGGTGCTCCTCGCGCTGCTGCTCCTGCAGATCCGTAACTGGTTCGGGCTCTGGTCGATCCTCGTCAGCGGCACCGCGCTCGTGTTCGTGACCTGGTTCCTGGAGCCCGAGGTGCAGAGCGCCGTCGCCTACGCGGTGACGTGGTTCCTCCTGCTCGGCGCGGTGCGCCCGGTGTTCGAGCTCCAGATCCAGCGCTCCCGCGGCCAGGCCCGGACGTCGGACGCCGACATGCTCGCTCGCCTGACCGGCGTCGGCGGCCTGTTCTGGGTGGCGATGTTCCTGCTCGTCACCCTGGGTGCGCTGGCGCTCGGCGGCGCGTGGATCCTCGGTGTCGCGCTCTGACGAGCTGCCGACCGCAAGAAGGTCCGCTCGTACCAAGCGATGGGGCCCAGAACTCACGTGAGTTCTGGGCCCCATCGCTTGGTACGAGCGGACTTCAACTTGCTTGGGTCGGCGCCCGGTCAGGGGCGCCAGGGGTCACGCCGTGGGCGTGAGCACAAATCCCGGGCCCTCAGCACCTGGGTCGGTGTCCAGGGTCAGCGTGTCCAGGGCAGGAGCAGCCTCCGCCTCGACGAACACGTTGGTGGCACCAGAGGCGTCGACGACCTGGTCGTCGGGCTGCGGGGCCGGAACCAGCGCGAGCTCGAAGTTGCCGGGCTGGCCGGACGCCTGCGCGATGCGCAGTCCGCCTTCGACCGGCACACCAGCCTGCTGAGCAAGGTCCTGGACGGCCGTACGGGCATTGTCGGTCACGGTGAGCACGTTGAGCTCCTCAGATTGGTTCTCCGCGGTCTCGTCCACCGAACCAAGCCCACCGGTACAACGCAAGCGTGAGACGCATTTAACCCGATATCTCCCGGTGGGTGAGACAGCGCGTGACAGACGCCACTTGAAGACGTACGGTGCCCCGCTCGGCGGCGTCTACGACCTCACCGCACCTGACCGGTAGGCTTTCTACTCGCGCCGCCCGGATGCCGGGCACGCGGGCCTCTAGCTCAACTGGCAGAGCAGCGGACTTTTAATCCGCGGGTTCCGGGTTCGATCCCCGGGGGGCCCACCATCGCGACAGCGACCAGTCCTTCTCCTTCCCGGCACGCCATGCCGCCTGCCTGCCCGGGCAAAACACTTAGCCCTTGCGCTAAGTGTTCTGCGCGCTAATATTTAGCCACATGGCTCAGCATTCAGCAGTGCTCGACGGCGTCTTCGTGGCCCTCGCGGACCCCACCAGGCGCGCGGTGGTCCGGCGGCTCGGTCGCGGGCCCGCGAGCGTCGGCGATCTCGCCAAGGACGCCCCGATGACGTTGCCCTCTTTCATGAAGCACGTGCGGGTGCTCGAGTCGAACGGCCTGATCCGCACCGCGAAGTCGGGCCGGGTACGCACCTGCGAGCTCAACAAGGAGCAGTTCGCGCTCGTCGAGGACTGGCTCGCCGAGCAGCGCAGGATCTGGACAGGCCGCACCGACCGCCTGGAGCAGTTCGTCACCGAGGAGAACGCATGAACCCCGAGCTCGACCTCAGCATCGACCGCATCATCCGCGCGCCCCGCAAGCAGGTGTGGGACGCCTGGACGCAGCCCGCCAAGCTGGCACAGTGGTGGATCCCCGCCCCTACCCACTGCCGCGTCGAGCGCCTCGACGTCCACGCCGGGGGCGGCTTCGTCACGCTGATGAGCGACGACGGCGAGGCGTTCGTCCCGCACCTGGACGCCTGCTTCCTCGCCGTCGACGAGTACGAGCGCCTGGTGTTCACCAACGCGATCAACAGCGAGTGGCGCCCGACGAGCCCGGCGCCGGTCCCGATGACCGCGGAGGTCGTCCTGCGGGACCACCCGGACGGCACCGACTACCGGGTCACCGTGCGGCACGGCGATCCGGCCGACCGCGCCCGGCACGCCGAGCTGGGCTTCGCCGAGGGCTGGGGCTCGACCACCGCCCAGCTCGCGCGGCTGGCCGAGGGCGACGCCGCGAACTGACGCCCAGCTCCGACATCCCGCTGTACCGCCGAGCGGTGCCGACCACGCGAGAGCGCTGGTCAGCACCGCTCTCGTCGTACCGCGAGGAAGCGCTGGCCAGGGTCGACACCCCGCGCGGGCACGAGCACCAGGGCGTGCCGGACGACGTGCTCGCGGACGTCGACGAGTGCGTCGAGATCCCGATGACCGGCTGGGGTGCGAGCCTGAATGTCGCGGTCGCGGGCAGCCTCGTCGTCTACCGGCTCGCGGGCCTGTCCTGACAGCTCGTCCACGGAATGCGCACCACCGTGCGCTCCGCGACCGGTACCGTGGACGCCCACCCGATGCTGAGGGGCTCACATGACACAGCTCGACCGCCGCACAACTCTGGCAGGCGCTGCCGTCGTCGCGTTCGATCCGATGACGTCACAGTGGCTCACCAGCTTCCCGGAGAACACCGGGGCGGTCCCGAGTCCTCGCCTCGACGGCGAGCTCGTCACGGACGACGCATCCCTCACCGAGGCGGCCACCGACTACGGGCACCTGGTCCACCGGCGCCCGCGTGCGGTGCTGCGGCCCGGTTCGGTCAGCGACGTCGTCACCGTGGTGCGCTTCGCGAACGAGCACGGCCTCACGGTCGCCGTGCGCGGGCAGGGCCACTCGACGTTCGGCCAGGCGCAGGCCGACTGCGGCATCGTCATCGACTCCCGCACGCTCGCCACGATCCACGAGATCAAGCCTGACCGGGCGGTGGTCGACGCCGGCGTGCAGTGGCTCGACCTGGTCCGCGCGGGCCTGGCCGTCGGCCTCGCGCCGCCCGTCACCACCGACTACCTCGGCCTCTCGGTCGGCGGCACGCTGTGCGTCGGTGGGATCGGTGGCACCTCGCAGCACTTCGGACTGCTCGTGGACAACACGTTCGAGCTCGAGGTGGTCACGGGCGACGGCCGGCTCGTCACGTGCTCCGCCGACCACGAGCGCGAGCTGTTCGAGGCGGTGCTCGGCGGGCTCGGCCAGTTCGCCGTCATCGTGCGCGCAACCGTCCGGCTCGTGCCGGCCCCGGCCATGGCCCGCGTCTACACGCTGACGTACCCGCAGGTCACCGACCTGACGGCCGCCCAGCGCACGGCCCTGGCCGACGGCCGCTTCGACTACCTGGAGGGTCAGCTCGTCCCCACCGACGACGACGGCTTCGTCTTCGTCCTGGAGGGCGGGGCCTGGTTCACGAGCGAGCCGCCCGACGACGACGCCCTGCTCGCCGGCCTCGCTCCCTCCGGCGTCGACGTCGCCGACCTGCCGTACCTCGAATGGCTGAACCGGATCTACGAGACCGTCGAGCAGATCGAGGCGCTCCGGCTGCCAGGGCCCTGGCTCAACCTGTTCGTCCCGGACTCGGCGACCGACGACGTGGTCACCGAGCTCCTGACCACCCTCACCCCCGCCGACGCCGGCGGCGTCGCCCTGCTCTACCCGACCACCCGGTCACTGATCACCCGCCCGCAGGTGATGGTCCCCGAGGGCCAGGTGTTCTTCCTGCTCGCGCTGCTCCGCGCGGTGAGCCCACCCGACGACGCCGAGGCGGAGCGCCTCATCGCCGAGAACGACGCGCTGTACGCCAAGGTCCGTGCCGTCGGCGGCACCAGCTACCCGGTGAACGCCCTGCGCCTGACCCCTGCCGACTGGCGCACCCACTACGGCGAGCGCTGGCCCGCCGTGCGCAGCGCCAAGGAGCGGTACGACCCCCGCCGGGTGCTCACGCCCGGTCAGGGCGTCTTCGAGGACGTCAGCAGAGCTCCTGGTACTCCTTGAGGCCCTCGACCGTCGAGGCGACGTCGAGCTCCACCTGCTCGCCCTCCGCCAGGTCGAGCGCCTCCTGCAGCTGCAGGAACGGCACCCGGATCTTCTCGACCGGGCCCCTGAACTCCTCGGGCACACGCGTCTCGAGCCGGCCGAGCTCCACCGCCGTCGCGTGCATCTGGTCGGCCGCCTGGCCGTCGAGCCCGTCGCTCGCGCCGACAAGGGCTGTGCCGATCCGCTCCTCGAGCGTTTTGTCGTTGTCGACGTACATCGCGGCGCACGCCTGATTCGCGTCCAGCGGCGCATCCGGGTCTGGCCGTGCGGAGGGTGCGGCGCTCACGCTGCCCGACGGCGAAGCGCTCGCCCCGGCGTCGGCATCGCCGTCGGCCGAGCAGCCGGCGAGCAGGACGAGCGTGGCGAGTGCGACAAGGGACCCGCGGGCCCGGAAGCCGGCCGGGGCGGTGATGACAGGTCGGACCATGGCGGACATGAAACCACCAGGCGCTGGGAATTCGCGCATCCGGCGGGTTTCGCCCGGGTGGCCGACACGGCGGTCTCAGGGCCGGGCGGTGAACTGTCCCGGAACACCTCCGGAATTCGCCCGCCTCCCACTGGGAAGCCGCGCGGGAGCGGCCTAGCGTTGAGAGCGAACCGCAGACCCGGAGGTCAGCATGGCCGTCGCCAGTCCCGCAGTCATCGCCCACCGCGGATACTCCGCGGTCGCCCCGCAGAACACGCTCGCCGCGGTCGAGGCCGCGTGCCGCGCGGGCGCGGACGCCGTCGAGATCGATCTTCAGCCCACCGCCGACGGCGTGGGCGCCGTGATCCACGACGAGACCGTCGACGCCACCACCGACGGCACGGGCAAGGTCTCCGCCCTGACCTCGCACGAGGTGCTCGGGCTCGACGCCGGCGCACGTTTCTCCCCCGCGTTCAGAGGACAGCGCGTGCCCACGCTCGCCGACGTGCTGGGCGTGCTCGCGCGGCACCCGGACACGGACCTGCTGCTGGAGCTCAAGGGCTCGTGGACCACGGAGCAGGTCGAGCGGGTCACCGCCACGATCGCCGACGCCGGGTTCGACCACCGCGTCCTCGTCCAGAGCTTCTGGCCGGGCACCGTGGCCACGGTGCGCGACGTCGCGCCGCACCTGCCGGGCGGCCTGCTCGTCTCGTTCGACCCGCCCGGGCTGCTGCGCCTCTGCGAGCGCCTTCGTGTGGTCGCCTGCAACCCGTCGGTCGCGACGGTCGCTGGCAGCCCGCGCCTGGTGTCCCGGCTGCACGCGGCCGGCCTGCGGGTCATGTCCTGGACGGCGAACGACCCCGCCGCGTGGACCACGCTCGTCGACACCGACGACGGCACGGGTGTCGACGCCGTCATCACCGACCGGCCGGAGCGGTTCGCCGGCTGGCTCGCCGGCCTGAACGCCCAGCAGGCCGCGCCACCGTTGCCGGGCCGGGGCGGGATCCGGTTGCGGCGGCGCAGGGTCCCGGCGCAGCGGGTCGTGGCCGGTACCGCCTGACGCCTGTCCCGTGCGGTGTGGGGCTCCGTCCGGTGCGGGGCTCCGTCCGGTGCGGGCTACGTCCGGTGCAGCCAGCCGTGCAGGCTGCGGGTCACCCACGGGAGCACCCAGTACGCCATGATCGGCGTCAGGATCAGCGTCGAGATCAGCACCTTGAGCACCAGCGCGACGTCGTCCCACCCGGGCACCAGGTAGGTGAACAGGGCGGTGAAGAGCAGGTTCACCGGGAAGAAGCCGAGCCAGATGCTCGTCGCCTGCTTCCACCGGGGCGGCACGACGACGGCTGCGACGTCGGCCGGCTCGTCAGTGCGTGTCGGGTCCTCGAACCAGCCCTCGATGCCCGTCCGCTGCTGGTAGCGCAGCTCCTCGACGAGGCCAGTGCCCTGCGCCAGCCAGTCCCGGCGTTCGGCGGACTGCTCCCAGGCGGCGAGCCGGTCTGCGTCGGCGAAGCGGTAGAGCATGTGCCAGTCGCGGGAGCCCTCGGCGGCGCGGATCCAGCCCGAGCCGAGAAAGCCGTCCCAGCGGTTGGCGAGGTTGACGCCCGACTGCACCCAGCGGGTGACCTCGGGGATGTGGTCGGGGTTGACGATGCGGTGGATGGACACGGTGACGGGTTGTCCGGCGGGGGTGGGCACGGATCCGTTCGCGGCCTGGTCGTGATGGGCCATGCTCGAAGTGTCACGCATGGCCCTGCGCCCTTCAATGTGAGCGCGCACACCCCAGGTTGTCGGCCCTTCACGTCCGCACCACCATCTGCGCCCAGTTTTTGTGAGGCACGCCTCCGCGGAGGGGGTTCCATAACTCTTGGACAGTCGTCCAGCATTGAATGTCGCCGCATGGAACCAACCCCCTGGCCTCCCGGCCTGGTTCCACGCGGCGACAGCCATGACCTCCGCGACCCGTCGCGCGCCGTGGCCAGACAGCAGCAGGCGCACCCGTCACCGTCCGCCAGAGGGATCAGCCCCTCACGGTGCCAGCGTGCCCAGCCGCAGAACGGAAGCTCAGCGTGCCCCAGACGCCGAACCCCGTCGCGCCCCGCACGGCGCGCCTTGTCCCTGTCCCCGAGCGTCAGGACCGTCCTTGACGCGCGGCGACCACGCACTCGTGCCCCGTCGTACGCGACGCCCGGGCACCCGCGGAGCACATGCGGCAGCCGTGCTGCCCTCGGGCCACCCCATGGTGCGCCGCTCGTCCTTCGCGATAGCCGCCGCACTCACCTCGGTCGCCCTGACCACCACAGCGGCGGTCAGCCTCACCGGGAACGACGGCGACGCCGTCGGCTCCGCGGGTAGCGCGGCAGCCCAGGGTGCCGCACAGGCCGGCCGTGTCGTCGTCGGCAGCGCGCTGGTCACCGACCCGGCGATGCGGTCAGCCTCCGAGAAGGCGACCGCCGTCCTGACCGACGCCGACTACGTGACCCGCGAGGGCGACCTCGACCGCAAGGAGCGCAAGCAGCTCCGGGCGGCCGCTCGGAACCTGCGGTCCATGCTGGAGCAGGCCGGCGTCGGCTCGGGTACCGGCTTCGCCGGTGCGCGGCAGGCGCCTGCGGCCTCCCGGGACGGCGGCCGTGCCCCGCTCGCCGAGCGTGCGGCGGACGTCCCCACCACCGGTGAGCCGACCGCGGACGCCTCCCCGAGCGCGGCTGCCACCGAGCCGACCAACCTGGCCGGCACCGTCACAGGGGTCGCACCGCTCAGCGTGCGGGGGACCACCGGGCGCCCCGTCCTCGACACCCCGCTCGCGGCCTCGGTCGACCTGACCGCGGGGGCTCAGCAGGCGGACGCCGGGACCGGCGCCGCCACGGCGACGCCGTCGGCCACCCGCATCGAGAAGGTGACGGCTTCGCTCCAGCGGCTCATCACGAAGGCCGACGGCGACGCGGTCGTGTCCGTCAAGGCGGGCCCGACGCCGGAGGAGATCGCCGCCGCGAAGAAGGCCGCCGAGGAGCGGCGCGAGGCCCGCGCGGCCCGCGCCGCCGAACGCGAGGCCGCCAGGGCCCGGGCGGCAGCCGCCGCCAGGGTCGCCGAGGCCAAGGAGATGGCCGAGGCCGCGCAGAGCTACGGCAACGGGCAGATCCCGTCGAGCGTGCTCTGCGGCCTGGGCTGGGCCCCGGACCAGCTGCTGCGGTGCGACGCCGCAGCAGAGCTCGAGAACCTGAACAGCGCCTTCCGTGCGGCGTTCGGCCGGAACCTGGACGTGACCGACGGGTACCGCTCCTACGCGGAGCAGCTGTCGGTCGCGGCGTCGAAGGGCGCCCTCGCGGCAGTGCCCGGCACCTCGAACCACGGTTGGGGGCAGGCGGTCGACCTGTCCGGCGGCATCGAGTCGTTCGGCACCACGGAACACGCCTGGATGGTCGCCAACGCCGGGAAGTACGGCTGGACGCACCCCGCCTGGGCCCAGGCTGGCGGCAGCAAGCCGGAAGCCTGGCACTGGGAGTACGGCACCTCGTACTGACCGGTGCGCACCAACCGGTGCGTACCGGCCCGTGCCACGAAGCCGGCCCCGCGAAGCTCAGCTCCTGTCGGAGCCGGCTCTCGGGGCCGGCTTCGTCATGCCCAGCCGAGCTCGTGGAGCCGTTCGTCGTCGATCCCGAAGTGGTGGGCGATCTCGTGGACCACCGTCACCGCCACCTCCTCGACGACGTCCTCACGCGTCGCGCAGAACGCGAGCGTCGGGTTGCGGAAGATGGTGATGCGGTCGGGGAGCGCGCCGGCGGCCCACATGTGGTCCCGCTCCGTGAGCGGCACTCCCTCGTAGAGCCCCAGCAGGTCCGGCTCGTCGGCGGGCGCGTCGTCCTCGACGAGCACCACCACGTTGTCCATCTGCGCCGCGAGATCCGGCGGAACGAGGTCCAACCCCTCGCTGACCGCTGCCTCGAAGTCCTCTCGCGTCATCTCCACCACGCACCCATCATCCCTGACCGGAGCCCGTCCGAGACCATTTGGTGGACGGTGCAGCGGGACCGCCGACCGACTGTAGACTTGCCAGGTCCCAGCCCCCATCGTCTAGCGGCCTAGGACCCCGCCCTTTCACGGCGGTAGCACGGGTTCGAATCCCGTTGGGGGTACGAAGGGGCTCGTCAGAGCCAAGTTCGAACCTTGTGAGGCAGGTCATCCGGCCGGAGTCCGAATCTGATTTCAGGTTCGGACCCCGGATGGGTTAAGGTTCTCACGGTTCGGAAAGAGCCCCCCGGATGCGGGTAAGCATCCAAGGCCCTGTAGCGCAGCTGGTTAGCGCGCCGCCCTGTCACGGCGGAGGTCGCGGGTTCAAGTCCCGTCAGGGTCGCGCGAGGTACGCCCGGGTTGTCGGTTGTCTCGACTATCCGGGCGTTCGCGCTAGGGCTCTGTAGCTCAGTTGGTAGAGCGTTCGACTGAAAATCGAAAGGTCACCGGATCGACGCCGGTCGGAGCCACCGCGAAAACCCCCGGAACCGTTGAGGTCCGGGGGTTCTTCATTTGTCTCGACCAGTCCGCGCACTCCCGACTCGAGATCCGGCGGTTCACCGCGCGCGGTGGTCGGCCCGGCGGGCGGGCTCAGCCGGAGTGGCGCTTCCGGATCGCGGCCCCTGCGACTGCCATCGCCGTCGCCAGCACGGCCACGATCATGGCCATCGTCAGGATCACCGCATCGTCCGGGAGCATCGGGCAGCCAGCAGGCGCATCGTCGTCAGGGCAGGTGCGCCAGGGCTGCAGCAAGTAGATGAACGACACCGCCGCTCCGATCACCGCGAGCGTCGAACCGCCAACGATCAACGCCAACGATGTTCGTGTCCTCATCCGGCGAGGGTAGGGCATGGCGAGGTTCGTGGTCGCTTTCCGGCGCGGTGAAGCGGTGATCGTCTTCAGGCAGTTCCAAGGCAATTCCTTTCAGTGAACGCCCATTCGCGCGCAGTTCCCTTCATCGCTTTTCCTCGGAGCCACGCCGCGCCAGGAATTGCCCCATGCGCACATGACCTGTTGAGTTGTCTTCAGCGGCGCAGTCCGAAAACGGCGGCACGGGAGGGCAGATGATCGAGAACGTGAAGATCGACAGCCAGACAGGGGCAGCAGGCGGCGCCCCGACAGGTACGCCGGAACCCGAGCGGCCCGCATCGCTGGGGAAGCTCGTCGAGCAGATCTCCGACCAGGCGTCCCGGCTCGTACGTGCGGAGATCGCGCTCGCCAAGGCGGAGCTGGCCGAGAAGGCGAAGAAGTCCGGCATCGGTATCGGACTACTGGTCTTCGCGCTACTGATCCTGGTCTACGCCGTGGGTGTGCTGCTCCTGGCCGCCGTGCACGGCCTGGGGACCGTGTGGCCGCTCTGGCTGTCCGCGCTCGCCATAGGCGGCTTCATGCTGCTCGTCACGGCCGTCCTGGCACTGGTGGGCGTGCAGCTCCTGAAGAAGGGCACCACCCCGCCGGAGAGCGTCCAGCGTGTGAAGGACGATATCGCGTCGATCAAGGAGGGGATGCACCGATGAGCACTCCGACAACACCGCCGCCCAGCAGCCATGAGCTCGAGGCCGAGGTTCTCCGCACCCGTGCGGAGCTCGCTGCGGCCATCGACGAGCTGACCACCCGCCTGAGCCCCAGCTATCAGGCCTCTCGTATCGCGCGCGAGGCCAAGCAGGCCGCCAGCGACGCCGGCGCGATGGCCACGGGCGCGTTCGGCAACAAGAATGGCCCGGCGCAAGATCCGCGCCGGGCCCGCAACGCCAAGCTCCTGATAGGAGCCACGCTAGTGGTAGTCCTCGGTACGGCAGTTGCCGTGACCGCTGTACTCAGGCGCGCGCGGGGCTGAGCTGGGGGGCAGCACCCGGCGCGCCTTCGTTCTGCTTGCCGACCAATCCGTCAACGACGCCTGACTAGTTGTCAGAGTCGCCCGAGCTGTCCGCTGCCGCACCGAGCAGCGCTCGTACCTCGGACTCCTTGTAGCGGCGGTGACCGCCAAGTGTCCGGATCGACGAGAGCTTTCCCGCTTTTGCCCAACGCGTTACTGTCTTGGGGTCAACACGGAACAAGCTCGCTACCTCGGCGGGCGTGAGCAGGACCTCGGATTCTCCGTGGATGGACATCCCCGCACCTCCTCCGGAACGGTGTCGGCCTGGCCGTACCAGGCGGTTGACGACACCCTCTCTTGCACCATTGTTAGCAGCAAACGGGATTTAGGCGACTTGGGGGAGCGGTTTATTTCCTCACTTTCTCCAGGCCTCGCCACGCGCGCCCGTTTCGGGCGTGTCTCGGACACGTGCGACACGCCAATGCCACTATCCGACCGCACCTCGTCGCCGCGTACGGCCGGTCGCGAGGGTAGGACCGGCCGACAACCGCCCGTCAGCCAGGAGTCGGTAAAGCGTCAGGGAAAGACGCCCCGGTCTCGCGAGCGGGAATCCGCCGGCAGGTGGCGCCGGTACTGACCAACGAGCGGCCATGGCAATGTGTCAGTCTGGTATCGGGAACGTATCAGTCAAGGCGGATGCCGGGTCCGAGCTGGGCGTCCGGGACGGGGTGATCCCAATGTCACATCAGGCGATCGGACGAATCACGTCCACGGACTGGAAGAAACGTCGTACCAGCATGTAACGTTGGAACCTGGACAGACGAAACGCTACGGGGCCGCACGTCCATGCACGGTGCCGCCCCGCTCCTACGTTGAGGGGGGTCGGAGCCATGGGCCGCGGCCGTCAGAAGGCTAAGCAGACCAAGGTTGCTCGCGAGCTGAAGTACTACAGCCCGGACACCAATTATCACGCCCTCGAGCAGGAGCTCAGCGGAGGCTCCCGCACGGATGTTGCGACTGCGACACAGTCGCGGTGGGACGCCCCGGAGGACGAGGAGTACGACAATAGGTACTCCGACTGGGTAGAGCAGGACGGCAACGCGCGTTAAAGGTGCCGGCGCCTTAGCGCCGGCACCGCGCTCAGCCTTAGATCAGGTCTCGGCTCCGCATCATCAGCGGTAGTCGTTCACGAGCCTGACAGCGCCGCCGGAAACACCCTTTGTCCCTGCGACCAGATCTTCCTGTGCCGCAGAGGCATCCAGGGTCTCGACGCTCCCGAGCGTCCACGCGGGCACGCCCAGCGTGGACAGGCGGGAGAGGGCCGCGGCGGCGCCGTCAGCGCCCACTACCGCCACCATGCCCACGCCCAGGTTGAGGGTGTTCTCCAGGTCGCGGTTCGGCACACCACCCAGATCGCGCACCATGCGGAACACCACCGGCACGTCCCAGGACGCACGGTCGACCGTGGCGACCAGCCCTGCGGGCAGCACGCGCGCCAGGTTCGCGGCGAGGCCGCCGCCGGTCACGTGCGTGAACGCGTGGACCTGTGCCGCCTCGTCCGCGGCAAGGGCCAGACAGTCGGTCGCATAGACGCGCGTCGGCTCCAGAAGCTCTTCGCCCAGTGTCCGGCCCAGGTCGTCCACGTGCCGGTCGAGCGACCAGCCCGCGTGCTTGATCACCGCGCGTACGAGGGAGTACCCGTTGGAGTGCAGACCGCTGGACGCCATGCCGATCAGCACGTCACCGGGCTGGACCCGGTCCGGGCCGAGGACCTTGTCGGCCTCCACGATGCCTGTGGCGGCCCCCGCGACGTCGTACTCGTCCGGCTTCAGGAGGCCGGGGTGCTCGGCGGTCTCGCCACCGACCAGCGCGGTGTCGGCCACCTCGCAGGCCTGCGCGATGCCGCGGACGATGTCCGCGATCCGCTCCGGCACCACCTTGCCCGTCGCGATGTAGTCGGTCATGAACAGGGGCTTGGCGCCGATCACGACGATGTCGTCCACGACCATGCCCACCAGGTCGAACCCGATGGTGTCGTGCTTGTCCATCGCCTGTGCGATAGCGACCTTGGTGCCGACGCCGTCGGTGGACGTCGCCAGCAGAGGTGCACGGTAGCCCTTGAACGCCGACAGGTCGTAGAGGCCGGCGAAGCCGCCCACGCCGCCGAGCACGGCCGGACCCTGCGTGCGGCGCACGGCGTCCTTCATGAGCTCGACGGCCTTGTCGCCCGCCTCGGTGTCGACGCCGGCGGCGGCGTAGGTCAGGCCTTCGGATGTCACTGGTGCTCCATGAGGGTGGTCGGGGCGGGTGAAGCGGTGTTGCTGGTGAAGCGGCGTGGTCACGGGTGTTCGAGCGCGGTCGAGCCGCCCCTGCTCACGGCGAGCTGCTTGAGCCCGTCCTCGGGCGGGCCGAGCGGCAGCTCCGCCTGCTCGAGCAGGTGCTTGCCGAGCTGGTCGTCCGGCGGCAGCTCGATCGGGTACTTGCCGGTGAAGCACGCGGCGCAGAGCTGCGAGCTGGGCTGCTCGGTCGCGGCGATCATGCCCTCGGTAGTGATGTAGCCGAGGCTGTCGGCGCCGAGGGACTGCCCGATCTCGTCGACCCCCAGGCCGTTCGCGATCAGTTCCGCACGCGACGCGAAGTCGATGCCGTAGAAGCAGGGCCACTTCACCGGCGGCGACGAGATGCGCACGTGCACCTCGGCGGCGCCCGCCTCGCGCAGCATCCGGATCAGTGCCCGCTGGGTGTTGCCGCGCACGATCGAGTCGTCCACGACCACGAGGCGCTTGCCCTTGATGACCTCGCGCAGCGGGTTGAGCTTCAGGCGGATGCCGAGCTGCCGCAGCGTGTCGGACGGCTGGATGAACGTGCGGCCCACGTACGCGTTCTTCGTGAGGCCCTGCCCGAACGGGATGCCGGACTCCGCCGCGTAGCCGACGGCGGCCGGCGTGCCGGACTCCGGCGTCGGGATGACGAGGTCGGCGTCCACGGGGTGCTCACGGGCCAGCTGGCGGCCCATCTCGACGCGCGCGGCGTGCACCGAGCGGCCGTTGATGGTGTTGTCGGGACGAGCCAGGTAGACGTACTCGAAGACGCAGGCGGCCCGCTCGACCTCAGCGAAGCGCACGGAGCGCATGCCGTCGGCGTCGATGCAGATCAGCTCGCCCGGCTCGACGTCGCGCACGTAGGACGCACCCACGATGTCCAGGGCAGGGGTCTCGCTGGCGACCACCCAGCCACGGTCGAGACGACCGAGGACGAGCGGGCGTACACCCTGCGGGTCGCGTGCCGCGTACAGGGTGTTCTCGTCCATGAAGACGAGGGAGAAGGCGCCGCGCAGACGCGGGAGCACCTCCAGCGCCGTGGCCTCAAGGGTGCGGTCCGCGTCGCCTGCGAACAGGGCGGTGATGAGCGCGGTGTCGGTAGTGTTGCCGCGGGCGAGCTCGCCGCGGCGCTGCGCGCCGTAGCGCTCGGCCACGAGGTTGACGAGGTCCGCCGAGTTGGTCAGGTTGCCGTTGTGGCCGAGGGCCACCGTGCCGGACGCCGTCGCGCCGAGCGTGGGCTGGGCGTTCTCCCAGGTCACGCCACCAGTGGTGGAGTAACGGCAGTGCCCGACGGCGATGTGGCCGGTCAGGGCGTTCAGGGCTGTCTCGTCGAAGACCTGGGAGACGAGTCCCATGTCCTTGTAGACGAGGATCTGCTCACCGTTGCTGGTGGCGATGCCCGCGGACTCCTGTCCGCGGTGCTGCAAGGCGTACAGACCGAAGTACGCGAGCTTGGCGACCTCCTCGCCGGGTGCCCAGACCCCGAAGACGCCGCATGCGTCCTGGGGGCCCTTCTCGCCGGGCATGAGGTCGTGGTTGAGTCGGCCATCTCCGCGCAGAGGCATGCCCCGAGTATCCCATGCGGTCGGATCGAAGTCGTCAGGCCGACCTGTGACCTCCGCGTCAGCGCCCTTCGGATCAGCGACCGCCGATTCAGCGACCGCGCAGGCTCCGGCGGTCCGCGATCACGGCGAACAGGCCGGCCAGCAGCGTGGTCACCATCGTGACGAAGCCGGTCAGCACCGTGACGTACACGCCGGGCTTCATCATTCCGGTGCCGGAGGGAGAGTTCACCAGATAGATGGACAGGCCCAGCCCGAGAACTATCCCGATCAGCGCGCCGGTCCAGAAGAACGCCTTGTACCGCGGAGCCCGGCGCACGCTGCCCGGATCGATGACGTCGCGCACCTCCACGTCGTCGGCGGAGTCGCTCGGTGCCTGTGTTTCACTCACGAAACCAGGGTACGCGCCGCCCGGAGTGCCGAGGTAGACAGCCGACCGGCTGTCTACCTCGGCGGAGGGAGTGGGTCAGTCGACCAGCTGCCAGGGGCTGCGCTTTCCGACGCCAGGGATCTGGAGGATCGTCGGGCGGGTCGCCTCGTAGACCGAGCCCTTGTAGGTCACCAGGTCGCCCCACCAGTAGAGCTTGAACGGCCGCCACGCGGGAGCGGCGGGCACCTCGGGCTCCGCTGCCTCGACGGTCAGCGGCAGTCGCGCGGTGGTGCCGGACGGCGATGCATGCACCAGGAGCTGGTACGCCCCGGGTGCCGTGCCTGCCGGGACGGTGACCGTCGCCGACGTCGCGCCGCCGGTGACCGTGCTGGTACCGAGCGAGACGCCGTCGGCCGCTGTGCCGCCCGACGGGACCAGGAAGGTCTCGACGGCGGTGTTCTGCGGGGAACCGAGCGAGGTCAGGTCCAGGCCGGACAGGCTGACGCCGGTCGAGGCACCAGCCTTGACCGTGCCCGGCAGGGTCGCGGTGACCGTGCGGGTGCGGGCAAAGCTCGGCGTGATCGGCGAGGAGCTCTTCAGGTACGAGATCCACGCCTCACGGTCGACCAGGCCCGAGTCCCGGCCGTCCGTACCCTCGGTGAAGGCCCGGAAGTTGTCGCCCCCGGAGACCAGGAACGAGAAGGTCGCCACGCGGTACTCGGCGGCCGGGTCCACCGGCGCACCGTTGATGGTGATCGACGAGACGTTGTCGCCCGGTGTCGCGTTCGGGTCGGCCGTCCGAGCCGTGTACGAGACGTTGTCCGACAGCCCCAGCGCCAGGAACGGGCGCGAGGGGCGGTTGCCGTTGGCGTCCGTCTGCCACTGCTGCTCCAGCAGCGCGTCGAGCTGTGCGCCGGTGAGCGTGATCGTCCACAGGTTGTTGACGAAAGGCAGCACCGCGTTGGCCTCGGCGTACGTGATCACGCCGTCCTCGCCGCGGTAGAGCTCGTTGCGCAGGCCGCCCGGGTTCACCACGCCGATGTCGGCGCCGCCCCGCTCCTCGGCGGCGAGCGACTCGCGCAGCGAGTTCGCCACCAGGTTGCCGAGCGCCGACTCCGACGAACGGTCGTCACGGTTGCCGCCGGTGTAGACGCCGTCCGTGTAGGAGCCGCCCGCGAACGCCGTCGTCACGTCGGCGGTCACCTCGCCGATCGGCTGCGCGCCGATCTCCTGAGCCTCGGCCAGCGCGGCGTCGACGATCGAGTCCACCTCGGCGACCGCCGGGTAGTCGGCGATGAGGTCGGCCGCCGGGGTGCTGGTGCGTGCGACGTTCTCGGCGGTGTAGCCGGTGACGTCGAACGTCGCCGTGTCCACCGTGAGGGAGACATGGCCCAGGAACTCGCCGTAGTTGCCGGTCTGGATGATCGGGCGGGTCTCCCCCGCCGCGCCCGGGACCGGAGCGTCCCACGCGTACTGCTTGTGCGTGTGGCCGGTGAAGATGGCCGCGATGCGCGGGTCGGTGTTCTGCACCAGGTCGGCGAAGGGGCCGCCGGCGGCGATCTCCTCCTCGAGCGTGGCACCGTCGGGCGTGCCCGCGCTGGCGCCGTCGTGCGCGAGGGCCACCACCACGTCGGCCTCGCCGTTCGCGGCGTCGCCGTCGAGCAGGTCGTCCGTGACGCGGTTGAGCGCCTCGACCGGGTCGCCGAACTCGAGGCCCTCGATACCCGTGGGCGTTACCAGCGTCGGAGTCTCCTGCGTGACGACACCGACGAAGCCGACGTCGACACCGTTCACCGCCACGACGTCGTACTCCGGCAGCGCGGGCTCGCCCGTCGCCTCGTCGAAGACGTTCGCGCCGAGGATGCTGAAGTCGGAGGCGGGCACCACACGACCGGTGAGATCCGCCATGCCCTGGTCGAACTCGTGGTTGCCGACCGCGGAGGTCTTCAGGCCCAGCGCGTTCAGCACGTCGAGGGTCGGCTGGTCCTGCTGCAGCGCGGACGCGAACAGCGAGGCGCCGATGTTGTCGCCGGCCGAGACGAAGGCCGTGCCCTCGGGGTTCTGCGCCCGGATCTCCTCCACCGTGCCCGCGAAGTTGACGGTGTTCTGGTCGATGCGGCCGTGGAAGTCGTTGATGGCAACGAGGTCCAGGTCGACCGAACCGGGCTCGGAGGCGCCCAGGTCGAGCCCGACGATCGCGGGGTCGTGGTCCGAGGACCGGAACGGCGTCTCGTCGTAGAGGATCGACGCGTTGTAGTTGTAGCGGCTGTACTCGTTCGCCACCGGCTCGTACGCGTTGATGTTCCAGATGTCGACGCCGGTGACCAGCTCCGCCGCTGCGGGCGAGGCCAGCTCGTGGTCGAGCGAGCCGACCATGCCACCGAAGTTGTAGGAGTACTCGCCGGTCTCAGCGGCGAGGTCGACGTAGCCGGCCTCGGCCAGGACGTGGATCGGGTCCTCGTGCTCGTAGGCGTTGAAGTCGCCCACCAGCAGGACCTTGTCCGTCCCGGCGGCCTGCGCCCGGGCGTCCGCGAAGGCGACGAGGTCGTTCGCCTGACGCACACGCGACTCGTTCGAGGCGCCCTGGCCGTCGCCCTGGTCGGCGTCGCCCGGCCACGGGCCTGCCGAGCCCTTCGACTTGAAGTGGTTCGACACCACGAGGAGGTCGTCGCCTGCGTCGGTCGCGCCGCCGGCGGGCTGGAAGACCTGCGCCAGCGGACGCCGGGCGTTGTCGAAGGCGTCGCCAGTCAGCAGGATGTGCGACTCGCCCACCGGCTCGGCAGAGGCCGTGCGGTAGATGAACGCGTTGCGGATCACGTCCTCGTCGGCCGGCACCTCGGCGGGCGAGGCCACGTAGGCCCACGTCCCCGCACCCGCGGCGGCGTTGAGCGCGTCCACCAGGTCCGACACCGCCTGGTCCCGGGACTTGTCCAGGAAGTAGCGCGAGTTCTCGACCTCGAGCAGCGAGACGACGTCCGCGCCGAGCGCGTTGATCGCCGCGACGATCTTGGTCTGCTGACGCTGCAGGTCCTCCTCCTCGGCCGCGCCGCGAACGT
Source organism: Promicromonospora sp. NPDC023805 (assembly GCF_040639635.1). Classification (NCBI taxonomy): domain Bacteria; kingdom Bacillati; phylum Actinomycetota; class Actinomycetes; order Micrococcales; family Promicromonosporaceae; genus Promicromonospora; species Promicromonospora sp. NPDC023805. Next base: position 248,321 of record NZ_JBFAAH010000003.1, on the reverse strand, counting down.
CGCAGCCGCCCGAGACGGTGACCGGGTCACCCGCACGGTCCGTGTAGTAGGTGCAACCCGTGAGCTCGTCACCCGTGGTGCTGAAGTAGTTCAGCACGTTGAACGTCGCGACCTGGAGGTCGCCACCCACCTCTGCGGGGGCGTCCTCGCGCGTGTCCTCGAACGTCGCGGGCTGCACGGCGTCGGCGACGTCGGGCGTCAGCTGCGACATCGGCTGGAAGCCCCACGCGTCGAACCGGTAGTCGAGGACCACCGGACGGGTGAACGTGACCCTGGCGCCCACGCGCAGCGGCGCACCGCCGGTCAGGTAGGGCAGCGGCTTCGACTTGTTGGCGGTCGAGTTGTAGTTCAGCGACGAGCCGTCGTCGAGGAGCACGCCGCGGGCCGCGTTGTCCGCGATCTGCGCGTCGTACTCCGCCGACCCGGGCCGGCCCGCCGTCGTGGGCTGCACGAGCGGGCTGTCACCGGCCGCGAGGCCGATCGTGCCGTAGTAGTTGGTGTCGTAGTTGTCCGTCACCGTGAAGGAGCCCTGCGGGGCGAGCAGCATGCCCTCGAAGGCCTCGCGGTCGGCGGCGGCAGCCGGCCAGGCGGTCACCGTCGGCTCGACCGTCGCGGGCTCGTTCAGCACTGCCCAGCCGCCCGACGGCGGGGTGAGCTCGGTCAGCCCGTTGTGCTCGGAGACCGCGCCGGTCACCTCCACGTGGTCGCCTGCCGAGAGGTCGGCGGCCGCCGCTGCGGAGAACACGAAGATGCCGTCCGACGCACCGGGCGTCGGGTCCTGGCCGCCACCCGTGCCGGCGGTCTGCACGTACAGGCCGTTGAACCCGCCGGTCGGGTAGACAGCGGTGACGACGCCACGGGTCGTCACCGTCTTGCCCACGAACGGTGAGGCGTCGCCGGTGCCCTGGATCTCGGCGATGGGGGTGACCTCGCCGGGCTCGGTCGGCACCGACGGGGTCGGGCTGGGCTCGGGCTCGGAACCCGCTCCGTTGACGGGGGTCACCTCGGTGGAGAACACGAAGTCCACCGAGTTGTCACCGGCGTCGCCGGTGCGCTCGAGGGACCCGGCCACGCCGGTGCCCTGGCCTGCCGGACCCTGAGCGGTCTCGAACGTGTCGGCGGTGCCGTAACCGAGCAGGTCGACGACGCCCGCGGCGCCCTCGGCCGGCACGGCGCCCTTCGCGGGCGTGACGGCGGTGGCCTGCGACGCGAGCGCCACCACGCCGGCCGTGCCGCTCGGGTTGAGGGTGCCGACGGCGTCGGGCGTGGGGAGCGGCTCGCCGTTCGCCGCGTTCGACGCGCCCTGCACGAGGTAGTGGCCGCCGGCGGCGATGGTGCCGCTCAACGCGGTGACGCCGGAGAACGTCGCGCCCGTCGCTGACTTGTACTGGACCGACCAGCCGTCGACGCTGACTGGCTCGTCGGTCGGGTTGTACAGCTCCACGAACTTGTTCCGGTACGGCTGGCCGGTGCTGCCACCGACGAGGTAGGCCTCGCTGATGACGACGTGCCCGGAGTCCGGGCCGTCGGCGGTGGCCGCGGGCGCGGCGAAGGCCGCCGTCGCGGGCACGGCAAGCGCTGCGGAGAGAGCCACTGCGACTGCGGCCCTTCCACGGTGGTGGGGGTGCGGTCGCGGGGACCGGAGCGTGGTGGGTCTCACGCTGACTCCTTCTGCAATAGCCGACCGAAGGCCGGGCTGGGAGTGCACTGCTGCTGGACGTCTTGTTCGGCGGCATCGCCGTGGCCGGGCGCGCATCAGTTGCGCGGGCGGTCCGGCACGAGTGCCACCAAACCAATCACTGCCTCGTGAACCAGCGGTTACGGCTGGACACCCGCGGGGAAAACTGGTGTCCCCGCACCGGGTGAACCCTGCCGCAACAGATACACGAGATCGACGCCGAGGCTAGCGGGTGTCACCGACATCCGTGAGCACGCGCGCCCCGGTTCACCCCGGAGCGACCGGGGACTCCGGCTCTCCGCCCACCCCGGACACGGCACGGCGCCCGACCGTCAGCGGCAGCAGGTCGGAGATGTCGGAGCGCTCGCCCGATGCGTGCACGCGGCCGTCCATGACGGCGTCCGCCCAGGTCACGGAGCCGGTAGCCAGGCCGAGCCAGGTGACAGGATCGGTCTCGACCACGTTGGGCGGCGTGCCGCGCGTGTGCCGTGGCCCGGCCACGGCCTGCACCGCGCCGGCGGGCGGCACGCGCACCTCCACGGAGTTTCCGGGAGCGGTGTCGGCCAGCTCCTCCAGCGTGAACCGGACGGCGGTCGTCACATCACGCCGGTCCGCCTCACCCCGTGCCCATGCGGCAACGGCGGTACGCCCGGCCGCCGGGTCCGTCCGGCGCCGCGGGGGCACTACCGCACCGCCAGGAGGTCGCCGAGCCGCATCGGGGCGGCAGCGGGCGCTGCATGCTTCATGGAGCCAGTATCACGGACCGCGGTGTCAGCAGGTGTCAGTAGCGGTAGACGTCCGAGCCAGGGCCCTCGACGGCGAGCAGGTCCGCCGCAACGACCATCGGCAGCTCGAGCGAGGCCACCGACGGGTAGTCCGCCACGCGCCCGGCGTCCGGGAACGCGTCCCCGCGTACCGCGGGTACGGGCTGCGACGGAGCCGCGAGGCGCCGGGGCGACCCTGCGTGCCGTGGCCAGGGCTCGGACAGCGGCATCTCGTCGCGGACCTGAGGGCGCACGGGCCGCCGCATGGGCGGGTAGGTGATGCCGTGACCCGGGTGCCGCGGAGCCGCCGCCTCCTCGCCGTCCGGCCGCGGCTGCGGGGTCGGCTGGGGATGCTGCGGGACCGGTCGGGGCCGGGGAGTCGGACGTGGCCCGGGGCTCGGGCTCGGCTGCGGAGCCGGCTCGGGGCTGGTCGCGAACGCGGGCTCGACGGTGGACCGGAGGACTCTCCCGTGGGCGGGCACCGGGCCGTCGGCCACGGGGACCGAGAAGGCCGCGGGATCCGCCGCACGTCGTGCCACACCGGCGGCCGAGCGCGGGCCGGTGGTGGAGCGCCGTCCGCCGCCGTCCCACGTGTCGGCCCTGCCCGCTGCGGTCCCGGTACTGGTTCCCGGATCGGCGACCGCGCCGTCGCCGAGCAGCGTGAACGTCACCCGGCGCTCGGACACGTCCGCCTCGGCGAGCTTGACCCGCACCTCGTCGCCCAGCGGGAGCCGCGGACCCGTCACCCGCGCGCGCACGGCGGGGTCGCGCAGCACCACCAGACCGCGCTGCATGTCCTTGGTGTCGTCCTCGACGTCGACCACCACGCCGTCGAACTCCTCGCCGAGCCGGTCGGCGAGGAGGGATGCCTCGACGATGTCCACGCACTCACGCTCGAACGACGCGGTCCGCCGGCCGGTCTCGGCCATCACGGCGGGCAGGTGCGGCAGTGCGTCGAGCACCCACCGCGGGACGGCGGTACCGGCAGAGATCGCGAGGCAGACCTCCGTCGCGTAACGGTCCACCAGGCGACGCAACGGCGCGGTGACGTGCGCGTAGTCGGCCGCGATGGCGGCGTGGCGCGTGTTCTCGGGCGTCGGGACGGGGGCGCCGTCGGGCCCTGGCATGCCGAATGCGACGTAGCCGGCACCACGGAACAGGGTCGTCGCCTCGTTGAGGAACGCCGCGTGCTCCGGGACCCGCGAGACGAGCGTCGGGACGAGGCGCGAGTACGGGACGTTGTCCGCCCAGTCGATCCCGAGCGCGCGGGCCGTGCGGTGCAGGCGGGCCACGTCGCGGGGGTCGGCCTCGGGAAGCGTGCGCAGGATGCCGACGCCCGCCTCGCGCATGAGATGGGCCGCCGCGATGCCCGTGAGCAGGGAGATCTGCGCGTTCCACTCCTCGACCGGCAGGTTGCGGCGGAACGAGAGCGTGTACGTGCCGTCCTCCCGCCGCTCCACCTCCTGCTCGGGCACCTCCAGCGAGACGCCGCCGCGCGCGGCCTCCAGCGACTGGCGCAGGCGCCCGACGTCGGCCAGCAGCTGCAGGGACTCGCTCGCCGTGCCCGCGTCGAGGGCCGACTGGACCTCCGCGTACGTGAGCCGTTCCCGGCTGCGCACCAGCACCCGCTCCAGCGAGGCGCCGGTGATGATGCCGCGCGCGTCCAGCGTGACCGTCCAGAGCACCGCCGGGCGGTCCTCCTCGGGCAGGAGGCTCGCCGCGCCCTCCGACAGGATCTTCGGGTGCAGCGGTGTCCGGGCGTCCGGACCGTAGACGGTCATGCCCCGCTTGCGCACCTCCATGTCGAGCGCGCCGCCGGGTGTCACGAAGGCGCCCAGGTCCGCGATCGCGTAGTGCACCACGTAGCCCTCGCCCGACTGCTCCACGTGCACCGCCTGGTCCAGGTCCTTGGAACCGGGCGGGTCGATGGTCACGAACTCGATGTCGCGGCGGTCGTTCCGGCCGACGGAGAGCTCCCGGTCGGCTGCGGCCCGAGCCTCCTCGAGAACGTCCTGCGGGAACATCGCGGGCAGGCCGACCTCGGCGCGGAGCGCCGCGAGGGCACTGCTCACGTCGTCGGGGGCGGCGGGCGCGAGGCGCATCTGACGAGTCGGCACATCTGCGAACATAGGCTGATTCCGCGCTCGCCGCGCGGTGTCGCTGTGTTGTCGGCCGTGCGGTCCGCCGCGCGGGCGGCCGTGCTACTCGACGACGACGGTGGCCAGGACCGCCCGATGGTCGGTGCCCGGCACCTGCATGGTGACGACGTCGGAGACCGGCATGTCCCGCTCCACCACCACGTGGTCCAGGGCGAACAGCGGGGGCACCTGCCTGCCCTCCGGCCAGGTCACGGTGGGTCCTGCACCCCACTCACGTGTGGCGTCGGAGAAGCGCGAGCCGAGCAGGTCACGGAACCCGGCGTGGTCGTACGTGGCGTTGAAGTCGCCGGCCAGGATCTGCGGTGCGTCGTCCGCGTGGACGTGCTCGGTGAGCTGGACCAGCTCGGTACGCCAGGCGGTGATGTCCGTGGGCATCGGCGGGTGCGGATGCACCACCGTGACGCGAACGTCGGTGCCGCCCACGCCGACGAGCGCCGACGGCATGGCGAAGCTCGTGCCGGGCAGCTCTTCCTCCTCGCTCAGCGGCGTGGCGGACCAGAGGCCGCTCCCCGCGGCGCTCTCGGCGGGCACCGTGAAGCTGTGCGGCAGCAGCTCGTCGAGGCCTGCGTCCGTCAGCGCCTCCTCGAAGGCGGGCGTCAGCTCCTGGACCGAGAGCACCTCGACGTGCTGGGACCTCACGAGGCCGACGACGCTCTCGGCGTCGGCCTGCCCGTACAGGACGTTGACCGTCATGACCCGGAGCGTGCCGGAGTTGGCAGGGTCGGCCGGCGACGACGTGCTCGGCGACACGAAGAAGGGCGCCAGCCAGTACACGTAGCCGGCCAGCGCGGCCGCGAGCAGCACCGCCAGCACCTTGCGCCGGGCGAAGAGCGCGACGATCAGCAACGGCAGCGTCGCCAGCGTCGCCCACGGCGTGAACGCCACGAGGTGCGGCAGCGGGACCACGCCGTCGAACGGCAGGAGCCGCGCGATGGCTATGAGGAGCAGGGGGATCGCGATGATCCAGAGCACTGACGAGATGAAGCCATGGACAAATCGCACTCCCGGACCATACCGGCAAACCGGTCTCGACAGGCTCGACCACCGTGGGCCGAGCCTGTCGAGACCTGGTACTCAGGCGCTCAGCCGCTACTCATATCGGCCGAGCCTGCGGTTCCGCTTCGGCTCAGCCGAAGATCCTCGGCAGCGTCCCCTCGAACGCCTCGCGGGCCTCGGCCAGCGGGATCTCGAACTGCCCCTCGATCACCACGGCGTCGCCGCCGGTGGTGCCGAGGCGGAGCACCGGCACGCCGGCGTCCTCGGCGAGGTGCGTCAGCTCGCCCTCGTGCTCGGGGTCGACCGCGAGGATCACACGCCCCGTCGACTCGGCGAACAGCGCCACGAACGGGTCAACCTTGTCGCGGCCGGTCACACCCTCGAGCGCGACCGACGCGCCGACGCCGAAGCGCAGCGACGCCTCGAGCAGCGCCTGGACCAGGCCGCCCTCGGACAGGTCGTGCGCGGCGGCGGCGAGGCCGGTCTTCCGCGCCTCCACGAGCGCGGAGGCCAGCGCCTTCTCGGCCGCCAGGTCCACGCGCGGCGGCAGGCCACCGAGGTGCGAGTGGACGACGTCGGCCCACGCCGAGCCGTCGAGCTCGTCCCGCGTGGTGCCGAGCAGGAGGAGCGACAGCCCCTCGGTCCGCCAGCCGGACGAGAGCGCCGTGCTGACGTCGTCGAGCACGCCCAGCACGCCCACCACGGGAGTGGGGTGGATCGACGAGTCGATCTGGCCGGGCTCGCCCGTGCCGTTGTAGAGCGAGACGTTGCCACCGGTCACCGGGACACCGAGCTCCTGGCAGGCGTCGGCGAGGCCCTCGATCGCCTCGACGAGCTGCCACATGGAGTCGGGGTGCTCCGGCGAGCCGAAGTTGAGGCAGTCCGTCACGGCGAGCGGCTCGGCGCCCGACGTGGCGACGTTGCGGTACGCCTCCGCGAGGGCCAGCGCGGCGCCCGTACGCGGGTCGAGCTTGCCGTAGCGGCCGTTGGCGTCGGTCGCGAGCGCGACACCAAGCCCGGTGGTCTCGTCGACACGGATGACGCCGCTGTCGTCGGGCTGGGCGAGCGCAGTGTTGCCCTGGACGAACCGGTCGTACTGGTTGGTCACCCACGCCTTGGAGGCGAGGTTGGGCGAAGCCAGCAGCGTCAGCGCGGTCTCCCGCAGCTCCTCGCCCGACGCCGGACGGGCGAGGCCCGCCGCCGCCGTCGAGTCGGCCTGGAGCGCGTCCTGCCACTCCGGACGCGCGTAGGGCCGGTGGTACACGGGCCCCTCGTGCGCCACGGTCTTCGGGTCGACGTCCACGATCCGCTGGCCGTGGTGGTCGATAGTGAGGCGGCCGGAGTCGTTGACCTCGCCGATGACGGCGGTCTCGACGTCCCACTTGCCGGTGATCGCGAGGAACGCGTCGAGCTGGTCCGGCCGGACGACGGCCATCATGCGCTCCTGCGACTCCGACATGAGGATCTCGCCGGCGTTCAGCGTGGGGTCGCGCAGGAGGACGTCGTCGAGCTCGACGTGCATGCCGCCGTCACCGTTGGAGGCGAGCTCCGAGGTGGCGCAGGAGATGCCGGCGGCGCCGAGGTCCTGGATACCCTCGACGACCTTGGCCGCGAACAGCTCCAGGCAGCACTCGATGAGCACCTTCTCCATGAAGGGGTCGCCCACCTGCACGCTCGGACGCTTGGCGGGAACGCCGTCCTCGAACGTCTCGGACGCGAGGATCGAGGCGCCGCCGATGCCGTCGCCGCCCGTGCGGGCGCCGAACAGCACCACCTTGTTGCCGAGGCCGGTGGCGTTGGCGAGGTGGATGTCCTCGTGCCGCAGCACGCCGAGGCAGAGCGCGTTGACCAGCGGGTTGCCCTGGTAGGAGCCGTCGAAGACGAGCTCGCCGCCGATGTTCGGCAGGCCGAGGGAGTTGCCGTAGCCGCCCACGCCCGAGACGACGCCGTGGACGACGCGCGCGGTGTCGGGGTGGTCGACGTCGCCGAACCGCAGCTGGTCCATGATCGCCACGGGGCGCGCACCCATCGAGATGATGTCGCGGACGATACCGCCCACACCGGTCGCGGCGCCCTGGTAGGGCTCCACGAACGACGGGTGGTTGTGCGACTCGACCTTGAAGGTGACTGCCCAGCCGTCGCCGATGTCGACGACGCCTGCGTTCTCACCGATGCCGACGAGGAGGTGCTCCTTCATCTCGTCGGTCACCTTCTCGCCGAACTTGCTCAGGTGCACCTTCGACGACTTGTAGGAGCAGTGTTCGCTCCACATCACCGAGTACATCGCGAGCTCGGCCGCTGTGGGGCGGCGGCCCAGGATGTCCTTGATGCGCTGGTACTCGTCCTCCTTGAGGCCGAGCTCTCCGTAGGGCTGCACCTCATCAGGGGTGGCCGCGGCGGTCTCCACCGTGTCCAGTCTCGGGACGGCGGGAGTCGTGCGGGAGGGTGCCTGGGACGCGGGCGCGGTCATGTAGTTCCTCGCGTGCGGGGTAGGTTTCTGGGCGCCGGAGCGCCCCGCCAGTCTACGACGGGTCGCGCACCGAGGCGGTCGCGGCCGGTGCGGTCAGAGCTGGGAGTCGTGGACGCGGACGTAGTCGACCACCATCTGCTGCGGGAACTGCGTGGTCCCGTCGGGGTAGCCGGGCCAGTTGCCGCCCACCGCGACGTTCAGCAGGAAGAAGAACGGCTGGTCGAAGACCCACTGGTTGCCGCCCGTGTCGGCGGTGGTGCGGGTCTGGTACACGGTGCTGTCCACCGACCAGGTGATCCGGCCGGGCGCCCAGTCGATCGCGAAGGTGTGGAAGTCGTCGGCGAAGGACCAGCCCTGCGGGTGCGTGTACGCCGCGCCGATGCCCGCGCCGCCGGAGTAGCCGGGCCCGTGCAGGGTGCCGTGCACCATGTGGGGCTCGTAGCCGACGTTCTCCATGATGTCGATCTCGCCCGAGTTGGGCCACGGGACGCCGTTGCCGATCTGGCCACCGAGCATCCAGAACGCCGGCCAGATGCCCTGGCCGCGCGGGATCTTGATCCGGGCCTCGAGGTGTCCGAACTTCGGCTGCACCTTGCCCTGTGTGGTCAGCCGGGCCGAGGTGTAACCGCCGTTACCGTCCCGGCGTGCGGTGATGACGAGGTTCCCGTTGCCGTCCAGCGCGGAGTTCTCACGAGAGCTGGTGTAGTTCTGCAGCTCGTTGTTGCCCCAGCCACCCGCGCCCGTCTCCAGGTTCCAGTTCGCGGCGTTCGGGGCGCTGCCCGCGGCGCCGTCGAACTCGTCGGACCAGCTCAGCGCGCCGACGGCGGCGGGAGCGGCGGGAGCGGCGGCGGACGCCGGCGCCGAACCGGCGTCGGGCGCCTTGGGCGCAGCCGCGGAGGCCACCAGCGACGCCGACAGGACGAGCGTCAGGACAGCGGCGGCCGTGGCCGTGGTGCGGATGGTGCGGTGTCTCGTGCTACGCATCGGACGCTCCTTCGCGAAGATGTGTTTCCGTCCGCCGCACACGGGCGGGACGGGCATGCGGCCGATCGCACCGGCATGGTGGGGCGACGTTACTTTTCACCCGGTGGATGGGACAAGATGGTGAAACTACGTAGCCGGGGCCGCTCACCGACCCTTCAGTCCTGCTGAACAGTCAGCCAGTGATATGCGATGGACGTGCAGGGTTGCTCCGATCGACGATGGCCGTATGCCCCTGCGCCACTCGCTCCTCGCCGTGCTCGTCATGATCATCTGGGGCGTCAACTTCCTCGCCATCGACTTCGGCTCGACGACGTACCGCCCGTGCTGTTCGTCGCGATCCGCTTCGTCGTGGTGCTGATCCCGGCGATCTTTCTGGTGCCCCGCCCTGCGGCCTCGTGGAAGGACGTGCTGGTGGTCGGGCTGTTCCTCAGCCTCGGCCAGTTCGCTCTCCTGTACACCGCGATGTCGCTCGACCTGCCGCCCGGCCTGGCCTCGCTCGTGCTCCAGGCACAGGTGGTTCTCACCGTCCTGTTCGCGAGCGTCGCGCTCCGCGAACGCCCCACGACACCGCAGCTCGTCGGCGTCCTGCTCGGCGCGGTGGGCCTGGTGATCGTCGGTGTCGGCCGGTCGGCGGCGACGCCTGCGCTCGCGTTCCTGCTCGCCATCGCGGCCGCGGCGTCGTGGGCGACCGGCAACGTGATCGTGCGGCGGCTGGGCACGGCGACGCAGGCGGCGGGCGGCAGGCAGAGCCCGCTGGCCGGCCTGTCGATGACGGTGTGGTCGGCGCTCGTGGTGCCGGTGCCGATGTTCGCCCTCGCCCTGGTGCTGGACGGGCCGGCCGCCGTCGGCCACTCCCTCACGCACCCCACGTGGCCCGCCGTGCTGTCCACGCTCTACACCGCGTGGCTCGCGAGCCTGGTCGGCTACGGCATCTGGAACACGCTGCTGGACCGCCACCGGGCGAGCGCGGTGGTGCCCTTCACCATGCTGGTACCGGTCGTCGGGATGACGGCCGCCTGGTTCGTGCAGGGCGAGGTGCCGAACCTCGCCGAGGCGGGGGGCGGCCTGCTCCTCCTGCTGGGCGTGGCGATCACGTCGGGGCTGCTGCGGTGGCCTAGCCGACGGCGCTACAGCCCCGGCACGTAGCTACAGCTCCAGCACGTAGACGAGCAGGTCCACGCCCGGCACGGGCGCCCAGTCCCGGCTGGGCTCGCGCACGAACCCGAGCCGCTCGTAGAGCCGGTGCGAGCCGCGCGCGACGGGCTGGGTGGACAGGACGATCCGGCGCGTCCCCGCGGACCGCGCCATGCACTCGCGCATCAGCGCGGTTCCGGCTCCCCTGCCCTGGGCGTCCGGCGCGACACCCAGCATGCGGACCTCTGCCTCGCCGTCCCGGGCGATGTCGGCCATGGGACCGCCGTGCGGCACGAACGTCACGCCGCCGACCACCACGCCGTCGTCCAGCGCCACGATGATCTCTGCGGCGTCCGCCCGGCTCGCGACGTCGCGCAGGACGTCGGCGTAGAACTCGGAGCCGGGGGCGTCGAGCTGTCCGTCCGCGAAGAACGCCTCCGCGACGATCTTGCCGACCGCCTCGTACTCCGCCGGCACGGCGTTTCGCACCTCGATGGGCCGCCGCTCGCCGGCCCGCACCTCGCCGGTCCGCGCCTCGATCGCCTGTCCCTCGTCGCTCATGCGACAAAGGTAGGCCGCGCCTCTGACAGTGTCCGCCGCATACCCGGTGCGGCGTCCCTGGAGGCGTTGCGGGGCGGGTCCTGCGAGCGCCGCCGCACCCGGCTTGTACACGGAGAGCAGGGTCGCGACCGCGAGCATGGTGAGCGACACCGCGGGCGGGTATACGAGGAACGAGATGTCGGACGCCGGGAGCCGGCCGGCCTCCAGCGCGACGCCGGCGGCACCGACATCCGCCATGCCCGGCTGCAGCGCCACGACGATCAGGACGCACAGCAGCACGTTCAGGACCAGCTTGACCGCGACCCACCAGTAGCGCACCAGACCCCACTTGGTCGCGAGACCGAGCAGCACGCCCGAGCCGAGGCAGACCAGTGCCGAGACCAGCATCGGGGTCACCACGAACTCGGCGAGGGCCCGCAGGGCGAGCCCTCGGACGGCGTCCGAGCCGCCGCCCAGCCCTACTCCGACGAGCACGGCCACCAGCACGTCGATGCCGATCCACGCCCCGGCGGCCACGAGGTGCACGGTGAGCACGGCCTTGCGTGCGCGCGGCGCCAGCCTCATGACGCCACCTTCCCCGTGCGGGGCGCGGGATCCGGCCGAACCGGCCGTACCACCAGCAGCGTCCCCGTCAGGAGCACGACCAGGACGCCGATGACCCGAAGCGCGGTACCCGCACCGAGCAGCGGCTCGGCGAAGCCGAGGTTGCCGAGACTCCCGGTCAGGAGCACGCCTGCGGCCTCGGCGACCGCCACGACCACTGCGACGACCGCCGGCCAGGTCCGGGTGCGGAACGCGGCGAGCAGTACTGCTGCGACGACCATCAGCACGACGGCCGGCGGCACGATCGGCACCGGCGCCCCGCCGGCCCGCACGACGTAGATGCCGATCGTCGCGACGACGAGGCCGGCGATGGCGGCTCCCCTGAGACTCATGATCCTGTCCCTCCTCTGGCGCCGGGCGGCGCCCCTGCGTCTCAGCCTCCCGGCCAGGGCACCGCACGGGATCGGCCGTGGGGCGGCACTCGCGCTGCGCCGTCCGACGTGGGAGCGGCGGCCCGTCTACGCTCCCGGACGTACAGCGGTGTACGGCGCGCAGGGGGTGACGTCCGGTCCGCCGTCGGACACAGTGGGGCGGGAGGTGAGGAACATGGGGAAGCCGCGTCTCGTGGACGGAGGAGTGACTGCCGCGCTGACGGCGCTCACGCTGGTGTCGTTGCCGTTCCTGGAGGCGCCGGCCGGGGTGCCCCCGGTCGATGCGCTCGCGTACACGCTGGCGGTCACCGCGGCGGTGGGGACGCTGTTCCGCACCCGCTGGCCGGTGGTGACGCTCGGCGTGGTCACCCTCGCGACGGTCACCTACCTGCTCCTCGACTACCCGTACGGCCCGGTGATGGTGTGCGTGGTGGTCGCGGTCTACTCCGTGGCCCGACGGCGTCCGCTCCGCGCCGCTCTCCTGTGGGGCACTGCGACGCTGGCCCTCCTCCTGCTGCATGTCTTCACGCATCCGGGCGCGCTCCCCCTGCCGACCGGGCTGATACCGGCGAGCGCCATCGTGGCGGTTCCGTTCAGCATCGGCGTGGCCCGGCGGATGTGGCACGAGGCCCGGTCCGCCGAACGGGACGCGGCGGAGCAGCAGGCGCGCGACGACGAACGGCTGCAGCTCGCGCACGAGGTGCACGACGTCGTCGGGCACGGGCTGGCCGCCATCCAGATGCAGGCGGACATCGCGCTCCATCTGGGCCGGCCGGAGGACGCAACGACCGCGCTGGAGGCCATCTCGAAGGCGGCGAACGAGGCGCTGACCGAGCTGCGCACCACGCTTGCGGAGATCCGCCCCGGTACCGCGCCCGGCGCGGGCCCCGAGCGTGCTCCGACGGCCGGGCTCGCCAACCTGGCGGTGCTGGCGCAGCGGGTGCGTTCGGCGGGCGTCGCTGTCGACCTCACGGTCGGCGGCACGTCCCGGCCGCTGCCCGACGCCGTGGACCTCGCCGCCTACCGCGTGCTCCAGGAGTCGCTGACCAACGTGGTCAAGCACGGCGCCGGGGCGGCGGCGCGCGTCGAGGTGGGTTACGAGCCGGACCTGGTCCGGCTGCGCGTCCGCAACGTGCGCGTCCGTGACCCGCGCGGCGCCGACGGCGGCTTCGTCGCCGGTTTCGGCATCACCGGGATGCGGCATCGGGTCGAGTCCCTGGGCGGACGGCTCGACGCCGGCCCCGCCGACGAGTACTTCGAGGTGCGGGCGGTACTGCCCGCCGGAGGTGTCGCATGATCTCCGTGCTGCTCGTGGACGACCAGGACCTGGTGCGGATGGGCCTGCGCGCCCTGATCTCCGGGGAGGCGGACGTCACGGTCGCCGGTGAGGCCGCCGACGGCATAGCCGCCGTCGCGGAGGCCCGTCGCCTGCGGCCCGACGTCGTGCTCATGGACATCCGGATGCCCGGCATCGACGGCATCGAGGCGACCCGGCGGATCGCCGAGGATCCCGCCCTGACCGCGACGCGCGTAGTGGTGCTCACGACGTTCGAGCACGACCAGTACGTGGTCGACGGCCTGCGGGCGGGGGCCAGCGGCTTCCTCCTGAAGAACACCCCGCCGGCGGACCTCGTCACCGCGATCCGCACGGTGCACGACGGCGGCGCGCTGCTGGCGCCGTCGGCCACACGCACGCTGATCAGGGAGTTCACCGCCGCATCGCCGCGCGCGCTCGTGCCGCACCCCCGGATCGGGGACCTGACCGATCGCGAGCACGAGGTGGTCTGCCTCGTGGCCCAGGGGATGAACAACCACGAGATCGCCGAGCACCTCGTCCTGAGCCCGGCGACCGCGCGGACGCACGTGTCGCGCGCGATGATCAAGCTCTCCGCGCGCGACCGCGCCCAGCTCGTCGTGTTCGCCTATCAGTCGGGACTCGCGTGAGCCCGCACCGCTGCCACGGCGCCGCCGCACCGCTATTGAGTAATCGCGTAACAAAGATGTCATCGGGGGGTTCCCGGCGTTTACCCGACAGTGGTTTCATTCGGACATGAAGCTGCTTCGAACTTTTCCGAAGGTTTCCTTCGAGTTCGGGCTTTCCTCATGGCAGTGGTTGGGGCTTCGCGAGCAGACCCCGCGCTTCGCGACCTGTTTCGGCGACATCTTCCTCGAGTCGCTGGACGGATGGTGGTTCCTGGACACGGTCGAGGGCACGCTCGAGCTCCGCTGGGCCTCGGCCGTCACCATGTATGCCGAGCTCGAGTCGGCAGAGGGCCGCGCCACCTATCTCATGGACGACCTGGTCCGCGACGCCCGGAGCCGCGGCATCCACCTCGGCGAGGAGGACGTCTACGCCTTCAACCCGCACCCGGCCGTCGGCGGTGAGCTCGGCGTGAACGGGCTCAGTGCCATGCGTTTCGAGCTGGCGGTCAACTGGGTCGGGCAGATGCACGACCAGCTGCTGCACAGCTCGGGCGAGATCCGCCTCCCCCCGATGCCCGATGACGGCCGCCGCGCCGGCGCGTCCCGGGCCACCGCGGCCTGGGACGGCGCGTGGTCCGAGGACGAGACCTTCGCCGTCCCGTTCGAGCAGTACCTCGCCACCACCACCTTCGCCGCGGTCGCCGCGCCCGGACAGAGCGCCGACACCCGGACCGACGGCACCCGGCCGTACAAGGCCAAGAGATATGCGGCACCTGCCGAGCCGGAACAGCCGGCACCGGTCCTTTCCCCGCCCACGCCGTCCTGGTCGGGACAGAGCGGGTCCGCCGCCTGGTCGGGGCAGACCGAGACGGCGCAGCAGTGGCCGGAGCCGAGCCAGGCTCCCGAGCCCGCGACGCCGCTCGACGGGTACGCGGCGGAGTACGACCCCTCGTACCCCACCGCATACCCCGCTGCCGAGCAGTACGGAACGGGACCGGGCGATCAGTGGGCCGGCGGCTCCGACGCACCTCAGGACTGGCTCCCGTACAGCGACGACCAGGGCGGCGGTAGCCAGGATCACCGCGGCCAGGCCGCCCCGACCTGGAACAGCCCCGGCTGGGGCAGCCCCACGCGGGCCGGCCCCACGTGGGACAGCCAATCACCGGCCGTGGCGGCCGGTGGCAGCCCGCAGCAGGCGCCACGGACCGACGACGCGTTCACCGCGTGGGACGACCTGTGGGGGAAGCGCTGAGCCGCTGCCGCCGGACGGCCGCCGCCTGACGTACCACCGGTGCCGCCGTCGGCCGTTCCGGACGTAGCCGACGCTCGCGCTCGACCCGTGCGACAAGGCTCAGCTCGCCCGGGGTGGTGCTGCGCGCGTGCTTCAGCAGGCGGGTCTCCAGCGCCACCCGGTTGGTCCGCCCCAGCCCGTCCGTGTAGCCGAGGATGGTCTGCGCATGGGCGTGGGTGATATGCCCGCCGCGCAGTGCGGCGAGCGTGCGGGGATGCTCGTGCACCAGCGCACGGGACTCCTCGATGAGCGCGACCGCCGAGCTCTCCGGCATCCGCAGGACCCTGGCCAGCCGCTCGACGAGCTCGGGTGCCAGCCCGTCCGGCTCCTCCGCTTCGGCCTCGGGAGCGTCGAACAGCTCGGGCTGGTCGGCCACCCACTCCCGGACCGATTCCATGAGCACTGCCCGTGAGGCCGCGAGCGACGCAAGGAGCGCGTCGACCGCGGCCACGGCGTCGACCGCCTCCGTAAGATCCGCGAAACCGCTCGCGAACCCTGACTCGCGCGGTGCGGCAGCACCACGCGGAGACTGGCCCGGCACATCGGCGGGACCACGAGTCACCAGCACCTTGTTCGAACGCATGTTCTAAAGATAGGGGCTGACGGCGACGCGCGCCACCCAGCGCGCCGACCCGTGTCGATCACCCGCACACTGTCGATTGCCCACACAATGGGGTGGTGCCGATCCGACGAGCCGCCCAGTCGCCCCTCGCGGCGTGCGCCGCACTGGCCGCGCTCCTCGCCCTGAGCGGGTGCGGCCTGGCCGAACGGACCGAGGGCGCGCGGGCAGCGGACGCAGAGCCGACACCCACCGCGGCACGTTCGGCGCAGCCACCCGGAAAATCGCAGACTCCCACCAGCAGTCGGCCCAAGCAGCGCACCAGCACGGTCACCCTGGACGACGTGGTCCTCCAGATCGTCACCCGGAAAGCCGCCGACGTACGGACGGACGAGGACGGACCCGGCACCCGGACGGTCACGCTCACGCTCGCCCCGGGGGGCTCCGCACGCCTCGCGCTCGCCTCCCCCGGCTCGTTCGACGTCGACACGGACGGCAGCATCACCGTGCTGGACGACGGAGGTGACCCCGTCGCGGCGATCGGCCCGCCCGCACCGCCGTCGGGCACCGAGGACGACGCGCCGCGCATCGAGGTCACCGAGGTCGACGCCACCCACGCAGTCGTGGAGGTCGAGCAGCCCCAGCCGCTCCAGGGGTCGGCGCCCCCGGTACCCACGGACCGGGCCGAGCCGCTGCCCGTCACGTTCATCGTCGGCGCACAGGCGATCGAGAGCGCGACCTGGGGTGAGAGCGAGGGCGGACGCTCGCTCGCCGTCGACCCGACGGACTGGGCGCGGTACGCCGGCCAGGCCGGACTGGACCTGATCCGCACCCAGCTGGTGGCCGCCGAGCCGGAAGCGGACACCTCGACGATGGGCGACCAGCTCGTGTGCCACGCGGTGGGCGCGCCCGACAAGTCCACGTGGAACCTCGAGCCATGGCGGCCCGACGTCGGACTGATCCTCACCGCCACCGCCCAGTGCAACCCCGTGTGAGCTAGACGGGCCACCAGCCCGGGCACTCCACGCCGTGACCTGTTCGTGACCTTCGGGGCCGCGGTTCGACGTGCGAAGGCGCTCACCTTGAGGTTTCCTGGAAACGAAGGCGAGGCAGGCTCGCCATATCTGATGAGCCCCAGCTCAGCCGGACCCCAGCTCATGTGGTCGTGCGCACCAGGCGTCGACCGCCGTCCGCAGGCGCCCAGCGAACCACGAGATTCCCCTGGGGTCAGGCATTTGCTCCTCGGAGATACCTTGGCAGGGAGGCTCCTGATGACCCGTGTACTAGTCCGTGGATCAGCCGTCGCGGTAGGTTGCGGCGCACTGCTCGGATTCACCGTCGCGTACCAGCTCGTACCGCTCGCCGTGCTCGCCGCCCTCCTCGGGCTGGCGGGCACCTTTTTCGCCGTGCGGGCGACACCCGAGCCGGCGACGGACCCGGGCGCCCCGGTGACGCTCGGCGGGCCGCTGGCGCGCGCGGCCGACGACGACGAGGAGTCCACGAGCGAGCCCGTCCAGGTTCCCGTGCAGCAGCTCCCGGTGCCCGTCGTGGCCGCGGTCCCCGACGCCGCATAACCCTGCCCGGAACATGACGAGGGGTCTCGACGGGCCCGACCACCGGTGGTCGAGCCCGTCGGGACCCCTCGCCTGCTGCGGCCGTACCGCCGTCAGGCGCTCTTCGCCTCGCGCTTGCGCAGCTCCTTCTCGCTGACCGGTGCCGTGCCGCTCGCGCGCAGCGTGCGGTAGTAGGCGGCCGCCTCGTCCTGGCGGACCTTCTCGGAGCCGTCGGCGATCGGGGCGCGGAGGTGCTCCTGCGTGAAGCCCCAGGCGTCGATGACGTCGAGCACGTGCGGACGGAGCTCCTTGAGCATCCGGTCGATCGTCGACGTCACTGCCTTCGCGCGGCCCGTCGAGAGGCGGCCGTTGGTCAGGTGCCAGTCGAGGTGACGCTCGATGGTCGTGAGCCCGTAGATGTCGCGGAGCAGGGTGAGGACCTTGCGGGTGCCGGCGTCGGACACCTTGCCGATCGCCTTCGTGAACGCGTCCCAGCGCACCAGCTCTGCCCACGCGGCGGCGGACCCGATGAGGCTCACCTGGTTGTCGTCGAAGATCTCCTGCGCGCGGATCGAGTCGGCCTTGAGCGCGGGGCGCATGCCCATCGCGGTCGAGGCGACCATGCCCTCGAAGCGTCCGGCGATCAGCTCGCGCTGCACCTCCGCGTCCAGCAGGCGGCCCGCGGAGCGTGCACGGCCGCCGTCGGCAACGGTCTGGCCGAGCCGCTTCAGCGGGAGCTTGTGCAGCACCGCGTCCTTGGCCTGCCCGGCGACGATGCTCGCCATGCCGCCCGGCGACTTCGCCGCCTCGGCCATCCGCTTGCCGTGGTCGCCCACGAGGCGCTTGGCCGCGAGCTGCAGCAGCACGTGGTTGTCGCCCTCGAAGGTGGTGTAGATGTCGAGGTCGGCACGCAGGCTGGTGAAGCGGTTCTCCGAGAGGAAGCCGGCGCCGCCGCAGGCCTCGCGGCACTCCTGCAGCGTGTCCAGCGAGTACCAGGTGGAGGTCGCCTTGAGCGCGGCGGCCGTTGTCTCGAGGTCCTCGCGCATGGCGGGGGTGTCCTCGCGGCCGGAGAACACGGCGTCGAACATGTCGAGCAGCTCGTCGTGCGCGAAGTGCATGGCGTACGCCTCGGCGATACGCGGGAAGAGACGGCGACGGTGCGTGGCGTAGTCGAGCAGCGTCAGCTCGTCGGCGCCCGCGGACGGCGAGAACTGGCGCCGCTGGTCGGCGTACTTCGTGGCGATCGCCAGACCGATCTTCGCCGCGGAGATCGCCGCGCCGTCGAGCGAGACACGGCCCTGCACCAGGGCGCCCAGCATGGTGAAGAACCGGCGGCCGGGGCTGTCGATGGTGGACGTGTAGGTGCCGTCAGGGGCCACCTGGCCGTAGCGGGCGAGCAGGTCCAGCCGCGGCACGCGCACGTTCGTGAAGTGCAGCTTGCCGTTGTCGATGCCGTTGAGGCCACCCTTCTGACCGTCGTCCTCGCCACCGACGCCCGGCAGGAACTCCATGGTCCGCGGGTCGCGGATCGGTACGTAGAAGCAGTGCACACCGTGGTCGACGCCGTTGGTGATCAGCTGGGCGAACACCGTCGCAGCGACGCCGTGCTTCGCCGCGTTGCCGAGGTACTGCTTCCACGCCCCGCGGAACGGGGTGTTGAGCACGAACTCCTCGGTCTCGGGGTCGTACGTGGCGGTCGTGCCGATCGAGGCGACGTCGGAGCCGTGACCGGTCTCCGTCATCGCGAACGCGCCGGGCACGCTCAGGTCCATCGCTCCGGGAAGCAGCCGGTCCTGCTGCTCCTCGGTACCGAGGTGCAGGATGGCGGAGCCGAACAGACCCCACTGCACGCCCGCCTTGATCTGCAGCGACGGGTCGGCGGCGACCAGCTCCTCGAACCCCACGAGGTTGGCACCCGCCTGCGCGCGGCCACCGAGGCGCTCCGGGAAAGCCCGCAGGACGTGGCCGTAGGGCACCATCTGCTTCATCTGCGCGAGGGCGATCTCCCGGTGCTCCTCCTTGGTGATCCCCTCCCGCTTCCAGAGCTCTGGGTGCGTGGCAACCATGTGACGAGCCTCGGCACGCTCCTCGGCCCAGCGGCCGAGCAGCATCTGCTCCAGGGCGGGCACGTCCACGCGGGCGCCCGACGCCGGCCGGGGCGCCGCGGGTGCGGGCGCTGCGGCCTCGCTGGCCGTGGGGGTCGTCACGGACTCGGAGGTGGTCGTCATCGGGTTCTCCTCGGTATTTCGGCCGGCAGGCCAGGTACTGGGTCTCGGGAGGGTGGGTCGAAGAGTGTTCGGGGTCGGGCGGGTCAGGCAGTGGCGGGTGCGGAACCGGGGCGGTTCTGGTGCAGCACGCCTACTGGGCCGGTCCAGAGCCAGAGCGTCACGCGCTCGGTGAGCTCTTCCCGGGTCAGCGGGCTCGACTCGACGTTGCGGTGGCCGAGCCACCACTCGCCGGAGCCCCGCACGAAGCCCACGGCGCCGGCCGCCCAGGCGGCCGCATCGGCCTGGGGGACGTCGGTGGCCCGCGCGAACGGCTCGGCGACGAGCTCGATCACGGAGTCGAGGTAGGCGCCCAGCGGGTGCAGGTCGACCGGCGTGCTCGGGACGGCGGCGTCCGCCGCCTCCTCGGCTGCCGTGGCGCGGCGGCCACGACGTCCGCTCTCGACCGGTGCCGGCTCGTTGCCGCCGATCGCGGTGCGGGTGACGAACCAGTAGACGTTGGGCGAGCTCTCGATCATCTCGAGGTAGACCCGTACCATCTCGCGCAGCGCCATCTCGGGGTTGTCCGCGCGCTGCGCCGCGGCGCGCAGCGCGTCGTGCATCTGCATCACCACGGTCTCGGCGACGGCGAGCCGCAGGCCCGCCTTGTCGTCGAAGTACCGGTAGACGATTGACTTCGACGTACCCGCCGCGGCGGCGATCTCGTCCATCGAGACCGCGGGCCCGAGGCGGTGCACAGCCTTGCGCGCGGCCCGGACGAGCTCTGCCCGGCGTGCCGTGCGGTGGTCGTCCCAGCGGGTCGAACGACCGTCGACTCCGATGCTCATCGGTCCGCCTCCCCACCGTGACTCGCTAGAGGTCTTGTGATTCGTCTCACGAGACTGAGAGTATCAGGTACTGTGAGTCCTGGGCACCACCCCGGGTGCGAACCGGGTAGCGGCCTGTCCCGGCCTCGACGAGGCTCGATCTACGAAGCCACTTGCCCGACGACGAAGTGAGAAGGAACAGCGACGTGTCCACTACCCCCTCCCCCGTCCCGTCCACGCGTGAAGCCGTGATCATCGGCGGCAACCGCATCCCGTTCTCCCGCGCCGGCAAGAAGTACGTCCGGACCAGCAACCAGGACATGTTCACCGCAGCGCTCGAGGGCCTCGTCGCCCGGTTCGGCCTGCAGGGCGAGCGCCTGGGCGAGGTCGCCGGTGGCGCCGTCCTCAAGCACAGCAAGAACTTCAACCTGATCCGCGAGTCGGTGCTGGGCTCCTCGCTGTCGCCCACGACGCCCGCCTACGACGTACAGCAGGCGTGCGCCACCGGTCTCGAGGCCGCCATCGCGGTGACCAACAAGATCAAGCTGGGCCAGATCGAGTCCGCGATCGCCGGCGGCACGGACACCGTGTCGGACGCGCCGATCGTCGTCAGCGACCGCCTGCGGGCCGCGCTCCTCGACGCGAACCACGCCAAGACGACCAGCGCGAAGATCAAGGCGCTGCTCAAGGTCCGCCCCAAGGACCTGGCCCCGGCCACCCCCGGTACCGGCGAGCCGCGTACGCACCTCTCCATGGGCGAGCACCAGGCGATCACCACCGCCAAGTGGGGCGTCTCGCGCGAGGCGCAGGACGAGATCGCGTTCAACTCGCACCAGAACCTCGCCCGCGCCTGGGAGTCCGGCTTCTTCGACGACCTGGTCACCCCGTACAAGGGCCTGACCCGCGACGACAACCTGCGTCCCGACACGTCCCTCGAGAAGCTCGCGAAGCTCAAGCCGGTCTTCGGCACCAAGCTCGGCGAGCCGGCGAGCATGACGGCCGGCAACTCCACGCCGCTGACCGACGGCGCCTCCGCCGTCCTGTTCTCCTCGCGCGAGTGGGCGGAGGAGCGCGACCTCCCGATCCTCGCGAAGTTCGTGGACGCCGAGACGGCCGCCGTCGACTTCGTGCACGGCCACGAGGGGCTCCTCATGGCGCCGGCCGCCGCCGTGCCGCGCCTGCTGGCCCGCAACGGCCTGACCCTCGAGGACATCGACTTCTTCGAGATCCACGAGGCGTTCGCCTCTACGGTGCTGACCACGCTCGCCGCGTGGGAGGACGAGGAGTACTGCCGCACCGAGCTCGGTCTCGACGGCGCGCTCGGCAAGATCGACCGCAGCAAGCTCAACGTGAACGGCTCCTCGCTCGCGGCGGGCCACCCGTTCGCCGCGACCGGCGGACGCATCATCGCCACCGCCGCGAAGCTGGTGGCCGCCAAGGCTGCCGAGACCGGCCGTCCGGCACGCGCGCTCATCTCGGTCTGCGCGGCGGGTGGCCTCGGCGCCGTCGCCGTCGTCGAGTCCGTCTGAGCCTCTCCCCAGAACCGGAAGGAATTTCGTGGCTGTCCAGTCCGCCCCGTCAGACAAGTACACAGTGGCCGTGAACCGCGGCTTCACCAAGACCGTCGCCAAGAAGCTGGGCCTCCCCCGCCCGGCGATCCTGCGCCGCTACGCCGCCGACGCCCCCCTCACCGTGGGTCCGGTGCTCGTCGTGTCGGACGGCGCCTCGGCCGGCGACGCCGACGCGATCGCCAAGGCCCTCGGGTCGTGGGAGGTCGACGTGCGTCGCTCCACCGAGGGCGCCGACGACGTCCGCTGGGGTGGCGTCGTGCTGGTCGGCACGGCCGCCGAGTCCCCTGAGTCCGTCTCGGAGGCGGTGCTCACCCTCGGCGGCACGCTTCGCAGGCTCGCCGGCAACGGCCGGGTAGTAGTCGTCTCCCGCGCGCCGACGGCCGGCGACTCGCCGGCCGTCGCCGCGACCAGGGCCGGCTTCGAGGGCTTCACGCGTTCGGTGGGCAAGGAGCTGCGCGCCGGCGCCACCGCGAACGGTGTGCAGCTCACCGGTGGCGCCGCCGCCGACTCGACCTCCGCGCTCGGCACGCTCCGCTTCTTCCTGTCCGCCAAGTCGGCGTACGTCGACGGTCAGGTACTGCCCGTCGGTCCGGCGGACGCGCTCGACGACGTCGACTGGCAGCAGCCGCTGGCCGGCAAGGTTGCCGTCGTCACGGGTGCCGCACGCGGGATCGGGGCGGCTATCGCGCGCACCCTGGCCCGGGACGGCGCCAAGGTAGTGGTCGTGGACGTGCCGGCCGCCGGTGAGTCGCTGGCCGCCGTCGCGAACGAGATCAAGGGCACCGCCGTGCAGCTCGACGTGACCGCCGCCGATGCGGGCACGAAGATCCTGGAGGCGACCCGGCACCTCGGCGGCCTCGACATCCTGGTGCACAACGCGGGCATCCTGCGCGACAAGCTGCTCGCGAACATGAAGCCCGCCCAGTGGGACGCCGTCATCGCGGTGAACCTCGCCTCGCAGCTGCGGATCAACGAGCAGCTGCTGGCCGCAGGGGTCGAGGGGCTGCGCATCGTGTCGCTCGCCTCGACGTCGGGCATCGCGGGCAACAAGGGCCAGACCAACTACGCGTACTCGAAGTCCGGCGTGATCGGCCACACGGCCGCCACCGCGCCGCTCGTGGCGGAGCTGGGCGGCACGGCCAACGCCGTGGCGCCGGGCTTCATCGAGACGGAGATGACCCGGTCGATCCCGTTCGCGACGCGCGAGGTGGGCCGGCGCATCATCCCGTCGCTCCAGCAGGGCGGCCTGCCGATCGACGTCGCCGAGGCCATCGCCTTCCTGTCGTCGCCGGTTGCCCGCGGTGTGAACGGACAGGTGCTGCGCGTCTGCGGCCAGTCCATGCTGGGCAAATGACAGAGCTGACAGTGCCGGGAGCACCGGCGTCGTACGACGTGACAGAGCTGGCCCAGCTGCCGAGGCTGGGCGGCCTGTTCGCCAAGGGCCTCGCCGGCTCCGCGAGCAAACGCCCGAAGGGCGCTGTCGAGCTGCCCAGGCTGGCCTATCAGGTGGCAGACGTCGACACCGCGGGCGAGGCGGCGCACCTCGCGGCGTACCAGCGGCTGCTCGGTGAGCCGTCGTCCGAGGTGCTGCCTGCCGGGTTCCTGCACGTGCTCGCGTTCCCGCTGGCGACCGCCGTCATGGTGCGTGGGGACTTCCCGCTGCCGCTGCTCGGCATGGTGCACCTGCGCAACACCGCGCGGGTGCTCCGGCCGGTGCGGCTCGGCGACGCGCTGACGGTGCGGGCCTGGGCGCAGGACGCCCGGGCGCACCGCCGCGGCGTCCAGGTGGACCTGGTCGCCGAGGTGCTGGTCGGCGGCGAGCTCGCCTACCAGAGCGTGTCGACGTACCTCGCCAAGGGCTTCACGGCCTCTGACGGCGACGCACCCGAGGCCGATGCGCCGCGCGAGGAGTGGCCGGCGCCCCTGCCGACCGCACGCTGGAAGCTCGGCGCCGGCACGGGCCGGGCGTACGGCGCGGTGTCGGGCGACCAGAACCCGATCCACACCTCCGGCCTGGGCGCCAAGGCGTTCGGGTTCCCCCGGGCGATCGCGCACGGGATGTACACCGCCGCACGGGCGCTGGCCGAGGTGGGGCCGGCGCGCCGGGGCGAGACGTACGAGTGGACCGTCGAGTTCTTCAAGCCGGTCCTGCTCCCGAGCACGGTGGA
Organism: Promicromonospora sp. NPDC023805; assembly: GCF_040639635.1. Taxonomy (NCBI): domain Bacteria; kingdom Bacillati; phylum Actinomycetota; class Actinomycetes; order Micrococcales; family Promicromonosporaceae; genus Promicromonospora; species Promicromonospora sp. NPDC023805. Next base: position 224,505 of record NZ_JBFAAH010000003.1, on the reverse strand, counting down.
CGTGTCGATCCGATACACGGCCGAGGCCTCGACGGGCTCGACCAACGGACAGGGCTTCGTCTACGAAGGCTGGCGTTCGGGCAAGAACACCCGCCACTTCCGAGGCACCGTCACCCCCCTCTGACCTCGTCCGTCTACCCAGCGATCTGGCCCGAACCACTTACTGTTCTCGGGCCGAATCGCTGGGTAGACGCGGCAGCAGCACCTCTTCCCAGAGGATCGCGCGCTTCGGACGGAAGAAGCCCGAGTGCCCGATCCGGCTCAGGCCGTGGTCGGCGGCGCGCAGCTCGACGAACTCGATCGGCGCGTTCGGGAACTCCTTGCTCCAGTACCGGATCGACTCCGGGGAGATGAGCTCGTCGTCGGCGGTCCAGAGGGCGGTGACCGGCGTCTGCACCTTCGCGAAACGGTCCCGCAGCTCGGGGTGCTCGCTGAACAGGTAGTCCCGGTGCAGGCACCAGCGACCCCACTGGCGCATGACGCCGGCCGGCAGGTCGTCGAGGATCCGGAGTCGGCGGCCGGGGTAGTAGCCGACCGCGGCGATCGCGACGGGCGCTATGGCGCGCCACAGGAGCGGCGACCAGCGCTTGATCATCGGCACCGCCTTGCCCCGCCAGCCAGTCCCCGAGGCGACCATGACGCAGCTGTCCACGCCGACGTCGGACAGGAAGCCCAGGCTCTGGCCGCCGAACGAGTGGCCCACCCAGGTGAACGGGACGCCGGCGGCGTCCGCCCGGGCGCGGGCGTGCCCGGCCGCCAGCTCCGCGTCGTGGTACCAGTCCAGGGCGGTCGCCGACGAGTCCCGCATCGGGCCGTAGAGTTCGGGCTCCGAACCGCGGTACGAGAAGGTCAGCACCGCGAAGCCGCGTTCCGCGAGCCAGGCCGCGAGATGCCGGTAGAACCGCATGGGCATGGCCATCGCCGGCGCGATCGCCACGACGCCGACCGGGTCGCCGTCCGGCAGGAACCAGCGGCCGGCGACCGACTCGCCGTCGGCGGGAAAGCTCACGTCCTCGGTGCTCACGTGCCGGAGGGTATCCCGTATCCTCGCCAGGGCCCTGCGAACTTCATCCGGCGGAGGATCCCATGCTCGGCGACGTGCTCGGCCTGACGAAGTCGCAGTCCCTCGCGTACCGCGACCTCGTGGCTTCTCCGTCCCTCGACGCGGCGGAGCTGGGGCGCAGGCTCGACTGCGACCCCGGCGACGCGCTGGACGTGCTCCGCGCGCTGGAGAGCCACGGCCTGGCGACCCGGCAGAGCGCCGACGACTCCCGCTTCCAGGCCGCGCCGCCCGAGATCGCGCTGGGCGCGCTGCTCGCCCGGCGCAAGGACGAGATCCGCGCCGCGCAGGTAGAGCTGATCGAGCTCGAGGAAGAGTTCCGGCGCTCGTCCGCGCTGCGGCCGGCCACCGACGTCGTCGACGTCGTGCGCGGGGCCGACGCCGTGAAGCACCGCATCATCCAGCTCCAGCTCGGCGCACGCGAGACCGTCGAATCGTTCACCAAGCCACCGGTGTTCGTGATGCCCGCCGACGAGAACACCGCCGAGGACCAGGCGGTCGCCCGCGGCGTGCGGTACCGGGTGGTGATCGACCGCGTCTTCCTCGACACCGGGGCGCTGCGGGTGGACGACGTCGCCGAGGCCATCGAGAACGGCGAGGACGTCCGCTTCTCGGAGCGGGTGCCGATCAAGCTGTTCATCATCGACCGCCGGCTCGCGTTCGTACCGATCCAGACCGTCGTCGAGGCGGGCACCGAAGGTTCCGACCTCGCCCCCGACCTGGTGGGCGCACTGATCATCCATCCGTCCGGGCTGCTGGACGCCCTGATCGCCCTGTTCGAGAGCGTGTGGCGGGACGCTACGCCCTTCGCTCCGCCGGGCGAACGCGCCGAGACCTCGGAGCTCGACGAGGAGGACAGCCGGATCCTCGCCCTGATGCTTGCCGGTCTCACCGACCAGTCGGTGGCCAACCAGCTCGGTCTCTCCCTTCGCACCGTGCAGCGGCGCGTCAAGGTGCTGATGGGCGTCGCCGGCGTCTCGACCCGCATCCAGCTCGGCTGGCACGCCGCACGTAAGGGCTGGATCTGACGGCCCGCTCCATGACAGCGTGAGTCCATGACCACACTGGCGTGCATCATCCGCCCCTCGACCCTGCCGTCTCGCATCATCCCGCTCGCGCGCGCTGTCGAGTCGGCGGGCATCAAGGAGATCTGGCTGTGGGAGGACTGCTTCCAGACCGGTGGCATCTCCGCTGCCAGCGCGATCCTGTCCGCCACCGACCACGTCCGCGTCGGAATCGGCGTCATGCCGACGCCCCTGCGGAACGTGGCGCTCACCGCGATGGAGGTGGCGACGGTCGAGGGGATGTTCCCGGGCCGGCTCATCCCCGGCATCGGGCACGGCGTGCAGTCGTGGATGGCGCAGGTCGGCGCCAAGGCCGCATCGCCCCTGACCCTCATGCGGGAGTACTCGACGGCGCTGCGTGCGCTGCTCGCCGGTGAGCGGGTCACGACGTCTGGCCGGTACGTGTCCCTCGACGACGTCGCGCTCGACTGGCCGCCCACCCGGCCCGTCCCGGTTCCGGTGGCGGCCACCGGACCGAAGTCGCTGCGCCTCGCCGGCGAGATCGGCGACGGCGTGGTCCTCGAGGGGTCCGTCGGTCTGGCCGGGCTGCCGGGCGTGCTCGAGCGGATCGCCGAGGGCCGGGCCGCCGCCGGCCACGACGCCGCCGCACCGTTCCCGGTCATCCAGAACGTGTCCGCCGCGACCGGCCCCGACGCGACCACGCGCCTGCGCGCCGAGCTCACCGCCTGGGGCATGGACGTGGCCGACGACGACGGCCTCGGCTCCTACGCCCTGTGGGGCGACGCGGAGGCGCTCGCCGACGGCGTGCAGCGGTACGGCAAGGCGGGCGCGAGCACCGTTGCCCTCCAGCCGACGGAGGACGAGCCGGACCTGGAGCGGTTCATCGAGGTGGTGGGCGCGGCCCAGGAGCTGCTGAGCAACGCCTAGCACACCGGCGCCGGCGAGGCCCGCACATTCGGCGTCAACCAAAAGTCGTTGAGTCGCGGGGCGCCTTGCCTCAACGTGGTCGCGCCGGGGGACCGCCCTTCCGGCAACGAAGGAGGCGCACCATGAAGAAGTCCGCACGAATCGCTGCCGCCGGCGCCGCAGCTGTCCTCACCGCGGCCGTCGGCGTCCTGGGTGCTGCATCAGCCTCGGCCGACAACCGGGACATGGGCGACAACCGGGAGTTCGGGACCGATGGCACGCGCGTGACGTCGGTAGAGGACAACCGGGAGTGGGGGGACAACCGGGAGTTCGGTACGGACGGCACGCGCGTGACGTCGGTACAGGACAACCGCGACTTCTGAGTCGCACACGACACGACGCCGGTGTCGCACCGTCCAGGACGGTGCGACACCGGCGTCGTGGTTTGCTGACCGGCCAGGCGATCAGATGTCGCGCGGCGGCGGAGCGAACGAACCCGACGTACCGGGGGCCGCTCCGGGCGCGGCACCCGGGGCGGCAACGGGCTGGGCGACAGGGGTGGCAGCGGCGCCACCACCCGACAGGTTGTCGAGGACACCTTCGACACGCGAACGCATCGGGCCGATCAGCGCACCACCGACACCGACGATCAGAATTCCCGCCACGGTAGCCAGGAATGCCACGAGCACAGGCATTGTCACAGTGGTGCCGATGCCTATCTGGTTCACCGCCGCGATAACACCGAGCGCGATGATGAAGAACGAGACCACCTTCGCGACGAGCGGGCCGTAGGAAACACCGCCCATGGAGTTGAGAATGAGGTCCTTCACCGCATTCGCGATGGCACCGGCGATGACCACGATCACGATCGCGACAACCAGGCTCGGGAGCCAGGCGACTATGTCGTTCACGATCGCGCTCACCGGGTTGGTGGGCCCGAACGCGCTCAGCGCGAGCTGCAGCGTGATCAGCAGGATGAAGTAGTAGATGATCTTCGTGAGCAGCGAGATCGGCTCGATGCCCGAGCCGGCGAGGAGCCTGTTGGCCCCTGCCTTCTCCAGCACCCTGTTGAAGCCGATCCGCGTCAGGATCATCCCGACGAACCGGGCGACCGCCTTGGCGATGAAGTACCCGATGAGGAATACGACCAGGAACACGAGCAGCTTCGGGATGAAGCTTGCGATCGCACCGAGAGCGCTCGTGAGCGGCTCCAGCCAGTCGACCGCGCTCGGCACAACGAGACCTGTATTCAGGAATTGCATAGTTCTCTCCCCCTTCGAGATCTTTCTCGTCACCTCCCGCACACCGCTGTGGTGCGTCTTAAAGGTGACAGCACTCCTCGAACATATGCCGGAGAAGCGCATTCTGCGCGACGGAATTTGCCGCCGTGGCGCACCATCAAGACATTCTGGATCTTTCTCCGTGCCGCAACCGAGCGCCCGGCCGGCGGTGGCGGAACACATAACCTGGCCGGATGGATGCCCTGCATGAGCGGACCGCCGTCGAGCTCCGCGACCTCCTCGCCGCCGGAGAGCTCACGCCCGCCGAGGTCACCGACCACTTCCTCGAGCGGGTGGAACGGCTGAACCCCAGCGTCGGGGCCTTCGCCACGGTCACCCCGGGGCTCGCCAGGGAGCGGGCGGCAGCGCTCCAGCGGGACGGCGACGGGTCGCGCGGTGACACGCCCCCGGCGTCGGGCAGCCTGTGGGGACTGCCCACGGGCGACAAGGACCTGTGGAACCGCGCGGGTGTGCCCACCGGGTTCGGGTCGCGCGCGTTCGCGGACCTGCCGCCGGCCCAGGAGAGCGACGAGATAGTCCGGATCCTCGACGCCGCGGGCATCGTCAGCCTCGGTAAGACCGCCGCGCCCGAGCTCGGCTTCCCTGCCTACACCGAGCCGGTCCACACCCCGCCCGCGCGCACGCCGTGGGACCTGACCCGCGGTGCCGGCGGTTCGAGCGGCGGGGCGGCCGCGGCGGTGGCGGCCGGCATGCTGCCGTTCGCTCCCGGGTCCGACGGCGGCGGATCGATCCGGATCCCGGCGGCCGCCTGCGGCGTCGTCGGGCTCAAGCCGTCGCGAGGGCTCCTGCCCGCTGGCAGCGGCGTCGACTCGCTGGGCGGGCTGGTCGTGAACGGACCGATCGCACGCACGGTCGCCGACACCGCCCTACTGCTCGAGGCGATGCTGCCGAGGCGCGCCGGGGGCGGCGTCGCGCACCCGTACTCGCTGCGGGCGCCGTCCTACGAGGCGGGGTCCTACCTGGCTGCGGCCCAGCGCGCGGCGCTGCCCGCGCCGGGAACGGGCGGACGCGGGCCGGGAGGCAGCCGCGCACGCATCGGCGTGACCACCTCGTCGGCCTGGGACGGGTTCTACGACATCAGCGTGTCACCCGAGGCCCGGGCGGCGCTGGACGTGGGCGTGCGGGCCCTGTCCGGGCTCGGGCACGACGTCGAGGAGACCGTGCTGGCGCAGGCCCCCGAGTACGCGCCGGCGTTCCGGACGCTGTGGATGGGCGGCGCCTCCGCAGTGCCGATCGACGACCCGGAGACGCTCGGCAGGCTGGAGCCGCTGACGCAGTGGTTGATCCGGTCGGGTCGCGAGGTGCCCGCGCGGCAGCTCGCCGAGGCGGTGCGCACGCTCACCGCCTTCGAACGGTCCCTGGTGGCGCAGGTCAGCGTGTACGACGCCGTAGTGACGCCCGCGCTCGCCCTCACGCCCCGGCCCATCGGGTGGTACGACGCCGAGGACCCCGAGCGGAACTTCGAGCAGCAGTGCCAGTACACGCCGTTCACGTCGATGCTCAACGTCGCGGGGCTGCCGGCGATCACCGTGCCGACCCACTGGACCGAGCCCACCGCGGACGCGCCTGCGGGGCTGCCGATGGGCGTGCAGATCATCGGCAGGCCAGGCGGGGAGCTCACCCTGCTGGCGCTGGCGGCCCAGCTGGAGGCGGAGCTTCCCCGCCCGCACGCGTTCCCGCTCTGACGCCGAACCGCAGGTCAGTCCGCGTCCGGGAGGCAGCCGAAGTCCTCGTCGAAGCCCAGGGCGGCCGTGGCCAGCAGACCCGCGAGACCTGAGCCCTCCGGGACGGGGCGCGGGTCGTCGGTCACTACCCAGAGCCCGTCGACGACGTCGTACCCGGCCTGCGGGCCGTCGGCCACCAGGCGGCCCACCGCCGCGATCAGGCGCTCGACCTCCTCGCCCGCGGTGCCGACGCCGACCGAGGCGCGCACCGCACCGGCGTCGAACCCGAGGCGGCCGAGCAGCGGGTGGGCGCAGAACCGGCCGTCGCGCACGCCGATCCCGTGCTCGGCGGACAGGTAGGCGGCAACGAGGCCGGGGTCGTAGCCCGTCACGGTGAACGTCACGACGCCTACCGGGTCGACGGCGTCGGCCCACACGCGCACGACCTCGACGCGGTCGATCGCCTCGAGCCCCGACACGAGACGACGGCGGAGCGCGTTCTCGTGCGCCGCGACGTCGGCTGGGGCAAGTGCGGCGAGCTCCTCGCACGCCGCGGCGAGCGCCACCGCACCGATGACGTTCGGGGAACCGGCCTCGTGCCTGGCGGGACCTTCGTGCCATTCGGTGCCCCCGACGCGCACGCGCCGCACGGCGCCGCCGCCCGCGAGGTAGGGCGTGCCGGCGTCGAGCCAGTCACGGCGGCCCACCAGCGCGCCCGCGCCGAACGGGGCGTAGGTCTTGTGCCCGGAGAAGGCGAGGTAGTCGACGCCGGTGTTCTCCAGGGAGATGCGGCGGTGGGGCACGAGCTGGGCGCCGTCGAGCACCACGCGGGCGCCGAGCTCGTGGGCGATGGCGACGATCTTGTCGACCGGCAGCGACTCCCCCGTCACGTTGGAGGCGCCGGTGAGGGCGAGCAGGGCGAACGGCCGGTTCACGGCGGCGGCGTCCGTCAGCTCCTCGCGGATCTGGTCGAGCGTCTCGGCAACTGTCGCGCCACCGGTCAGCACGGTCGCGTCCGTGCCGCGCTGCCAGGGCAGCAGGTTCGCGTGGTGCTCGACGTCGAGGACGAGCACGCGGCCGGGCTCGCCGTCGGGCTGCGCCGGGACGCAGCCGGCGAGCAGGTTCAGGGAGTCGGTGGTGTTTCGCGTGATGATCGTCAGGTCGTCCTCGCGGGCGCCCACGAACGCTCCGATGGTGCGGCGGGCGGTCTCGTAGAGCGCGGTGCTCACCTGGGAGAGGTACCCGGCGCCGCGATGCACGCTGGCGTACAGGGGCAGCACCTGGGTGACGCGGTCGGCGACGGCCTGCAGGGCAGGCGCTGACGCGGCGACGTCGAGGTTCGCATACGGGACGAGACTGCCGTCCACCAGCGGGACGAGCGTCTGGCCGCCGACGACGGGCCGCAGCGGGGCGACGCCGGCGACCGCGTCGTCACGGGTGAGGGTGGTTGCAGACATGACGTCCTCCAGCACAGTCCTGGGGGAGGTTCCCCCGCGCTTGCCACGCGCGGCTGCGCGCGGCCAGGTCGTCACCCGGGGCACCCCACCGCGGTAGGAGGGTTGCCGACCAGCGAGCCGGGGCTTGACGCTGGCACTCATGACCTGACGTCATCCTGTGCTGCGGCAAAATTCCTGTCAACGCTCGTCTCAGATACTGGTCTCACGATTCGGTCGCTCAGACTGAGAGATGAGCGCGGCGATCCGGTCGGCGTCGGCCCGGTACATCGCGGCGTGCTCGCGCAGCTCGGCCGGCCCGTCGCCGTCCGCCCGGGCCGCCGACCAGCCGGCCAGGTCGTGAAGCTTGTCGACCATCGCAGCCAGCACCTCCGCACGCCGGAACGGAGTCCCGTACGCCTCGGTCAGCGTGTCGAGCCGCTCCATCGGATCCAGGTGCCCGACGTCGTAGGCGGCGCCCGCGAAGGCGTCTGAAGAGAACGGCGCGATCCGGTAGGCGAGGTACGCCAGGTCACGGACCCGCGGGCCGGGCGAAGCGGTGTCGAGGTCGAACAGGCCCGTGAGGCGGCCGTCGCGGAAGACCATGTTGTACGGCGCGGCGTCGTTGTGGCAGATCACCTCGGCGGGTTCGGCCGCGGGGAGGCGCCAGACGGCGTCCGACCGAGGGAACCCCGCGGTCGCGTCGTGGAAGCGCCGCAGGAGGCGGCCCGCCTCGACCAGGACGCCCTCGGACCAGAGCCACGCCGGAGCGGGCCAGCCGGGGACGTCGCCGGGCAGGTACGAGACGATCTCCCGGCCCTGGTCGTCGAGGCCGAGCGGTTCGGGGACCTCGGTCATCCCGGCGGCGCGGACGTGGGCGAGCAGCCGCTGGACGGTGGGCGTCCAGGGGCCCGCCTCGCGGTGGACCGTGTCGCCGATCCGTACGACGCCGGTGATGTTCCCGCCGGTCAACTCCTGCTCGTCCGGGGCGTCGGCCCCGCTGTCCACAGCACTATCCACAGCACTTTCCACAACATTGTCCACAGGGTTGTCCACAAGTCCCTCGTCCACAGATCCGCCGTTCGCCGTATCCACCCCGGGACGATATCCCGACCAGTGTGCGAGACGGCATCCCACCCACCGGACGTCGTGTCGTAGGATCACAGCGACCATCCCGAGCGGCCGAGTGACGTGGCACGACGACGCCGCAGCAACCCAGCGTTCCCGCCCCTGGCGAGAACGGACGAGGGTGCTACCGCCACGACCGATGGAGGAGCACATGAGCGTCCCCGCGCACATCGAAGCCCACCCCGCCGACGGCTACGCCGGCGACATCACGCCCCAGCAGGCCTGGGACCTGCTCGCCGCCGACCCGGCCGCCACCCTCGTGGACGTCCGCACCGAGGGCGAGTGGCGCGCGATAGGCATCCCCGACACGGCATCCCTCGAGAAGCAGCCGGTGTTCAGCGAGTGGGTGCGGGCCGGCGGCCGCCCCAACCAGCAGTTCCTGGAGGAGCTCAAGGCCGCGGGCGTCACCGGTGGCCCCGTCGTCTTCCTGTGCCGCTCCGGCCAGCGTTCGATCGGCGCGGCACGGCTCGCCACGGCGGCCGGCATCGCGCCGTCGTACAACGTGCTGGAGGGCTTCGAGGGCGCGCCGGGAGCCGACGGCGTCCGCGACCAGCAGGGCTGGAAGGTCGCGGGGCTGCCCTGGACGGAGGGCGCTCAGTGACGGTCACCGGAGCCTTCCCGGCCGACGCGACCCCCGGCGGGTCCGGCCGCAAGCCGCTGCCCCGGAACGTCCGGCCCGCGACGCTCGCCGTGCGCGGCGGACACCAGCGGACCGAGTTCCAGGAGACGGGCGAGGCGCTGTTCCTCACCCAGGGCTACGTCTACGACTCGGCGGCCGAGGCGGAGGCCGCGTTCGCCGGCGACATCGACCGCTTCGTCTACTCGCGCTACGGCAACCCGACGGTCCACACGTTCGAGGAGCGCCTGCGCCTGCTGGAGGGCGCCGAGGCCTGCTACGCGACGGCGACCGGGATGTCCGCGGTGTTCACGTCGCTCGCCGCGCTCGTGCAGTCCGGATCGCGGATCGTCGCGGCCCGGGCACTGTTCGGGTCCAGCGTCGTGATCTTCGAGGAGATCTTCAAGAAGTGGGGTGTGCGCACCGACTACGTGGACGGGCACGTGCTCTCCCAGTGGGAGGAGGCGCTCTCGACGCCTGCCGACGTCGTGTTCTTCGAGACGCCGTCCAACCCGATGCAGGACATCGTGGACGTGCGCGCCGTCGCCGACCTCGCGCACGCCGCCGGGGCGACCGTCGTGCTCGACAACGTGTTCGCCACCCCGCTGCTGCAGCGACCGCTGGAGCTGGGCGCCGACGTCGTCGTCTACTCGGCGACCAAGCACATAGACGGCCAGGGCAGGGTGCTCGGCGGGGCCATCCTCGGCACCACCGAGTACGTGACCGGGCCCGTCCAGACGTTCATCCGCAACACCGGGCCGTCGCTCTCGCCCTTCAACGCGTGGACGCTGCTCAAGGGGCTGGAGACGCTGCCGGTGCGGCTCGCGGCGCAGGGCGCGGGCGCGCTCGCCGTCGCGCACGCCCTGGAGGCGCTGCCAGGGGTGGGCGCAGTGCGCTACCCGTTCCTCGACTCCCACCCGCAGGCCGAGCTGGCGCGCTCGCAGATGAGCGGCGGCGGCACGGTCGTCACGTTCGACCTCGCGGTGCCGGAGGGCACGGACGCCGAGACCGCGAAGAAGCGGACCTTCGGGTTCCTCGACGCGCTCCAGGTGATCGACATCTCGAACAACCTCGGTGACGCGAAGTCGCTCATCACGCATCCCGCGACGACCACGCACCGCAAGCTCGGCGCGGTGGGCCGGGGCGCCGTGGGCATCGCGGAGACGACTGTGCGACTGTCGATCGGCCTGGAGGACACGCGGGACCTGATCGAGGACGTGGAACAGGCGTTGGCTTCGGCGCGCTGAGTTCTTGGTTCCGTTCCCTGGTTCCGTCCGGGGTGGGGGAAGGAAAGGTGCGGCCGGCCTCGCTCACGGGCCCCAGGGGGCCCTCCGCTACGGCTTGACGGCCGGCCGCACCTTTCCTTCCCCCACCCCTCTGCGGTGAGGTCACGTCAGTCTTCGCGCGCCTCTGTCAGGAGGCGGAGGGCTTGGGCTTTTTTGCCCTCTAACTGTGCCACGTCGGACTTGGCTATCGCCTTTGCTGCTTCCGGCGGGACGCCGTGGACCGGGTGGAGCACATCGTCCTGGAGGTCTAGGCGGTGGTCGTCCAGGGTCGACGTGCGGCCGCCTGTGGACAGGCCCCAGCCGAACGGGAAGAGCGGGGCGTAGTCCTTGTCGCCGACGTTCACTACCGGGTCGTCTGCTGAGCGGGGCCAGGAGACCGGGAGCTTGCCCGTGAACCGGCGCTCGCCGAACAGCACGTCAGAGACGCCGTCGCCCTCTGTGCCCGGCAGCCAGGAGGCGACCAGGGCGTCGATCGAACCGAGCTGTTCGGTGATCACCTGCGGCCGCCCCGACACGATGAGGACCACGCAGGTCGTGATCTCGGCGCAGACCTTCTCGACGATCTCGACGTCGCCGGGCTGGAGCGACATCGACTTCTCCTCGCGGGGTACCCCGCCGTCGGCCGGGTCCCAGGCCCACTCGGGCCCGCCGACGTCGCCGAACCCCTCCGCGTACGGCGTCTCGCCCACGACGACGACGCCGACGTCGGCCCCGTCGGTCGGCGCGGAGGCGTCCTCGCTGAAGGTGACGTCGTCGGCCGCGGCCTCGATGCCCTCCAGGATCGTGGTGCCCTCGGTCACGTCGCCCGAGAAACCCTGCCAGGTACCGGTCCAGCCGCCGGCCTGGTTGCCGAGGTCGTCGGCGTTGCGGCCGGCCACGTAGATGCTGTCGTCGTCGTCCAGCGGCAGCGCGCGCCGGCTGTTCTTGAGCAGCACCTGCGACTCCGCCACCGCCTTGCGGGCGATCGCCCGGTGCGCTAGCGAGCCGATGTCGTCCGCGTGGGACCGGTCCGCGAAGGGCTCCTCGAACAGCCCCAGCTCGAACTTGGCGGCGAGGATCCGGGACACGGCGTCGTCGATGCGCTCCGGTGTCACCGCGCCGTCCTGCACCGCCGCCACCAGCCGCGTGTGGAACCGCTCGAACTGCGACGGCTCCATGAACATGTCCACGCCCGCGTTCACGCTGGTGACGATCTGGTGGGTGGTGGGAGAGTCCGCAGCGAGCGGCGGGATCTGATGGATTCCCTGGTAGTCGCTGATGACGAACCCGTCGAAGCCGTGGTCCTGCTTGAGCCACCCGTTGATCAGCTCGTCGTGGGCGTGCATCTTCACGGGGTTGCCGAGGCCGTCGTCGGTCCAGTCCATGCTGGAGTAGCTGGGCATGACCGAGCCGACGCCGGCCGCGATCGCCGCGGCGTACGGCGGCAGGTCCACGGACTCGACGTGCCCGCGGCTCTGCTCGGTGATGCCCTGGTCCACCGTGTACTCGCCCTCGCCCGTGCCGTAGGCGGTGTCGCCGTCGGCCACGAAGTGCTTGGCCGTCGCGAGGACCGACCGGCTGCTGTCCAGGCGCGTGCCCTGGAACCCGAGCACCGCGGCCGCACCGAGCACGCTCGCCAGCGCCGGGTGCTCCCCGAACGACTCGTAGGTCCGGCCCCAGCGGTCGTCGCGCACGACGCACAGGCAGGGCGCGAACGTCCACGGGATGCCCGTGGCCCGCGTCTCGGTGGCGACCATGCGCTCGGCCCTGGCGACGAGCAGCGGGTCGCGCGTGGCGCCGAGCCCGATGTTGTGGGGCAGGATCGTCGCGCCGGCCAGGTTGCCGTGCCCGTGCACCGAGTCGACGCCGTAGAGCAGCGGGATCTGCAGGCGGGTGGCAAGCGCACGCTCCTGGAAGCCGTCTATCGCGTCGGCCCAGCCCTCCGGTGTGTTGTCGGCGGGCGTGGAGCCACCGCCGCTCAGGATCGAGCCCAGACCGAGCTCAGTGATCACCGCAGGGGAGCCGGCCACGTTGCCGCGCTCCGCCTGCGTCATCTGCCCGACCTTCTCCTTGAGCGTCATCCGGCTCACGAGGTCGGCGACACGCTCGTCGACGGGCAGCCGCTCGTCCAGGTAGGGCAGGCCGTGCGCCCGGACGACGACGGTGGGGTCGGCGGAGACCTCCGCGTCGCGCGACGCCAGTGCCAGGGGGACGGTCTCCGCCGTCTCCCCCGCCTCCGACTCCCTGGTCCGGACGGTGATCGTGCGTTCGGTGCCTGACGGCGTCCCCGCCGCGAACTCGAGGGTGCCCGAACCTGCCTCGTAGTCCGCGTCGGCGGTCGCGGTGCCGGAACCCGTACGCCAGTCGACGCTGACCGGCTGGGCGAGGACCGCGCTGTCCGCCCGGACGGTGACGGTGACGGTCGCGGTGTCGCCGTCCTCCACGAAGACGACCGGGCCCGCGCTCACGACCACCTCGGCGTTCGCGGCGGCGGGCGCCGCACCCGAGACGGGAGTGGGCACGAGCAGGGGCGTCACGGCGAGTGCCGATACTGCGAGGAGTGCGGGAACGCTGCGGGCGCGGGGGTGCCGCGCTGTGCCGTGGATGGCGAACATCCTGGGGTTCCTCTCGACCTTGGGAGGTGATTTACCGATCTCACACCGGAGTTCGTCCTCGCACAACCCCTGTTGACCACTGGATAAGGTGATGCGGTGGACTCCGTTGCCCCCTTCGTGTGGATGCTGCGCGCCGACAACCCCGGCCCGATGACCCTCGACGGCACCCGGTCGTACGTGCTGCGTGCGCCCGGCTCGTCGGGCTGTGTGGTGGTGGACCCCGGGCCACTGCTGGAGCCGCACCTGGCCGCACTGGCCGGGACCGGTCCGGTGGAGCTGGCGCTCGTGACCCACAGGCATCCGGACCACACGGGCGGACTGGCCAGGTTCCGGGAGCTGACCGGGGCACCCTCGCGGGGTGGGCTGCCCGAGTTCAGCGTCGGCGGTGGCGTGGGCGGTGACGATGCCACGGTCGAGCCGCTGGCGGACGGCGAGATCGTCAGCGCGGCGGGCCTGCGCGTGGAGGCGCTTGCCACACCCGGACACACCGCCGACTCCGTGTGCTTCGTGGTCTCCGCGCCGGACCACCCGGCGTCGGGCAGCGTGGTGCTGACCGGCGACACGGTGCTGGGTCGCGGGACCACCGTGCTGGCCGAGCCGGACGGCTCGCTGCGCGACTACCTGGCCTCGCTCGACCGGCTGAGCGCGCTGGATCTGCCGGGTCCTGTCCTTGGCCTCCCCGGGCACGGGCCGGTGATCCAGGACCTCGGCTCGGCGGTGCACGCGTACCGCGAGCACCGCCTGGAGCGGCTGGGGCAGGTGCGTTCGGCGCTCACGGGCCTCGGGGCGGAGCTGCCCGACGCCGGGTCACCGCTCCCGGACACGCTCCTGGACGCGGTGACCGGCGCCGTCTACGCCGACGTCGACCCGTCCGTGCTGATCGCGGCCCGCTCGTCGGTGCGGGCGCAGCTGGAGTATCTCCGGGGGCGGTGAGCATCTCTAGGCTTGTAGCCTAAGACGGGAACTAGCACGAACACTTACGCGAGTTTCCTACCCAGGAAGAGGAGCAACGGGTCCGGGGCGTCGTGCGGCGGGTACGGCAGCACCGGCCGGTAGCCGAGCCCCACGTAGAACCGCAGCGCCTCGGGCTGCCGGACACCCGTCACGAGGTACAGCGCGCGCCCGCCCCGGCGTCGGGCACTCTCCTCGATCTGCCGGACCAGGGCCTTCGCGACGCCCGCCCGCCTGGCGGACGGGTCGACGAACACGCTCCGCATCTCGAAGCCGCTAGGGTCCTCGGCGCCGACGCCGACGCCCGACTGCGCGAGCCCGGCATAACCGATCATCGGGTCCGCCGTGAGGTGAGCCGGCCCCACCTGCGCCGCCGCGAGCGTCGCGCAGCCCACCGGCTGCCCGACGAGCGTCGCCAGGAAGGTCGCCCGCGCGTCGCGCCCACGCTCGGCGTCAACGGCGTCGTACCCGCCGCGCGCCTCGACGTCGCGCACGAGCTCGGGGTAGCGCTCCTGGTGGAAGGCCCACATGCCGCGGCGCAGCGCTGCGGCGGCGGGGTCGTCCCAGGGCACCTCGCGAGTCTCCGGGCGGGTCTCGACAGGCTCGATCAGCGGAGGCCCGTCCGACGAGGGCGAGGGATCCGGCACCAGCCACTTGCCGAAGCACCGCGAGTCGGGCTCGTCCGCGAACACGCCGAACGGCTCGACGGGTTCGTAGCCCAGCCGCAGGTACAGCCCCAGCGACTCGGGCTGCATGAGCCCGCTCTCCAGGATCAGGTGCCGCACGCCCGCGGCGCGGGCCACGTCCTCCGCCGCTCTCATCAGGGTGCGGGACAGCCCGCGACCGCGGAAGTCCGGCGCCACGTACACGCGCTTGACCTCGGCGGTCCCGTCAGGGTGCAGGCCGCCCTGGTGGTCGTCGCGGCCCGACAGGTCGCGCATCGCGGCATGCCCGGCAGGCTCGCCGTCGACACGCAGCAGCAGGGTCGCGAACACGATCGAGGGATCCACCTGGTCGCGCGGGTCCGGCCCGGACGTCACCGAAGGCGTGCCCGGCGGCGCGTACCGTGCGTCGATCTCACGCTGCTGCTCGGTACGCAGCCGGACGGCTTCGCCATGGTCCCAGCCGACATTCTCGATGCTGATCCCCGCGAGGACATCAGCGGTCATGCACGCCTGCCCGGACCGGACCGACGGTCACGCGTGGACCAGCGAGGACAGCACCGACGTGAAGAACGTCAGCCCGTCGACGCCGGCGCGCGGCCCTTCGGCGGACGCCGGACCGAAGCCGGCCTCGACCGCGTGCTCGGGGTGCGGCATGAGCCCCACCACGTTGCCGCGGTCGTTGGTGATGCCCGCGATGTCGCGGCGGGAGCCGTTCGGGTTCTGGCCGTCGTAGCGGAACACGACGCGACCCTCACCCTCGAGCTCGTCGAGCGTGCGCTCGTCCGCGACGAACTGGCCGTCCTGGTTCTTCAGCGGGATCTTGATCTGCTGTCCGCGGCGGAACTCGTTGGTCCAGGCCGTGCGCGCGTTCTCGACGATCAGCGACTGCTCCCGGCACACGAAGTGCAGGTGGTCGTTCTTGACCATCGAGCCGGGCAGCAGGTGCGCCTCGGTCAGTACCTGGAAGCCGTTGCAGATGCCGAGCACCGGCATGCCGCCGTTGGCGGCGTCGACCACCGCGGCCATCGCAGGCGCGAACCGGCTGATCGCGCCTGCGCGCAGGTAGTCGCCGTAGGAGAAGCCGCCGGGCAGCACCACGGCGTCGACGTCCTGCAGCGACGCGTCGGCGTGCCACAGCGACACCGCCTCGGCACCGGCCAGGCGGATGGCGCGCGCCGCGTCACGGTCGTCGAGCGTGCCGGGGAACGTGATGACGCCGATGCGGGCGTCCTCGATCCCGGGCATCGGCGTGGCGGCCGACGTCGGCTCGGTCGCCGACATCAGGCGTTCACCGGCGTGCCGCTCGCCTCACCGGCGACGTCGGCGTCCTCCGTGGCCTCGGTGACGGAGACCACGTCCTCGATCACCGGGTTGGACAGCAGGGTGGCTGCGGCTTCCTGAGCGGCCGCGAGGATCTCGGGCGTCACTTCACCGTCCACCTCGAGCTCGAACCGCTTGCCCTGACGCACACCGGAGAACTGGGTGAAGCCGAGGCGCGGCAGCGCTCCGACCACAGCCTTGCCCTGGGGGTCCAGGATCTCGGGCTTGGGCATGACCTCGACGACAACGCGTCCCACGAAAGCTCCTAGCTGACTGGCGAAAGGCGATGGGAATTCCGGGGAGAGTCTACTTGTGCGGCGGGGCGCCCCGCCGCCCAGGAGCAGTGACCTGCGCCGCGCCGTCAGACCGTCAGGTACTGGTCCGCCCAGGCGCTGATGATGCGGGCAGCACGCTTGGCCTGGCCCGGCGCCGTCAGCAGGTGGTCCGCGCCCTCCAGCGACACGAACGAGCGCGGGTGCCGCGCCTCCCGGAAGATCTCCCCTGCGTTCGAGATGTCGACCGTGCTGTCGGTGGGCGAGTGCATGACCAGCAGCGG
Organism: Promicromonospora sp. NPDC023805; assembly: GCF_040639635.1. Lineage (NCBI taxonomy): Bacteria > Bacillati > Actinomycetota > Actinomycetes > Micrococcales > Promicromonosporaceae > Promicromonospora > Promicromonospora sp. NPDC023805. The sequence continues at coordinate 208,000 of NZ_JBFAAH010000003.1, read as the reverse complement.
TGAGCCCATCTCGCGGATCTTCGAGCGCAGCTCGGCCCGCCGGACGTCCTCGACGAAGTGCCGCTTGAGTGTCAGCGCACGCCCGCCCACCATCCACTGGGCGTGCCCTTCGTCGAAGACGCGGCCCAGGACGGCGTCGTAGTTGTGCTCGGCGTGCCGCGGCTGGACCGGTGCGCCGATCGTCGCGACCGCCTGCACGCCCGGGATGTCGGCGGCCGCGGCGATCGCTGCGGCGCCGCCGAACGAGTGCCCCACCAGGAGGTGGACCGGCCGCCCCTGCTCGGCCATGAACCGGGCCGCCTGCACTGTGTCGGCGACCTTGTGCGTGAAGGACCCGTCACCCCAGTCGCCCTCGGAGTCACCGAGGCCCAGGTTGTCGAAGCGGAGCATCCCGATGCCCTCGACCGCGAGCTGCTTGCAGATCCGGGCGGCGGCCGGCGAGTCCTTGCCCAGCGTGAACCCGTGGGAGAACACTCCCCAGCCGCGCACCTCGCCCTCGGGCAGATCGATGATGCCCGCGAGGCGCGGCCCCGTGGTGCTCTCGAACGTGACGCGCTCAGCCACGACTTCTCCCCTGTCGACAGGCGGCGATATTAACGTCACCCGAGTTTCGTGGAGATGACGCCGACACGCAGCGAGACGGTCTCGGCAGGCTCGACCACCGTTGGTCGAGCCTGCCGAGACCGCTTGTCAGCGAACGTCCCGCGTCAGCAGGCGCCCAGGTCCTGCCACACACCCCACTCGGACGGCGCGGGCGCCTGGTTCTGCGTCCACCACTTGGCGCGCCACTCGTGGCCGTTGTGCGAGACGGTGTTCCCGCCTACGTAGACGGCCGACGCGCTCCAGGCCGCCGCGGTGCACTCCTCGACCGGCGGGTCGGTCGGGTCGGTCGGGTCCGTCGGGTCCGTCGGGTCCGTGGGATCGGTCGGGTTGATGGCCGGGTACGCGTTGGCGACCAGCATCTCGAACTGGGCCTGGAACCAGTGGCCCGACAGCGGCGCGCCCGGCAGAGCGCCCGTGAGCTTCCCGCCCAGCTCGCCGGACTGGTACGTCGGGTCGCACATCCGGTCGAGGCGCTTGCCCTCGTCGTTCGGGATCTCGGTCGAGGCGCCGTCCGACTCACCCGGGGGCTTCACCCAGACGTAGGCGTCGAGGTGGGACTCGGGGTGGCCCGACGGCGTGACGGTCGGCCGCTGACCGATCCCAGCGCCCGATGGGTTGCACCAGGCACCGCGGTGGTTCCGGCGGTCCACCTTGGACTGGTTCACGTAGGTGTTGAGGTCGGTGGACGTGCTGGCCGCCGTCGGACGGGCCGAGCCGCCCCAGCCGTTGCGGCCGGTGTCGATGAGCATGCCGATGCTCGACGGTGCGCCCTGCGCGATCATCAGGTCGTAGAGGTGCGCCGCCCAGTCGACCTCGTCGAAGTCCGGGTTCCACTCGAACCAGCCGGCCGACTTGACCGGGCTGCCGCCGACCTGGAGCTCAGGGTTGGGCAGGAACGTCTCCTCGAGCGGCGTGGTGTTCGCCGTGTTGGTGATGAACCCGGAGACGGCGCTCCAGCCGTAGGTGCCGCCCTCGATGACGTTGGCGAACTCCTGCGCGGCGCCGCTGGAGTTGTTCGGCCAGCCGAGCCAGCCCGAGTGGCCGGCGTCGATGTAGGAGTACACGTTGCCGACCTCGTACAGCTCGGTCAGCGCGTACCGCACGCCCTCGCGGTAGTACGGCGCAGAAGCCGCGCAGTCGGCGTCGGACATGTTGGTCACGAGGTTGGGCAGCGAGTCCGGCTCGATCGTGGCGACGATCCGCAGGTTCTCGTACTCCGGCTGGTTCAGCAGCGCGGCGATCGGGTCGATGTACTCGGTCTTGTACCGCTGCATCCCTGCCGCGGTGGCCGGCAGCTCACCGTTCGAGGCGAGGGCGTGGCAGTCGCGGCCCGGCAGGTCGTAGATGACCACGTTGAACACGAAGGGCGAGCCACCGGACTGGGCATCCGCCTGGTCGAGGTGCCACTCCAGGCCGTGCTGGCGTTCGGTGCCCGCGATCGCCGCTATCCGGTCCATCCAGACCGACGTCGGCTCGTCGGCGATCGCCAGCATGTCAGCGGCGACGCCGGCGTTGCCGACCTGACCCGCGGCCGTCTCGACCAGGTCCGCCCAGTCCTGGTTGACGTACTGGCCGGCCCCGACGAACGGGTTGTCCTCGAGCGCGACGGCCGGCGCACTCCCGGCGACCAGTGCCGGCGCTGCGAGGAGTGCACCCACTGCCGCCGCCACCACAGTGCGGGACCTGCGTGAGCGGGATCTGAGTGGGGACGTGCCGCGCGTGCGGCGTTGTGCTGTAGACACGGTGACCTCCATTGGCCGTACCGAGCGCGTCCGCACCGGCACAGGAGGCCGGATGGCGACACGCGCACCGCGGCGGCTCGTTCCGCCGTGGCATGTCGCTACTTTGCCTACCGTTTGGCTCCGGCAGAACCGCCTTAAACGTTTAGTCGCCGGCCGGAGGCGCGGTCGAGCCTCGTACGACGAGCCTGCCTACCGGCACGGTGCCCGACGGCGGCGCTTCGCCCTCCGTCGGATCGACCCCTACCGCACGCCGGGACACGGCGGTGCCGAGCGCGGTGCGCAGGGCCCAGCCGGTGGCCCGGCCGAGCTCCTCGACGGGGTACGGCACCGCGGTGAGCGACGGCGTCGTCAGGTAGCACGCCGGCGAGTCGGTCCCGGCCACCACCGACAGGTCCCACGGCACGCCGAGACCCAGCCGCCGGGCGACGTCGAGCACCAGCCCGGCGGTGGCGTCGTCGTCGGTCACTATCGCCGTGGGGCGGTCGCTCGCCGAGAGCAGCGGGCGCAGCGCGGCCGACGCCCGCTCGGGGCCGTCACCCGCGACCGTGCGCAGCTCGATGCCGTACCGCACGAGGGACGCCTCCAGGGCGGCGGCACGGCGGACCGGCGCGAGGAGGTGCTCCGAACCGGCGACCATCGCGATCCGCCGGTGCCCCAGCTCGGCGAGGAAGACACCCACCTGCGCGAAGGCGTCCCCGTCGTCCAGCACGACGTGCTGCCAGGTCGCGGGGGCACCGTCGGCGACAGCACCCACCACCACGGTCGGCGCGGGGAGGGTGCGCAGGGCGGCGAGCCGCGCGTCGTCCCTGCGGACACCGGTGACGACGAAGGCCGCGTAGCGGCGCTCGGTCCACCAGCGGTCCATGAGCTGGGCGGCGTCCGCCGGCGACTCCGCGACGTGCACGGCGAGCGTGAGCGTGTCCGGGCCGATGGTCTGGAGCGCGCCCGCCACGAGGTCGAGGGGGAACGCCGCACGGGTGCCGAACGGCTGGTCGTGCACCACGACGAGGGCCGCCGCCGCCGGGCCGCTGCGGAGCGACCTCGCGGCCGTCGCGGGGCGCCAGCCCAGCTCGTCCGCGACCCGGAGCACCCGTTCACGGGTCGTCGGAGAGACCCCGCTGCGCCCGTTCAGGGTGTACGAGACGACCGCCGTGGACACGCCGGCGGCTCTGGCGACGTCAACAATCGTCGGTCGGCGCCGCTGAGTCGAAAATTCTGACAGTTCAGGATCATTCGGTCGCGACGTTGGGACCATAACCACGTAGCATGCACCCTCGGGTGAATTTTGCACAACGTCAACGAAGACGGGTGTATTTGCATGTTTATCGGAAAGCGCAGGTATGTGATCGGGGTGCTGTCCCCGGTGGTCGGCGGTTACTACTTCGGCCGGGTGCTCGCTGGGATCGCGCGCACCGTCCGTCCGGACGGGCACCGCGTGGTCGCGGTGCAGACCTACCCGGCAGACCTGGAACGCGAGCAGTTCCCGGACCGGCCACCGGGCACTGCCTCCGTGAGCCTCGGGCAGGTCGACGGCGTCATAGTCATCACCTCGGCGGTGAACGAGGCGACGCTGCTCCGGATAGAGGCGGACGGCACGCCGGTCGTGCTGATCAGCGGGCGCACCACCAGCATCGACGCCCCGGTGGTGACCCCGGACAACGAGGGCGGCACACGCGCCGCCGTCGAACATCTCATCGCGCACGGGCACCGGCAGATCGGCTTCCTCGGCAGCCTGCGGCAGGCCGACATCGTCCAACGCCACGAGGCCTACCTCGCCACGCTGCTCGCGCACGGCATCACGCCCCGGCCCGAGTGGCTCTACCGCACCGCCGACAACCAGGAGGCGAGCGCCGCCACCGTCGCGCAGGCGGTCGTGGGCGGCCCGGGGCTGCCGACGACGGCGACGTTCGCCGCGACGGACCGCAACGCGATCGGTTTCTCCCGCGCACTGCTCGCCCAGGGCCTGTCGCTCCCGGGTGACCAGGCGATCGTCGGGTTCGACCATTCCGAGGCCGGCGCGCGCGTGCGGCCCCGGCTCGCGTCGGTGGACCCGCACCACGACCAGGTCGGGGAGCTCGCCGTCTCGCTGCTGCTCGCCCGGATCCGGGGCGAGCGCGTAGTGGGCCAGCACCTGTCGCGCTCGACTCTCGTGACGCGCGAGTCGTGCGGCTGTCTCGACGCGCGTACGGGCACGCTCGGCGAAGGGCTGCCCGCGCAGGAGGGCTCGACGGCGTGGCGGCGGCTCGGCGAGGTGGCACGCGCGACCTTCGACGGGGCGGAAGCCCGTCTCGGGCCCGGCGCCGACCTCGACTCGTGGCTGCGCGGCGTGCAGCGTGTGTTCCGCAGCGCGGCAGCCCTGGGCCAGCCACCCACGCAGGCCACGCTCACCAGCCTCGCCGAGAGCACACGTGCGCTGCGGCCCCACCCCGAGGCGATCGAGCAGCTCATCCCCGCGCTGCGGTCGGTAGAGGAGGAGTTCCGCCAGCAGGTCAGACGGGGTGAGGTGCCGACGGTCCCCGGCGAGCGGCCGAGCGCCGCCGGTGGGAGCGGCGCCGCTGGGAGCGCCGCCGGCGGGAGCGGCGACCCCGCGCCGAAGGCGCCCCGCGCCCCCAGCCGTGCCGCCCGCGCCCGCGCGGTCACGCAGACCGGCACCGACGTGCTCGTCGCCTTCAGCGCCGGGTGCACGCAGACCCTGCTGGCCCGGTCCGGCCGGCTCGAACGCACGATCACCGACCAGTACGAGCTCGACCTCGACCTGCTGCACGCCGACGGCCGGGCGATCCGCGCGCTCACCTGGCTCCCGCGCGGGCATCCTGGCCCCGCCACGCTCGCCCTGTGGACAAGCTCCGAGGGTGCGCCGGCACCCGGCTCGTCGCCCGCCTCCGGCCCGGTGAACGGGGCACGGACGCTCGAGATCGTCGGCACCACCGCGGCGTCCCGCAAGGCGACCGCCCTGGTGGGCACGCACGTGCCGGTGAGCAAGTTCCCGCCGCCCGCGCTGGCCGGCGAGGGCGTGGTGTTCGTCGTGCCGGTGACATTCGACCAGAGCGACTGGGGAATGCTCGCGATCGGCGGCGGCGTCGACATCCATGCCACCAGCTCCCGCGACAAGTACGACCACTGGGCGGCGATGGTCGCCGTCGCGCTGGACCGGGAGGACCGCCTCACCTCGCTGCAGCGGCAGCAGGCGGCGCTCGCGGAGGCCGCGTACCGGGAGCGGGCGCTCGTGCTCGACCTGCGCACGGAGGTCGAGCGCAGCGCCCTCGTCCAGGACGTGGCGCTGGAGGGCACCTGGGACTGGGACATCGCGACCGGCCAGGTCTTCTACTCCCGCACCTGGCGTGCCCTGGTCGGCCTGCCCGACGACGCCGCGTGCACCGGCATCGAGGAGTGGACCGGGCGGGTGCACCCCCAGGACGTGCGGACCGTCCAGACGGCCATCGCCCGGCAGCTCGCCGGAGCCGCAGAGCCGCTCGACCTGGAGCACCGGCTGCTCGCCGCCGACGGCCGCGAGATGTGGGTACGCTGCCGCGCCACCACCGTCACCGACGACGCAGGCGTCCGCGCGCGCATGATCGGCGTCCTCATGGACGTCACGGGCATGCCGGCGCGAGAACGCCGGGGGGTGACGCGCTAGGGCCGCACGACCCGCAGAACCGCCGCGCAAGGGAATCGGGAGGACGCACGATCTTGCGCAACTGCGGATCGACGTGCGATGTTTGCGCCAACATAGGCAGCGGGCCGGCACAGCCGCCTCGAGGCCTCGGACGGCGGCGCAGCGAAGCGCCCCCAGATCGGAGTCCCCATGACACGAGCAATCCGGACCGGCGCCCTCGCGACCGCCGGCCTCCTCATAGCTGCGGTGGCGGTGGTTCCCGTTGCCGCCGTCGCCGCCCCCTCGGTCGGTCCGTCCGGCACCAGCGAGTTCCGCGGGGTCAACTGGGCGGACCCGCGCGACAACTACGCGGACGACGAGGTAGTGCCCTCCGGCCTGAGCACGGAGGACGACTACGACACGACCTACGACAAGGCGACCGACATCCTCCTCGAGTTCCGGCACGAGACGCGCGCCAACACGGTGCGGCTGCCGATCAACACCTCGAGCGTCGGCACCGAGTGGTGGGACTCGTACCAGGGCGCCATCGACTCCGCCACGGACCACGGGTTCAAGGTCATCCTCAGCTACTGGGAGGCCGACAACGCCAAGGACGGTCTGGCCGACGACCCCGCCGCCTTCGACGCGATGTGGGACACGGTCGTGGCGGAGTACCGGCGCAACCCGAAGGTGTACTTCGAGCCCATGAACGAGCCGTTCGGTTACACCCTCGACGCGTGGGTGGACCTGACCGCCGGGTGGCTGGACGACCACGACGACGTGCCCCGCCGTCGCGTGATCATCTCGGGGACCGGCTACAACGACGACGTCACCGGTGTCGGCGCGGCCAGGGAGCTGAAGGGGACGCTGCTCTCGCTGCACTTCTACGGCTTCTGGGCCGACCACACGACCGAGGACGAGTGGAAGGCGAACCTGCTCCCCCGCCTCGGCGAGTACGGGTGGCGCACGGTCGTCAGCGAGGCCGGCTCACCGATGACGACAGGCCTCAACTACGGCAACCACGAGGGCGACGTCTACACCTCGTACCTCGGCGCGCTGACCGAGGTCGCACGGGACCAGGGAATCGGGATCGTCTACTGGCCCGGCCTTCGGACGGGCGACGCCTACACGCTGACGGAGGTCGTCGGCGACGGCGACCTCGAGGTCACCAACGCCTCGGGGCTGGCCCAGATCCAGTGGGGCTGGCGACTGCTCAAGAAGGAGGCCCTGAACGACCTGCCGCCCGCACCGCCGGGTGAGCCGCTCGTCAGCGTCCAGCACGACGTGTGCGTCGACGTGCCTGGCTTCTCGACGACGGCGGGCACGCAGCTCGGCCTGTGGAACTGCAACGGCGGCGGCAACCAGTCGTTCGACTGGACCGCGGACCGGCAGCTCACGGTCTACGGCGACATGTGCGTCGCGCCGAGCGGCGCACTCGCCGCCGGTGGCAAGCTCGTCATCGCCGACTGCACGGGTACGCCCGAGCAGCAGTGGGAGCTCAACGCCGACGCGACGATCAGCAGCGTCGTCGACCCGACCCTGTGCTTCGCCACCCCGGCGGACTCCTGGGATCTCGCGCTCGCGAGCTGTGACGCCGCGGCCGCCACCCAGCAGTGGCGGCGCACGGCGTAGCGGAGCCTGACGCGGGTGGCTGCGCCGGACCTCCGGCGCGGCCGCCCACGCGGACCAGCGACCCTGCTACGACCAGCGGTCCTGCTACGGAACCGTGATCTCGCCGCGCTCCGCCTTCAGCGCGATGTCTGTGCGGTGGTGCGAGCCCTTGAGGTCGATCTTCGCGACACCCTCGTAGGCCCGGCGCCGGGCGTCCGCCAGGTCGGTGCCAAGGGCCACGACGGACAGCACGCGGCCGCCGGCGCTGACCAGCTCGTCGGTCTCGGAGAGGCCGGTACCGGCGTGCAGCACGTGCACGCCGGGGAGCGCCTCGGCGTCCTCGATGCCCGTGATCGGGTCACCCGACCGGGCGCGCTCGGGATAACCCTCGGACGCGACGACGACCGTCACCGAGGCCTCCCGGCGCCAGCGGAGCGGCTCCAGCTCGGCGAGCTTGCCGAGGGCCGCCGCGAGCATGACCTCCGAGAGCGGCGTCAGGAGCCGGGCCAGCACGGACTGGGTCTCCGGGTCGCCGAAGCGCGCGTTGAACTCGACCACGCGCGTGCCCCGGCTGGTGAGCGCGAGCCCTACGTACAGGACGCCGGAGAACGGCGTGCCGCGCCGTGCCATCTCGTCGACGGTCGGCTGGGCGACGCGCGCCATCACCTCGTCCACGAGGCCCCGCGGCGCCCAGTCCAGCGGGCTGTAGGCCCCCATGCCGCCGGTGTTGGGACCTTCGTCCTCGTTCCCGACCCGCTTGAAGTCCTGCGCGGGGACCAGGGGGACCACCTTCGCGCCGTCGGACACGCAGAACAGGGAGACCTCGGGTCCGTCGAGGTACTCCTCGACCACCACGGTGCCCCCGCCCGCGAGGCACGCCTCGCCGTGGGCCAGCGCGGCGGCACGGCCGTCGGTGACCACTACGCCCTTGCCCGCCGCCAGGCCGTCGTCCTTGACCACGTAGGGGGCGCCGAAGGCGTCGAGCGCGGCGGCGAGCTCCGTGGCGTCCGTGCAGACGTGCGCCATGGCGGTCGGCACACCGGCGGCGGCCATGACCTCCTTGGCGAACGACTTGGAGCCCTCGAGCCGTGCGGCCTCGCCGGACGGCCCGAACACCGGGATGCCGGCCGCCCGGACGGAGTCCGCGACACCCGCCACCAGTGGCGCCTCGGGGCCGACGACGACCAGCTCCGCACCCACCTGCTCGGCGAGCGCCGCCACGGCCGCCCCGTCCAGCGGGTCGACCTCGTGGAGCGTGGCCAGCCCGGCGATACCCGGGTTGCCGGGCGCCGCGTGCAGCTCATGGGCTGCGGACCCGGACGCGGTCTCCCGGTGCAGGGAGTGGATGATGGCGTGCTCGCGGGCACCGGTCCCGATGACGAGGATCTTCACTGTGCAGAGGGCTCTCTTGGTGGGTGCGGACTCAGCGGCTGTGGATGAGGTCGTGCACGGGGATGATCTCGTCACGCTTGGGGCCGACGCCGATAGCGGAGATCCGGGTACCCGACATCTCCTCGAGCGCCTTCACGTAGGCCTGGGCGTTCGGCGGCAGGTCCTCGAAGGCACGGGCCTTGGAGATGTCCTCCCACCAGCCGTCGAACTCCTCGTAGATCGGCTTCGCGTGGTGGAACGCCGTCTGGTCGGTGGGCATATCGGAGTAGCGGACGCCGTCGACGTCGTACGCCACGCAGACGGGCACCTTCTCCATGCCGGTGAGCACGTCGAGCTTGGTGAGCACGATGTCGGTGAGCCCGTTGATGCGGGTCGCGTAGCGCGCGATGACGGCGTCGTACCACCCGGTGCGGCGCGCGCGGCCCGTGGTGACGCCGTACTCGCCGCCGGTCTTGCGGAGGAACTCGCCCTTGTCGTCGAACAGCTCAGTGGGGAACGGGCCCTCGCCGACGCGCGTCGTGTAGGCCTTGATGACGCCGATCACGGAGTCGATCCGGGTGGGCCCGACGCCGGAGCCGGTGACCGCGCCGCCCGCCGTCGCGCTGGACGACGTGACGAACGGGTAGGTGCCGTGGTCGATGTCGAGCATCGTCGCCTGGCCGGCCTCGAACAGCACGTTCTTGCCGGCGTCGAGCGCCTTGTTCAGCTCGACCGCGGTGTCCGTGACCATCGGCCGGAGCCGCTCGGCGTACTGGAGCAGCTCGTCGAGCGTCTCGTCGACGGTGATGGCGCGCCGGTTGTAGATCTTCACCATCAGGTGGTTCTTCTGGTCGAGCGAGCCCTCGATCTTGGCGCGCAGGATCTTCTCGTCGAACAGGTCCCACATGCGGATGCCGACGCGGTTGATCTTGTCGGCGTACGCCGGACCGATCCCCCGGCCGGTGGTACCGATGCGGCGCTTGCCGAGGAACCGCTCGGTCACCTTGTCGATGGTGCGGTGGTACGGGGCGATGATGTGCGCGCTGCCGGACACGAGCAGCCTGGACACGTCCACACCGCGCGCGATCAGCGCGTCGAGCTCCTGGAACAGGACCTCGATGTCGACCACCACGCCGTTGGCGATGACCGGCACGACACCCGGCGACAGGATCCCGGACGGCAGGAGGTGCAGCGCATACTTCTCGTCGTCGATGACGACCGTGTGCCCCGCGTTGTTCCCACCGTTGAACTTGACCACGTAATCGACGCGGGAGCCCAGGAGGTCCGTCGCCTTTCCCTTGCCCTCATCGCCCCACTGGGCCCCGACGAGCACGACGCCTGGCATGGATCTCCACCTTCTCGGATTGCTCGGGTTGCCCGCGTCGTGCGCCACGATGGCGCCCGCGGGCCGCGCCCGAGTCTACTTCGTAGCGGACGTGAGGGCGCGTACCTCGTCCACGGACGTGCCGGAGTCGACCAGGAACTTCGCGCAGCGCTCCGCCTCGCCCTCCTCGCCGATGCGGTGGGCCGCCTCGGAGAGCGCGAGAAGCGCGCGGAGAAAGCCCTGGTTGGGCACGTGGCTCGCCGGGACCGGGCCCTGCCCGCGCCAGCCGGCGCGACGCAGCACGTCGAGGCCGCGGTGGTAGCCCGTCCGGGCGTAGGCATAGGCCTCGACGTCGCCGGAGGCGCTGCCCGTCGCGAGCGCGCGCTCCGCGAGGACCGCCCAGACGAGGGACGACGCCGGGGCCTCCGCTGCCACGTCCACCGGGTCGTCGCCGCCGGTCAGGCGCTCACGGGCGGCCGGGAAGTCGTCGGGAAGCAGGGTGGGGGCCGGGCCCTGCAGGAGATTGTCGTGGGTGCTCATGCTCAGATCCTCACACTTCCGGACCCTGCTGGGGCGCAGATGGACAAACCGGGCCGCACCGGATTGCCCCGGCAGCCGCGGAGACGGTGAATTTTGCCTTTCATCCGGTGCGATCGGGCAACAGTCGTTACGCTCGACACATGATCGAGATCGCGACGTCTCCCACGACGACGACGCTCGTGATCGCCGGCGACCTCGACCTCGCCGAACGAGACCAGTTCCCGGAGATCGCAGCGCGCGTCGTCGGCCTGCGCCGACAGCTGCTCGTGATCGACATGTGCCGGGTCACGTTCATGGACTCGACAGGCGCCGCGTTCCTCATCTCGCTGGCTGACGCCGGCCGTAAGCGGGGCGGCGCCACGGTGATCCGCGGGGCCGACGAGCGCGACCTGTTCGTGCTCGAGGTGTGCGGGGCGATGGAGCTCTTCCGCATCGACGACGAGCACTCGTGCGAGCCCTCTGCTCCCGACTCGGGTTTCGCGGTGATGACCTCGCGGGACGACGACAGCTCCCCGTTATCCCATCGCGACGTGTCCACCGCATAAAACGTTATCCACCTCGGTGGGTCCGCGAAGTAGAGCGCCTGGCCGAGTCTCCCTCGTGTCACCAAGGGAGACTCGGACAGGCGCTCTACTTCGCGGACCTTCTACTTCGGCGGGGTGGGCTGGCGGCGGAGCTTCGCCCAGACCAGCTTGCCGCTGCCCGACGGGCGCCAGCCCCACTCGGCCAGCCGGTCCACGATCTGCATGCCGAACCCGCCCAGGCGGTTCGGGTGCCCGTCGGTCGCCACGGGCGGCGCCGGGTTGTTGTCCTCGACCTCGATCCGCAGGCCGTCGCCCGTGTCGTACAGGCGCAGCGCGATGTGCCCCCAGCCGTGCAGCACGCCGTTGGCCACCAGCTCCGACACGACGAGCTCGGCCTGCGCCGACTCCTCGATGCCCCACGCCTGGCACGTCCGCAGGACGGCGTGCCGGGCCCGGCCGATCGAGGACGGCTCGCTCGGCAGCATCCAGCGCCGCCACCGCGGTGACAGGGCAGTCTCCCCCGCGTCGCCGGTCGGGTCGGGGATCCGCACCACGACTATCGCGACGTCGTCCTCCGGCGCGTCGGCCAGGCGGGAGAGCAGCTCCTCGCCCACGCCAGCGGCGTCGCGCGCCGTGATGGCCGACGCCGTCTCCAGCAGCGCCTCGAGGCCCAGCCGCAGGGACCGGTCGCGCCGTTCGATCAGGCCGTCCGTGTAGAACAGCAGCGTGTCGCCGGGCTGGAGGCGCGCCTCGCCCGTCGTCCGCTCGCGGGACCCGAAGCCGACGAGCGCGCCACCGCCTTCGTCCAGCTTGATCACCTGCCCAGCACGCAGCAGGAGGGGCGGCAGGTGCCCCGCACGCGAGTAGCCGATGGTCCAGACGTCCGGCTCGTCCTCGCGCTTCAGAGAGGCGTACACCATGCTTGCCGAGCGCGGTATGCCCATGCCCGCCACGAGCTGGTCGACGCGTTCGAGCACGCGGCTCGGCGTCGACAGCTCGAACGCGTACGACCGCACCACGGAACGCAGCTGGCCCATGGTGGCGGCCGCCTCGACGTCGTGCCCGACGACGTCGCCGATCACCAGGCCCACGAGCTCCGGCGAGATCTGCAGCACGTCGTACCAGTCGCCGCCCACCTGCGCGTGCTCCGCGTTCGGGGCGTAGTAGGTCCACACGTCCAGCCCTGCGACGTCCGCCTGCTCGGGGAGCATGGCGCGCTGCAGGGTCTCGGCGAGGCGGTGCTCACGCGCGTACATGCGGGCGTTGTCGATGGCGCTGCCCGCGCGGCGGGCCACGACCTCCACCACGGTACGCAGCGTGTCCGGCTCGTCGGCATCGACGTAGTCGCCGGGCTCGTCCTCGTCCGGGACGATCACCACCAGCCCGAGCACGTCCCGGCGCCCGGCGACGGGGTGCACCACCACCGAGTCGGGTGCCTTGCCGAGCTCGTCGGCGAGGCGCAGCGTGAGGTCGCGCTGCAGCCAGCCCGACGCCGAGTGCGGCGCGTGCGGGATGTCGAGGTGCAGCATGACGGGTCCGTCGAGCACGCCGTCGAGCACGTCCTGCACCGAGTCCACCACCTCGAGGATGGGCATGGGACCGGTGGTCACGGAGTCCCCGAGGGCGTCGACGGACGGGCGGCGGCGCAGGGACTTGTCCGCGATGTTGTCGCCCTCGATGTACCGCGCGTGCCGGCGTCCGCGGCCGCTGGGAGGCGCCGCGACGTCGATGCCCGCTGCGTACTTGAGGCCGTCGTCGTTCACGTAGAAGCCCGCCCAGCGCACCATCGACTGGAGCAGCTCCGCGATGTCGCGCAGGGCGTACGGGTACTCGAGGTCGGTGAGGATCTCGGTGGTCTGCGCGATGAGGTCGAGGTCCTCGCGCTGCTGTCGCTCGACCTCGAGGCTCGCGAGCTGGGCCGCGTGCCGCTCCATGTGGTCGGAGACGTCGACGCTGAACCCGATCCAGTGGGTGATGCGGTCGCTGTGGCCCGCGCGGGCAGGCGTGAGCGTCAGCTGGGCCCAGCCGTGCGTGCCGCCACGCAGGTGGGACTTCACCGTCGCGTGCACCTCCTGGCCCGCGTTCACCAGCTCGGTCATGCGCTCGAGGTCCTGCGGCTCGACGAGCATCTCGCCGAGGCGACGCACCGTGTACCCGGCGAAGTCGCTGAACCGCACGCCCGCGTAGTGCTCGAAGGCGTTGTTCGCCCACAGCATCGGCATGCCGTCCTCGGTGGGCCCGGTCAGGAAGACGGGGATACCCACGTTGACCGCGGCGCGCAGGACCACGTCGCCGACCGACGGCGGCAGGGTGCGCGGGATGCCGGTGCTCGGTGCGTGCCGGCGCGGCTCCGCACCGGACGTCCGGTAGGCGCCGAACGGTGGGTTCGACGGGATGTTCGGGGGCACGCTCGCGGCGGCAGGAGTCGCGGGCAGGCCGGCGTCGAAGCCGTTTCCGTCAGACGTTCCGTTCGACACGCCGTTGGTTCTACCGTTCGTTGTCCCGTCCTGAGTCGGACCGAGGCCGAATACGGAAAGGCCGGGGTGCCGCGGCGGCGGAGAGGACGGTGTTAGACCGGATGAATCGGTCAAAATGCCCTCCCAACGGTATCTCTTGCTCGAGGTGCTGTTCCAGCAGGACATTCAACCGTAGATTGGGACGGTCCGAGATCTGAACCTCAACCTCTATCATCGGACCGACACAGCGCCACGACCACTGCTCCCGGAAGGAGAACCGTGCAGGACGGAACTTACGACCCCCCGCGCGGTCCGCAGGGCGGGAGCCCCCAGGACCCCGGCCACAAGACCCCCGAGATCGGCGACCCCGCCAGTATCCACGTCATCGTGGGTCGCTCGCGTGCGCGGATCGTCCTCTCCGGGGAGATCGACGCCGATATCGGCGGCGATCTGCACGAGGCCACTGCAGCGGCCGAGGAGTCACGACTCCCGGTCGAGATCGACGCGCACCACGTGACCTTCATGGACTCGTCAGGCGTCGCGTTCCTCGCGCGTCTCGCGAGCCGCAGCCCGCACCGGGTACGCGTGCTGCGCGCACCGCCGACGGTGCGCTTCCTGCTGGAGGTCACCCGGATCGGCGACCTCCTCGACATCGTTGACGAGGACCCGGGCTTCGAGCTGGACGACGACGGCCCGTCATCGGGCGGCGCCCCCACTCCGGCGGGCGTGGGCGGCTGACGCCTACCGGGGTGATCGGTAAAAGGTCAGGTGATCGGTAGTTCGAACTACCGATCACCTGACCTTTTACCGATCACCCTAGCGGGCAACCGATCACATCTTGTGGCCGGCCGAACGGAGCTGCTGGCAGGCCTCGATGATACGAGCGGCCATGCCGGCCTCCGCCGCCTTGCCCCATGCGCGCGGGTCGTAGGCCTTCTTGTTGCCGACCTCGCCGTCGATCTTCAGGACGCCGTCGTAGTTCTTGAACATGTGCTCGACGACAGGGCGCGTGTACGCGTACTGCGTGTCGGTGTCGATGTTCATCTTGATGACGCCGTTGTCGACGGCCGCGGAGATCTCCTCCGCCGTCGAACCCGAACCACCGTGGAACACGAGGTCGAACGGGTTCTCCTTGCCGATCTCCGCGCCGACGGCCTTCTGGATGTCGAGCAGGATCTCCGGGCGGAGCTTGACGGCACCCGGCTTGTACACGCCGTGCACGTTGCCGAACGTGAGGGCCGTCAGGTAGCGGCCCTTCTCGCCCGAGCCGAGCGCCTTGACCGTGGCCAGGCCGTCCTCGACGGTCGTGTACAGCTTGTCGTTGATCTCGGCCATGTGGCCGTCCTCCTCGCCACCCACGACGCCGATCTCGATCTCGAGGATCGTGCGCGCGGCCTGCGACAGCTCGAGCAGCTCGGCCGCGATCACGAGGTTCTCCTCGATCGGCACGGTGGAACCGTCGAACATGTGCGACTGGAACGTCGGCAGGCCGCCGTTCTTGACCTGCTCCGCCTCGATCGCGAGCAGCGGCTTGACCCAGGAGTCGAGCTTGTCGGCAGTGCAGTGGTCCGTGTGGATGGCGATGTTGACGCCGTAGCCCTTGGCGACCTCGGTCGCGTAGGCCGCGAGCGCGAGCGAGCCCGAGACGCGGTCCTTCACCGTCGAGCCCGACGCGTACTCGCCGCCGCCCACGGAGACCTGGATGATGCCGTCGGACTCCGCCTCGGCAAAGCCCTGAAGTGCGGCAGTGATGGTCTGCGACGAGGTGATGTTGACGGCGGGGTAGGCGAACTTGCCGGCCTTCGCCCGGTCGATCATCTCGGCGTAGACCTCAGGGGTTGCGATGGGCATCTGCGAAACTCCAAATGAGCTGGTGAGATGGGCGGTCGCAAAGAGTGTCCAAGGCCGCCCGGGTATGCACCTTCGATCTTGCCACGATCCACAGGCCGTTGTGTGCGGTCGTTCGACAGTCGAACGGCCGAAACACTGTGGTTTTCGTCTGTCCGCCGCCTTCGAGCGCCTTGGAAGGCCGCTCTGACCTCAGCCGACGGGGCGGTCCTCGGGGTTGCGTTCGCGGATCGGGGTGAAGACCGCCACGCCGACCACCGCCAGATAGCCTGGTACGACGGCCTACGAGGCGTGCTGCGTCGCCCAGGCGTGCATCGCTATGGCGGCGGCGGCT
Source organism: Promicromonospora sp. NPDC023805 (assembly GCF_040639635.1). Lineage (NCBI taxonomy): Bacteria > Bacillati > Actinomycetota > Actinomycetes > Micrococcales > Promicromonosporaceae > Promicromonospora > Promicromonospora sp. NPDC023805. The sequence continues at coordinate 192,052 of NZ_JBFAAH010000003.1, read as the reverse complement.
CCCGCGTTGATCGACCGGGTAGAGCCGTACTGGGTGATGTGCAGGACGACGTCGCAGGCGGCCTGGGCCTCCGCCGTCAGGCCGGTGGACTCCTGGCCGAACAGCAGGACGCACTCCCGCGGGAGCGGGTAGCCCTCGATCGGCACGGAGCCCGGCACGTTGTCGATGCCGACGATCGGCAGACCTCCCGCCCACTCGGCAAGCGCCTCGGCGTCCGGGTGGTGCGTCACGTGCAGGTACCGATCGGTGACCATCGCGCCGCGGCGGTTCCACCGGCGTCTGCCCACTATGTGCACGCCTGCCGCGTTGAACGCGTTGGCGGTACGGACGACCGAGCCGATGTTGAGGTCGTGCGCCCAGTTCTCGATGGCCACGTGGAGCGGGTGCCTGCGCGTGTCCAGGTCGGCGACTATCGCCTCCACGGACCAGTACCGGTAGTGGTCGGCGACGTTCCGGCGGTCGCCGTCTGCGAGGAGCTCCGGGTCGTAGCGCGGGTCGTCGGGCAGCGGTCCGGACCAGGGTCCGACGCCGACCTCGTGCTCAGGGCTGGTCATACCCGTCGTCGCGCCCATCAGACCAGGTCGACGATGTCCGCTATCGAGTTCACCACGTGGCTGGGGCGGAACGGGTACTTGTCGACCTCGTCGGCCGAGGTCGACCCCGTGAGCACCAGGAACGTCTGCAGGCCGGCCTCCATGCCGCCCAGGATGTCCGTATCCATGCGGTCGCCCACCATGTTCGTGGACTCCGAGTGCGCGCCGATCAGGTTGAGCGCCGACCGGAACAGCACCGGGTTGGGCTTGCCCACGTAGTAGGGCTGGCGGCCGGTGGCCGCGGTGATCATCGCGGCCACCGACCCGGCGGCGGGCAGCAGGCCCTCCTGCGAGGGCCCGGTCACGTCGGGGTTGGTGCAGATGAACCGCGCGCCGCCGACGATCAGCCGGATGGCCTTCGTGATGGCCTCGAACGAGTAGGTGCGGGTCTCGCCGAGCACCACGTAGTCCGGGTCGGACTCGGTGAGCGTGTAGCCCGCCTGGTGCAGCGCCGTCGTCAGACCCGCCTCGCCTATCGCGTACGCGCTGCCGCCCGGGATCTGGTCCGCGACGAACTGGGCGGTGGCCAGGGCTGACGTCCAGATGTTCTCTTCAGGCACTTCGATGCCGCTGTAGGCGAGCCGGGCGCGCAGGTCGCGTGGCGTGAAGATCGAGTTGTTCGTCAGGACGAGGAACGGCAGCTCCTTGTCCCGCAACGCCTTGATGAACTCGGGGCCGCCGGGGATGGCGGTGCCCTCGTGCACCAGCACGCCGTCCATGTCCGTGAGCCAGGCTTCGGTGGTCCGCTCGATCATGGCCGTCAGCCTAGCGTCCGGGTCACGAACGCCCGTGCCGTGGTGCCGTCCTCATTGGGTGTGCGTGACACGAGGCGACACACTCGGGTGGGGTCAGGCGGGGACGTGGTAAACGGCAGCGGTAGCACTGTCTGCCCAGTGGTAGGCCGGAAGTGCTGCTTCGCTGCACCAGCGGCCGGGTCGGGCGGCCTCGTTGTCGGGCACCCATTGGAACGTGTGGCGTTTCGTGTCTGATGCGACGCGCTGGAGGGTGACGACACGTCCGCAGTTGACGCAGGTTCCGTGCGGCGTCGGTAGTGCCGGATGGCGCGCAGCCGAGGGCACTCCTGGCGAGGTCATCGTGGTGACGACTTGGGCGGTGATGTCTTCCTGGCCCTCGTGTTCGACGACGGCGGGGTTCATCGCGCGACCCTGATCGAACGCAGCACGCCTACCACGCCGTGCTCGTGCAGTCGTCCGGTGACTTCGTCGGCGGCGGCCCGGACATGTTCGGGTGCGTCGCCCATGGCGACGCCACGGGCTGCCCAGGTCAGGGCTTCGATGTCGTTGACGGAGTCACCTACAGCGACCGTGTTGGCGGGCTCGACGCGTAGGCGTCGGCGAACGGCTTCCAAAGCCGTGGCCTTGGACAGTCCGCCGGCGGTGACGTCCAACCAGTCGACGTCCGCCGGTGTGGCGGTGAGTCCGACAGCCCGTAGTGGATTGATCAGGGTGTGGACTCCTGGTGCGCGCAGGACGATCCGCGGTGAGGCCAGAGCCTGTAGTTCGTGGACCGGCAGCACCGTCTGCTCACCCGGCAGCAGACCAGTGGGAAAGACGGCATCGACGTAGTAGCCGACGCCGATCTCCTCGACGGCGATCTGGAGTCCGGGCAGGCGCCCATTGAGCGCTGCGGTGATGACCAGGCGCGCGTCGAGTGTCTGCACGTCCGTGCCCGCGTCGAAATCGTATCCGCTCTGACCAGGCTCCAGGCGGGCGATCACCGCGCCGTTGGACGCGATGACCCAGCCTGTACGCAGGTCCAGGGCGCGGGCGACAGGCATGATCCCAGCCAGTGACCGACCTGAGGCAAGAACGACGTGATGGCCGGCTGCCCGCACCACAGCGACGGCCGCGGCCGTCTCAGAGGGCACATCCAGGCTGCCACTGGCGGTGATCGTGCCATCGATGTCCAACGCGATCAGGACACCTGGCGATCGTTCGCTGCCGTGCTGCGTCTTCGCTGACTGGGTGATGATCGTGGTCGTCTGTTCGGCCTCTCGTCTCCGGGCCTCAGTCCTGGTCGTCATGTGCACGAGCGTCCCATCGCGTGACGCCGTCCGACACGCAATTGCACCTAGTAAAGCAATTGCGGGCTAGATGTCCTTCCGATGGCGGACATGTGGTGCCACACTTCCCGAGCAAGAGTTCTAACCGCTGCAAACCAACCCGTGGAGGAACGATGGACGTCGAGTTCATGTGGAAGGACGCGGACAGCAAGACCGGCGAGTGCCCGGCGCTGTACAAGGCCGAGGGTGGCTACGTCGTCCAGGGCGTCAAGCTCGACGACGAGACCCGATCCCAGCTGCGTCAGCTCGCCGACGGCGAGGACGGCGTATTCGTCCCTGCGAACGTGCTCGAGCGCTTGCGGGGTGCGCTCTGACTAGCCAGGAGATCACGAGGCAGGAGTTTGGCGAGCTGCTCCGGAGTTTCGAGTCGACGGCGTTCCGGCTGGAGCAGCAGCCGGTGTACGCGGTGGACCTCGACGAGCACTACGAGGCCTTCATTGCTGACCGCATGGAGGACCCGACCGGAGATCCCGCGTTCGTCGACTGGCTCGAGTACGTCAGTGCGTTGACGGCTGCGGGCCGGAGGATGGAGCGGGTTCGGGTGCAGCACGATCCACCCTCGGACTACCACCGTTACGCCCGCTGGGTGGGCGGTTGGAACGTCAAGGCCGGTGAAGTCATCCACTACACGACCCGCGATCGCGCCGCCGAGGTTGGGCTCCTGCCCGCCGCTGGTGCTGACGACTGGTGGCTCCTGGACGACGCGCGCCTGGTCGTCATGGAGTTCGACGCTGCTGGCGTACTGACAAGAATGCACTTGGTCACCGATGATGCGTCTCTAGCACGCGCCCGGGCACATTGGGAGTTGGCATTGCGCGCCGTACCCTCCTGACATGCCTGGTCCCGATCACCTGCAGAACCTCGGCCGGCGTCTGCGTGCGCTGCGCGTGGGCGCCGGTCTAGCAGGCAAGGAACTTGCCGAGACACTCGGCTGGCCGGCTTCGAAGGTCTCTCGCTTGGAGCTGGCCCGGCAGAACGCGTCACCGTCGGACATCACCGCGTGGGTCACGGCGACTCGCGGCAGCGCGGACGAGCGAACTTTGCTCCTCGGCCTGCTCGACCAAGCTCGCGAGGACCTGCGCACCTACCGGCAGCGGACCAAGCACGGCCAAGCGCCCGTCCAGGCCGGGTACAACGCACTGGTCGAGCGATCCAACATCGTGCGGCAGTTTCACAACACCGTCATCCCCGGCATGCTGCAGACCCCGGACTATGCACGCGCGATCCTGACAGCGAGCTCACGAACGCACGAGGTGCCAGTGCCCGACGTCGAGGCCGCCGTCGCCACGCGGATCGAGCGCCAGCGCTATCTGTACACCGCGCGCAGGTTCGAGTTCGTTCTCGCGGAACCGGTGCTGCGCTGGGGCCTGGTCCCGACCGACGTCATGCTCGCTCAGATCGATCGCCTGCAGTCTGCGATCGGGCTGCCGAACGTACGCCTCAGCATCCTCCCGTTCGGCGCTACCGACGATGTCCCGACCCACATGTTCGAGATGTTCGACGACCTCGTCTGCGTCGAGACCGTCAGCCGCGAGCACCGTCACGTCAACCCCGAGGCCCAGGTCTACGTCGAGACCTTCGTCGACCTGCAGAAGGTCTCGCTCACCGGCGAGGACGCCCGCCGCTTCCTGCTGCGCATCTCCGACGAGCTCACCTGACGGCCCCGGCCCTGGCGTGGTCAGCAGACGCCGTCATCGTCATCGGGGGATCCTGGGGCACGCTCTCCGAACTAGCGCTCGCCAAGCGGCGTGGCATCCCCGTCGTCAGCCTCGGCGGCTGGAAGGTGCCCGACGTCGACGGCCGGCCCGTTCCCGATTCACCGCCAGACGCAGCAGCTGCGGAAGACGCTGTTGCCTTCGCTCTGGAGGATGCAGGTTCGTGAAGTGAGGTCGCGACAGGTCAGGTCAGGCCGGGGATCCCGAAGCCGTTGATCGTCCCGCCCGACTCGAAGCGGGGCCCACCCTTCTCCATGGGCAGCACGATCCGTGCGACGTCGGCTACCCGCTTGGCCCGCTCGGTCAGGGTCGTCACGTCGGTGCGGCCGGGCCGCCACAGCATGATCGACGGTCCCTCGATCCGAAGCCTGGAGCCGTGGAAGTCGGGCAGCATCACGATGTTCGCGAGGCGCGCGTCGAGCGCCCTGCGCGCGAAGAACTCGTCAGAGGTGCGCACGAGCCACTGCCCGTCGAAGGCGGGGTTGTCGATCTGGACGTCCTGCGCACCGAAGAGCTTCTGCCACTTCTCGCGGATGCCCTCTGGCGACAGGTCCACCACCGGCTCGCCCGGCAGTGCGTCGAGCGCCACGACGTGGGCCGTGCGGCGCAGACCCGGGCGGCGTGTGTCGGCGCCGGGCGAACCCGTGCGCCAGGTGTAGGTGAACGAGACGATGTCGTGGCCGTCGACGTTTCCCCGCAGCACGTCGCGCGCCTCACGGTCCAGGCCCATGCCGAACGGCCGGCCGCTCCAGCGCTGGGCGAGCATCGGGTCCTTGCCGATGTACTCCCACCCGTTCGCCTCTGCCCATTGGGCGACGTCCTGTGAACGCCCGCGCTTCATCACCCGCACCGCGGCGATGGTGAACACCACCAGTCCGACGACGAGCAGGACTAAAGCGACAAATGGCCCCATGAACCTAAAGATACAGTAGGGCTAGGCAAAAGTCTTCACGGGAAGTGATATCGAGACGCCCGGATTACGGTATTGCCGAGCTCAGGATCTGTTGATCACCCGAGCCTGCGGTTCCGCTCAGGCTCAGGCTCAGGCGAGGCCCAGGTCCTGCAGGCCGTAGAGGTAGTGGTACGGCACGCCGAGCGCCTCGATCTTCTCGCCCGCCCCGGTGGCCCGGTCGACGATCGTGGCCACGCCGAGCACCTCCGCGCCGGCGGCGCGCGCCGCCTCGATCGCGGCGATCGGCGAGCCACCCGTGGTGGTGGTGTCCTCGACGACGACCACCTTGCGGCCCGCGATGTCCGGCCCCTCGATCTGGCGCTGCATGCCGTGCGCCTTCGCCGCCTTGCGCACCACGAATGCGTCCAGGTCCTGGCCGCGTGAGGCAGCGGCGTGCAGCAGCGCGTCCGCGATCGGGTCGGCGCCGAGGGTGAGGCCGCCCACAGCGTCGATCTCGGCGGTGCCGAGCCCCACCTCCTCGAGGTGGTCCAGCAGCACGTGGCCCACGAGCGGGGCCGCCCGGTGGTGCAGCGTGATCCGGCGCAGGTCGACGTAGTAGTCGGCCTCCTTGCCGGAGGACAGGGTCACCTTGCCGTGCACCACGGCGAGCTCCTTGATGAGCTCTGCCAGCTGCTCGCGCGGGGTCGGGGAGAAGTCAGCGTTCACGGTGCAAGGGTACGTCGCGGCGGACGCCGGTCCGGGTTGCCGTGGACCTCTGGGAGGGTTCTGCTGTGAGCATCATGGACAACGCGGTGTACGTGGACGGCAAGCGCACGGCGAACCCGGTGAGCATCGAGGAGACCTGCGAGGTCACCCGCGAGCGGGGCGGGACCGCCTGGGTCGACCTCGCCTGGCCCGAGCCCGACGAGATCCGGGCGGTGGCCGAGGAGTTCTCCCTGCACCACCTCGCCGTCGAGGACGCCATCCACGCGCACCAGCGCCCGAAGATCGAGCACTACGACGACGTCCTGTTCGTGGTGCTGCACCCCGCGCGCAGCGTGGACGACGACGGCGACGGGCACATCGACCGGGTCGAGTTCGGCGAGGTGCACGCCTGGGTGGGGCCGGACTTCGTGGTCACCATCCGGCGGTCCGCCGCACCGGACCTGGCCCAGATGCGGGCCGGGCTGGAGCAGGACCCGGACCTGCTGCGGCTCGGGCCGGTAGCGATCCTCGCGACGCTGCTCGACCAGGTGGTCGACACCTACCGGCCGGTGATCTCGCGGCTCCGCGGCGACATCGACCAGGTAGAGGACCAGCTGTTCTCCCGCGACCCCGAGGTCTCCCTGCGGATCTACGAGGCGACCCGCGAGGTGATCGGGCTGCAGCGGGCCACCAGCCCGCTGGTCGACATCCTGCAGACGCTGCACGACGCGAACGAGGAACGGTCCCCCGCCGCCGAGGCCCAGGAGCACCGCTACGTCGAGCTGCAGCGCAGCCTGCGCAACGTGCTGGACCACGCCGTCAAGCACGCGGAGACGTCGGGTACGTTCCGCGCGCTGCTGACGAACGCGCTGAACGTGCACTCCACCCTGGTGACCCAGGAGCAGAACGAGGAGATGCGGCGCATGTCGGAGATCAGTCTCCAGCAGAGCGAGCAGACCAAGAAGATCTCCGCCTGGGCCGCGATCCTCTTCGCGCCGACGCTGATCGGCACCATCTACGGCATGAACTTCGACTACATGCCAGAGCTGCACTGGGCGCTCGGGTACCCGCTCGCGCTCGCCGGGATGGTCGGCCTGGGCGGGATCTTCTACTGGATCTTCAAGAAGGTCGGCTGGCTCTGACGGCCCGGCGCCGGAGGGCGCCCGGACCGCCCGGCCCGCCGGGCCACGCCGTCCGTCAGCGGTACTTGCCGAGGGCGCGGACGGCCCAGCGCGGCGCGACCCGCAGCGCGGCGGCGGCCACCTTGTACCGCACCGACGGCGTGGACAGGACGACGCCGCGGCGCACGTCCGCGAGTGCCTCCCGGACGACGTGGGAGGCGTCGAGCCAGGCCCACTCCGGGATCGCCGACTTGGGGATGCCTGCCCGGGCGTGGAACTCGGTGTGTGTGAACCCGGGGGCGACCACGGTGGCGGTGACACCGGTGCCCTTGAGCTCGACCGCGAGGGCCTCGGTGAACGTCCGCACGTACGCCTTGGCTGCGGCGTAGGCGCCGCCGGCGGTGAGAGCCGCCACCGAGCCGACGTTGAGGATCGCGCCCTGGTCACGTTCGAGCATCTGCCCGACGGCGGCGTGGGTCAGCTCCACGACCGCCTTCACCATGACGTCGATCCCGCGGCGCTCGGTGCTGACGCGGCCCTTGGCGAAGCTCACGCTCGTGGCAAAGCCCGCGTTGTTGACGAGCAGCCCCACGGGCGGCAGGTCGCCGTCCTCGGGCCTGCCGCCGACGACGGCGAGCCGCTGCGCGACCCGCGCGACGTCGTCGGGCACCGACAGGTCCGCCCGGAGCACCTCTACCGCCACACCGTGGGCGGCGCGGAGCTCCAGGGCGACCTGGTTCAGCCGCTCCTCGTCGCGGGCCACGAGCACCAGGCCGTGTCCCGCCGCCGCGAGCTGCCGTGCGAACTCGAGTCCCAGGCCCGCGGACCCGCCGGTGATCAGTGCTGTACCCATGTCCGCAGCCTAGGCCTGAGCGCGCTCGCGGCGCTTCAGCCAGATGCCGACGGCCACCAGCACGATGATCGCCACATACGCCGAGGCGGCGAACGGGCTCGCGACCAGGTAGCTCAGGTCGCCCTGGCTGATCGCGAGGGACCGGCGCAGCCGGTCCTCCGCCATCGGGCCGAGGATCATGCCGACCACCAGCGGTGCCACGGGGTACCCGTAGCGCCGCATGAAGAACCCTGCCGCGCCGATCAGCACCAGGAGCAGCACGTCGATCGGCGAGAAGTGCAGCGCGTAGGAGCCGAGCGCGCCGAACATGAGGATGCCCGCGTAGAGGTAGTGCCTCGGGATGCGCAGCACCTTCACCCACATGCCGACGAGCGGCAGGTTCAGCACCACGAGCATGAGGTTGCCGATGTACAGGCTCGCGATCAGCGCCCACACCAGCGCGGACTCGTTCAGCATGAGCTGGGGGCCCGGCTGGATGCCGTAGGACTGGAACGCGACGACGATGATGGCCGCGGTCGCCGTCGTGGGCAGGCCGAGGGTGAGCAGCGGGACCAGCACACCCGCCGAAGCGGCGTTGTTGGCGGCTTCCGGACCTGCCACGCCCTCGATCGCGCCCTTGCCGAACTGCTTGCGGCGCTCCTTGCCGGCGAGCCGCTTCTCGGTGGCGTAGGAGAGGAACGTCGCGACGTCGGCCCCGCCTGCCGGGATGGTGCCCACCGGGAAGCCGATGGCCGCTCCGCGCAGCCACGGCTTCCAGGAACGACGCCAGTCGTCCGGCTTCATCCAGGAGCGCCAGCCCTTCTCGATCGGGATGACCTTGATGGGCCCGTGCCGCATCCGCGAGCCCACGTACAGGGCCTCGCCGACGGCGAACAGGCCGACGGCGACCACCACGACGTCGATCCCGTCGGCCAGGTTGGGCACACCGAACGTGAAGCGCTGCTGGCCCGTCAGGGTGTCGGTGCCGACCAGCCCGAGGAACAGGCCGAGGGCGAGCGACGCGAGGCCACGCGGGACCGAGGACCCGATCAGGGCGCCCACGGTGATGAACGCGACCACCATGAGGGCGAAGTAGTCGGGATCGCCCAGCTGGACCGCCACGTCGGCGATCACCGGCGCCAGGAACGTGAGCGCGACCGTTGCGATGGTGCCGGCGACGAACGAGCCGATGGCCGCGGTCGCGAGAGCGGCGGCGCCGCGCCCGGCACGGGCCATCTTGTTGCCCTCGATCGCCGTGACTATCGACGCGGACTCGCCGGGTGTGTTGAGCAGGATCGACGTCGTCGACCCGCCGTACATGCCGCCGTAGTAGATGCCGGCGAAGGCGATGATCGCCGCCGTCGGCTCCAGGGTGTAGGTCAGCGGGAGGAGCAGCGCGATGGCCATGGCCGGGCCGATGCCCGGCAGCACGCCGACCGCCGTGCCGATGAACACGCCGAACAGCGCCCACAACAGGTAGACCGGGTGCAGGACGGTGGTGAACCCCTCGAGCAGCGCGGAGAAGTTATCCATGGAGGAACGGCACCCCTTCGAGCAGCGGGCCGGGCGGGAGCGACAGCCCCAGCAGCCCGCCGAAGATCAGTTGGACTATCAGGCCCAGCACGAGCCCGGTCAGGGCCGCGCGCCACCACGGGCGCGCGCCCAGGATCATCGCGGCAGCCGCGAACAGGACAGCCGCAGCGAACGGCCAGCCGATGATGTTGATCAGGAACACGTGGACGACCAGGGCGACCACGAGCAGGACCACGGTCAGCCAGTCGGTGCGGACGGTGGGATCGACGTCCTCGCCGCCCTCCTCCTCACCGCCCCGGCCGCTCAGGACCAGGAGGACCAGCACCACGCCGACGACGGCGAGCAGCCCGCCCACCAGGTAGGGGAAGGCGCGCGGCCCCAGCGTGTTGGTCGAGCTGGGCACGGTGATGCTCCCAGCGGCGACCAGCACGTACACGCCGAGCGCAGTGGTGGCCAGGGCCAGGACGAGCTCGCCCCACCGACGGCGCGGCGGCTGTGCGGCCCCCGGCTCGAGGCTGTCCGACGGCGGAGGGCCGGCCTCCGCCGTCGGCTCACCAGGTGCTGTGGGCGCCAGGGGCGCCGCGTCGTCGGGCCTCACTGGATGAGACCGATGTCCTGGAGCACCACCTGGATCTCCGCGATGTTGCCCTCGAGGTACGTGTCGAACTCGTCACCGGCGAGGAAGGCGTCGTCCCAGCCCTTCTCCTCGAGCGTGGCCTTCCACGCGTCCGACGCGGCGAGCTCGGTGACGGCAGTGGTCAGCGCCTCCTTGTCGGCCTCCTCGATGTTGCCCGGGGCGACCACGCCGCGCCAGTTGGTGAGGACGACGTCGTACCCGGCCTCGGTGAGGGTCGGGGTGTCGGGCAGGGCGTCGACCCGCTCCTCGCCGGACACCGCGAGCGCACGGAGCTCACCGGCCGCCACCTGCTCGGCGTACTCGCTGATACCCGAGATGCCCGCGCTCACGTTGTTGCCGAGCAGCGCAGCCAGCGACTCGCCACCGCCCGAGTAGGCGATGTAGTTCAGCTTGTTCTGGATGTGCTCCGACGGCATGCCAGAGGCCTGGAGCAGCATCCCCGCGAGGATGTGGTCCGTGCCGCCGGCGGACCCGCCGGTGATCGACACGTCCTTGCCGTTCTTCGTGATGTCCTCGACGAGGTCGTCGACGGTCTTGTACGGCGACTCCGCCGGGACCACGATGACTTCCTGCTCCTCCGTGAGGCGCGCGATCGGGGTGGTGTGCTCGATCCGGGCCTGCGCCTCGTTGGTCTCGACAGCGCCCACCATGACCAGGCCCATCACGAGCAGGGTGTTCGGGTCCGTGGCGTTGGCGATGTTCGCCAGGCCGACCGTGCCGCCCGCACCGTCGACGTTGGTCACCGTAGCGTTGCCGACCAGCCCCGCCTCCTGCATGTCGGCCTGCATGGCACGGCCCGTCTGGTCCCAGCCGCCGCCCGGACCCGCCGGGACCACGATGGCGAGCTCGTCGATGGCCGCGTCGCCGCCGCTACCGCCGCCTGCCTCCAGGGCCGAGCAGCCCGCGAGGGTCAGGGCCAGAAATATCCCGACCGGGGCAGCCCCGGTTCGCATGACGCGCATATCTTCTCCTTTGAGTGGATGCGGCTGAGTGAAAGTCGCGAGATCGTGGACCGGTCCGGCCACGTCGCCGGCACTCGCTCCACCTCGGCGTGAGCGTAGGGAGCACCCCCGCAACGGGCCGGGTTGTGGTCGCAACGAAGGTTGTGGTCGTTTTGTTCACGGCCCCTCGGCTACCGCACCTGCCGCCGCCCGGTGCACACTGGCATCCGTGAGAAGAGCGATGACGCTCCGGGCACAACTGCTGATGCTGCAAGTCGTCATAGTGCTCGTGCTCGTCTGCACCACCGGTTTTGTGGCGTCCACCCTGCAGGAGCGCCAGCTCCGTGATGCCTACGTCGACCGGATGACCGGGGTGGCGCAGTCGGTCGCGCGCCTGCCCGCCATCGTCGACGCGTACGACGACGAGAACCCGTCCGCCACGATCCAGCCGATCGCCGAGGTGATCCGCGAGGCCTCAGAGGTGACCTACGTGGTCGTCACCGACGAGAACGGCGTCCGCTATTCCCACCCCGACCCGGAGCAGATCGGGCGGCGCGTCTCCACCGACCCCTCCGTACCGCTGTCCGGGCAGGTGTGGACCGGTACCCAGACCGGGACGCTCGGCACGTCCTGGCGCGTCAAGGTGCCGGTCTTCGGTCACGCCGCCGACGACGCCGCCCCCGCCCCCGTCATCGGCACCGCCAGCGTCGGCATCCTCGAGTCCGAGCTGCGCGCCGACCTGACCGACGACCGCGGCTGGCTGCTCGGGGCGCTCGCGGTCGCCGCGGCGGTCGGCGTGCTGTGCGCGGCCTGGGTGACCCGCCTCGTCCGTCGCCGGATCTACCTGCTCGAGCCGGAGGACATCGCGGGCCTCCTGGAGACCCGCGGCATCACCGACGCGCTGCGCTCCCAGTCGCACGAGTTCGCCAACACGGTGCACGTGATCTCCGGGCTGCTGGAGCTGGGCCGCACCGAGGAGGCGGTCGCGTTCATCGAGCGGTCGGGCTACGGCGGGCTGCTCACCTCGTCCGCCGTTGCGCCGGGCGTGCGGTCCCCAGAGCTCGCGGCGCTGCTGCTGGTCAAGGCGATCACCGCACGGGAGCGGGGGGTGATCCTCGACGTCGACGACGCGTCCGCGCTCGACCCGCCCACCACGCCGGAGGCCTCGTCCCTGCACGCGGACGCGCTCGTCGTGCTCGGGAACCTCATCGACAACGCGGTCGACGCCGTCGGCCCGGAGGGCCAGGTCCGCGTGCTGCTGCACCTCGACGACGCGCTGCTGCGCCTCCGGGTGGACGACGACGGCCCCGGGATCCCCGCCAACCTGCACCACCAGGTGTTCAAGGCAGGGTTCTCCACGAAGGTGCCAGGCAACCGTGAGCACAGCCGTGGCATCGGCCTGGCGCTGGTCCGGCGCGTGGTGGACCGGCGCGACGGCGAGGCGCTCATCGGGACCGGCGACCTCGGCGGGGCACGGATCACCGTCGAGCTGCCGTTGCCCGCGGCGGCGCCGGCGTCGGCGCCCGCGCCCGCGCCGGCGGAGCGCACCCCGGCCGCCGCGGGAACCAGGGAGACGACTACATGACCGAGCAGGCGCGGACGCTTGTCGTCGAGGACGACCCGGCAGTCGCCGTCGTGCACCGGGGATTCGTGGAGAGCCACCCGCGGTTCGTGGTGGTGGGCGAGGCCCGGAACGGCGCCGATGCGCTGCAGCTGGCCTCCGCCCTGCGCCCCGACCTGGTGCTGCTCGACCTGCACCTGCCGGACATCGGCGGGCTCGACGTGCTCCGGCGGCTACGGCTGCTGCCCGGCCCGCCCGTCGACGTCGTCGCCACCACCGCCGCACGCGAGCTGGACACCGTGCGACAGGCGATGGCCGGCGGCGTCGTCGCCTACCTGGTCAAGCCGTTCACGTCCGCCGCGCTGCGCGAGCGGCTCGACGAGGTCTGGCAGCGGCGCGAGGACGTGCGCCGCGCGCAGACCACTCTCGACCAGGACGAGGTGGACCAGCTCCTGGCCGGGCCGCGGACCGCGACCACCCTGCCGCCCAAGGGGCTCTCCGAGCGGAGCCGCACCCTGGTCCAGGAGGCTCTCGGCCGGCTGTGCGGCACCGCGGAGGACGCGTCGGCGGCAGAGGTCGCCGAGTCGGTCGGGATGTCGCGGGTCAGCGCCCGCCGCTACCTGGAGCACCTGGTCGCGGAGGGACACGCGCAGGTCAGCCCCCGGTACGGCTCGACGGGCCGCCCGGAGAACCGCTACCGCCCGGCCTGATCCCGGCGGACCGTCAGAGCGGGGCGGTCAGCGGGTCCGTGTCCGGCTGGACCGGACCGTTCGACGTGTCGTACGCGAAGCCCTCGCGGACCCAGTACTCGAACCCACCGATCATCTCCTTGACGTCGTAGCCGAGCTTCGCGAACTCGAGCGCGGCCTTGGTCGCCCCGTTGCAGGCAGGGCCCCAGCAGTACACGACGACGGGCTTCGCCCGATCGATGGACTGCTCCGCGCGCAGGCGGACCTTGCCTCCGGGCAGGTGCACCGCGCCGGGGAGGTGGCCCTGGTTCCAGGACTCCGGAGACCGGACGTCGACCAGGGTGAACGGGGTGCCCGCGGCCAGCGCGGAGTGGACGTCGCTGACGTCGGACTCGAAGGCGAGCCGCCCGGCGAAGTGCGCGACGGCGGCGGAGGTGTCCTGGAAGGTCGTCATAGCCAGAGTGTGCGGATCCCAGGGTGTCGGCGACAAGGGGGCGCGTCCCCACGGTCTCTGAAGCGTCCGTAAGTCGCGCTACTCCGAGCCCCAGGGAGAGCCCACGCACCCGGGCTGTGTTGCTGAGAGTAGACATTGTCCACTCTCAGCAACACAGTCCCAGGGGTACCTGTCTCCCTGAGGCCCGTCAGGCGTCCTGCAGCAGGTGCGGGTGCTGCGCCTCCACGACGTTCGGGTGCGCGCGCAGCCGGCTCTTGAGCCAGTTGTCCCCGAACACCGCGTGCAGCGGGTTGGCCGGGTCCCTGGTCACGCCGGGTGCGTCGGCGGCGAGCGCGGGTGGCAGGTCGATCGTCGGGATGGACGCGTCGAGCGCGGGCCCGTGGAAGTACGGGATCGAGATGCGCTCCGTGCCCGGCGCCGGGGAGACCACCCTGTGCAGGGTCGCCTTCAGGTAGCCATCGGTAGCGATCTCGAGCAGCTCGCCGATGTTCACGACGAACGCGCCGGCGGGCGGGACGACGTCGAGCCACTCGCCGTCCTTCTCCACCTGCAGGCCGGCCTTGCCGTCCTCGACGGAGAGGAGCGTGAGCACTCCCAGGTCCTTGTGCGCGCCGACGCCCTGTGCGGGCGCGTCCGCCTCGATCCCCGGGTAGCGGGCGATCTTCAGAGCCGGCGAGGGTCGCTCGAACACGGCGTCGAACGTGTCGGACGGCGCCCCGAGCGCCTCCGCCCACGCCCGCAGCAGGCGCGTGGCGACACCGTCGAGCCGGCTCAGCCACTCCTCGGCGACCTCGCGCAGCGCGGGCAGGGACTCGGGCCAGAGGTTCGGGCCCTCAAGGGTCCAGAAGTCGGGCTTCCCGGGCTCGGCCGGAACCGCAGGGCGCTCGGCGCCGATGTCGATCTGCTCGCGCTGGTCGACGCGGCCGAGGGTGCGTTCGCCGCCCATACGCGTCCAGCCGCGGAAGTGCGGGCTGTTGACGTTCTCGATCGCGCGCTTCTGCTCCTCGGGGAGCTCGAAGAACTCCTTGGCCGTGGCGTAGGCGCGGTCGATCAGCTCGCGCGGGACGCCGTGTCCGACCAGGGAGAAGAAGCCGACCTCGTGGGTGGCACGCCGCAGCTCGTCGCGGAAACGCGCCTGGTCGTCGGGGCCGCCGTCGAGCAGCGAGAGGTCCAGTACGGGGATGCCGGGCATGGGATGGTCCTTTCGAAGGGTGCGTGGGTGCGCCGACGGCGGCGGTCCCGGCATCCGTCGATGGCTCCGCCCCGATCTCCTGGCCGCCCGGAAAGGCGAACGCTGGAGTCAGCACGTGCAGGTGGATGCGGTGTGAGCGCGGACTGCTGTCGGCGGCGCGAGGGATCGCGCCAGGGGGTCGCCTTTCGGCAACCGCTCAGCGGCGACAGCAGGAACAGGTAAAGATGCTCACGATGTGAGACACATTAGCACTCGCCGCGCGGGGGCGGCACGGACTGTGACGTGTCAGTCCGTCATGGTCTCGCGCAGGAACCGGACGACCCTGCGGGCCCGGAACATCAGCGCGTAACCGATGGCGATCACGTGGCCCACGACGCGCATGGTCTCGTTGACGGCGCCCTCCAGCAGCGTGTCCTCGTCGTCGACCACGCCGTCCCTGGCCGACCGCAGGCTGAGGATCTTCGCCCGGTCGTCCGGGCCCAGCTCCTCCAGGAGCTTCGGCACCGTCGAGAGCGACTGCGCGAAGGGCGCGTTGCGCAGGAGGACCGGCTTGATGATGTCCTCGGGTTCGAGGAACTTCCCGGCGATGATGATGACGGCGACCACCGAACGCCGTCGGGCGAAGGCCGCGAGCACCGCGCCCGCGCCGGCGGACGCACCCATGAGCGCCACGCGCTCGCCGCGCTGCTCGTACCGTTCGATCATCTCGTCCAGGCGGTCCAGCCGGTCCTGGAACGAGGCGTCCGAGGACCAGCGGACGCGGAACATGGTGGTGCGCACGCCGAGCGCCCGCCAGGTGCGCAGCGCCTCGCGCTGGAGGTGCACCAGGGGCGGCAGCCGGTCGCCGAGCCCGGGCACGAAGATGACGCGGATCGGCGCCTTACCGGCCGACCCGATCACGCGGCGGGCGGCGGCGTCGAGCCCCGGGAGATCGCTGTCGCCGCTGGTCGTCTGCTCGCTCATGTCGCGCAGAGGCTACACGGCACAGGTACGGGTCAGACCCACAGGTCACCGGAGTGACCTGTGGGCCTGACACTGGGGCCTGGCGTCAGCGGACGCCGTACGCCCGGATCACCGTCTGCTGGACGGTGCCGCCCGACTTGTCCTTCGCGCTGACGCGGACCGAGACGTGCTCGGTGCCGGCCGGCACGTCGAGGCCCGCGGTGTAGACGCCGGCATCGGTCCGGCTCAGCGTGGCCTTGTGCCAGGTGGCACCGTCGTCGGCCGACCACGACAGGCTCGCCCCGGTGACCGGGCTACCGGTGCTGCCTGTCTGGTGGCCGACGGTCACCGTGGCGGTGGTCCGGCGCGGTGCCTCGTTCCTCAGGTCCATGCCCTTGACCGCATAGGCGACGTCGAGGGCCGGCAGGTGTACGGGCTCGGCCGCGGAGCCGCCCGGCTCGGTGTGGAAGTTCCACTCGGTGCGCACCTGCGTGGACCTGTCCCACCAGGACGCTTCCTGCGCCGCGCCGAGCACCACGCGGTAGTCGGCGCCTCCAGCGGGGATGCGCACCTCCGCCGACGGGTACGTGTTGTCGGCGACGGCAGCGCCGTCCTGCCAGACGCGGAGCCGCGTGGTGTCCCCGTCGAACGACTCGAACTGATGCCTGCCGGCGTCGCTCCAGGGGACGAGGCCGAGGTCCAGCGTGCGCCCCGCGGCGGTGATCGCGCCCTCGTCGAGCCGGGTGCTCAGCACCGCGCCGCCAACGGTCGCCCGTGCCTTCTCCTGCGGCGCGTACTCCCGGGGCTCGCTCTTGAAGTAGCCCTCGTCGGGCTCCTCCACACCTGCGTAGACCTCGTGGCCCCACGCGACGCCGTTCGCGCTCACGTACTCCGTGCGCCGGCCAGGGGTCGTGACCGGGCTGGACACCGCCGAGCCCCAGAGGTGATCGGCCGCGAAACCGACCCGCGCGCTCGCACTCCGGTGGTCCGCGCCGAGCGCCGCATAACCGGTGGCGATCGCCGCGGTGTTCCGCTCCGTCGCCCGGAACTTGAACGTGTCCACCACCTCCTGCGTGTACAGGAGGTCGTAGGTGTACGACGGCGGACGGCTCGCGCTCGAAGGTCCGGTCAGGACGAAGTGCGTCTGCAGGTCGTGCTGACCGGTGGTGACCGCAGTCGTGGTGGGCGTCGCGTAGGCCTTCGCTCCGGCGGTGACCATGATCCCGAAACCGTAGGGTTCGCCGTCTGCCGCGGTCCGGGTGTCGTCCAGCGCGAGCCACGTGAGGTCCGCGGGCCGCTGGGTGGTCACCGTCAGCTCCCGCGCCGTCCGCGCGTCGAGGACCAGCGTCGTGTCGTCGGCCACCTCGATCTCGGGGTGCAGCACGGCGGTCGCCTCGGACACCACGAACTCCTCGTCCGCCGTCCACAGGAAGCCCGTGACCGAGTACTTGCCCGGCGGGACCCGCAGGTCGACACCCTCGGCGCCGATCTCCAGGTGCTCACTGAACAGGGCGGGGTCGTCGACATTCACGATACGGACGGTGGACGAACCGGCGTGCGGCTTCCCGTCGCGCCCGACCGCGTCGATGTCGAGGTCGGCCAGGTCGGGCTCCTTATAGTAGCCGAGCGGGGTACGGATCTCCTGGCCGGCCGGCCCGGTGGCGGTGACGGCGCCCGAGTAACGGCGTTCGACGGCGCCGACCGTCGTGTCCACACGGACGTCGACGGACGCGGTGCCCTGCGCCGGGACGGTCAGCGTGCTCGAACCGAGCGTGACGGCGCGGGCCGGCAGGGGCTTGCCGTCCTGGCGGGTCGCCGCGACCGCGAGGTCGAGCGTGACCGCGGCGTCCGTGTCGTTCTCGTAGGTGAGCGTCCGCGTCACGCGGCCCTTCTGCGGAAACTCCAGCCCGCCGAACGACAGCGAGGCGGGAGAAGCCACGACCGGCAGCTCCAGCGCGGCGGGCAGGTAGATGCGCCCGGCGCCCTCGTCGAACACGCCACCGCTCGTGTGCTGGGCGGAGCCCATGAGCACTGCCTTGAGCTGCTGCCCCGACAGGTCGGGGCGTGCCTGCTTGAGGAGCGCCGCTGCGCCCGCCACGTGCGGAGCTGCCATCGACGTGCCGCTGTAGGCGATGTACTTGCCGGTGCCCGAATCTGGCCTCGTGCCGACGGCACGGGCCGCGACGATCTCGACCCCCGGCGCGGTGACGTCCGGCTTGATCGCCTGGTCGAGCGCTCGCGGGCCGCGGCTGGAGAAGGTGGCGACCTTGTCGGCATCGTCCACGGCGCCCACGGTCAGGGCGGAGCTCGCGGCCCCCGGGGTGGCCACCGTCCCGTACTCGCCGTCGTTACCCGCCGCGACGACGAAGAGGGTCCCGTGCCGGGCGCTCAGCGTGTCGAGGGCCACGGAGGTCGGATCGGTGCCGTCCGTGTAGTTCTCGAACTCGCCGAGGCTCAGATTCACGACGTCGGCGCCCTCGCCGGCCGCCCACTCCATGCCGTCGACGACCGAGGACATCTGGCCGCCGCCGAACTCGTCGAGCACCTTGCCGACGAGCAGGTCCGCCCCCGGCGCGACGCCGCGGTTCATGCCGTCCGACGCGTCGCCGGAGCCCAGCGCGATCGAGGTGACGTGCGTGCCGTGACCGTAGAGGTCCTTGGTGTTCCCGGAGCCGGTGAAGTCCTTGGCCCCGACCACCACGTCGTCCAGGTCCGGGTGGGTGCGGTCGAGGCCCGAGTCGAGCACCGCCACCGTCACACCCTCACCGGTGTAGCCCGCTTCCCAGGCCGCGGGGGCACCGATCTGCGGCATCGAGTCCTCGTCGAGCGCCTGGACGGGTGCGTCCAGCCACACCTTGACGTCGGGTGTGGCCGAGCGGGCCGCCGACCCCGACGCATCGCGCCGCAGTCCTGCGAGCAGGTCGGCCGCCGCCGCGCGGTCCAGGTCCGCCGAGATCGCCCCGGCCGACTCGAGCGTCCGCTCAGGCTCCAGGCCGAGCGCCGCCCAGTCGGGCTGCGGCCGGTCCGGTGCCTTGCGCTCGCCCGACGACTGCTGGTCGCCCCGGAGGGACGCGTCCCGCCCCGCGACTGCCTCGTGCGCCACGGCGGCGTCCTGCACGATGACCGGGACGGTGTCCCGGTGCGCGTCGTCGTACCCGGCCGCGACCAGGCCCGAGACGTTGAACAGCGCACGGTCCATCCGGTCGGGCACGAGGCCTGCGACGTCGGCGGGGATCACGTACAGGCGGTCGCCCTCGGTGATCCGCTGGAAGGCGATGCCCTCGCGTCCCGCGCCGGGCGTGACGGCCGCCGAGCTGCGGCCGTCGGCGTGCCGGGTGAGCGTCACCCGGTCGCCGGTGATCAGGGTGACGGACGCGGTGGTCGGGGTGCCTGCTGTTGTCAGGACCTCTGGCCCGACGGCGGCGCCGTCACCGTCCGCTCCCGCCGCGAAGGCGCCGAGCGTCCACGCCGGTACCCCCGCCCCCATCGCGACCGCTACGGCGAACGCCGCTGCTGCTGCGCCTGTTCTGGCACGCATCTGCTGTCTCCTTCGTGAGAAGCCGGCGGCATGAATGCCACCTCACGGGGGATAACGCGCGAGGAGCGCAGATGGTTGGGCGGCGGATTCGGCGTTGTGCCTGTTCAGCGCGCCAAGAGGAGCGTCACCCGCAGGCGTGCCGCACGACGCCGAGGCCGTGCGGCACGCCCGCTGCGAGGTCTGGTGTCAGCGGACCCCGTAGGCCCGGATCACCGTCTGCTTGATGGTCGTGCCCGCCTTGTCCTTCGCCTCGACGCGGAGCGAGACGTGCTCCGTGCCCTTCGGCACCCGAAGGTCAGCGGTGTAGACGCCCGCACCGGTCCGGCGCAGCGTGGCCTTGCGCCAGGTAGCGCCGTCGTCGGGTGACCACGAGAGGCGGGCCCCCGTGACCGTGCCGCCCGCGCTGCCCACCTGGTGGCCGACGGTCACCGTGGCGGTGGTCCGCCGCGGCGCCTTGTTGGCCAGGTCCATGCCCGCGACGTCGTAGGCGACGTCGAGCACGGGCAGCTTGACCGACGCGCCGGAACCAGCCTGCTCGGCGTGGAAGGCCCACTCCGTGCTCACTCGCGTGGACCGGTTCCACCAGGGGGTGGCCCGTTCGGCGTCGAGGACGACGCGGTAGTCGGCGCCCTCGACCGGGACGGGGACGTCGGCCCCGTAACCGTCGACATCGGTCACCTGGGTGCCGTCCTGCCACACCCGCAGGTGCTCGGACTGGTCCTCCCCCGAGGACGCGTGCCCCTCGCCGTCGGTCCACCCGGGGAGGACCAGGGCGAGCCCCTCACCCTGGGTCTGGAACAGGCCGTCCTCGCGGAGCCTGGTGTTGAGCACCGCGCTACCGAGGGTCTCCGCTCCTTCCTCGCCCGGTGCGAACAGGTGGCGCTTGCCGTAGAAGTACGCCGGTTCCGATCCGTCGTCCGGCGCAAGCCTGCTGTTGCGGGCCCATTCCACGCCCGGGCTGAGGTACGCGGTGTGGACGCTGCCCGGCTCGACCGGGCGGTGGTAACCGTTCGTCTGGATCCACCACCTGTTGGGGGCCTCACCCGACCATCGGGCACTCACGTCCGTGCCAGGGCCGAGATCGGCGTGGCCGGCCTCGACCGCCGCCGTGTTCTGAGACGTCGCCTCGAACGCGAGCTGTTCGACGGAGTCCTGGACGTACAGCAGGTCGTACGTGTACTCGGGGGCCTGCTCGCCGGTGGTCGGCGCCGCCAGGGCGAACCCGGCGCTGAAGGTGAGGGTGCCCTCGGTGACCCCCTCGGTAGGTGTCGCGTACACGTCGGTGGTGCCGGGGACCCTGGTGTTGGCCGTGTAGAGATACTCGTCGGGCGCGTCGGTCCGGAAGACACCGAGAGTGGTCACCCGGAGGTCCGCCGGCCGCTCCGTGGTAATGGTGACCGGCTCTGCCCGGCGCGCGTCGAGGACCACGGTGGTGTCCCCGGTCACCTCGACCTCGGGGTGGACGGACGACGTGAGCTCGGTGATCTCTTCAGCGGCGTCCTCTGCCCACAGGTCGCCGGCTATCGAGTAGGTCCCGGCAGGGACGCGCACGGTCTGCGTGCCGTCGTGCAGCCGGACGACCTCGCCGAAGATCGAGCCGTCGTCGACGTTCAGCACGCCCGCCTGGGCGTAGCGCGTGTCTCCGCCGTACGGCTCGCCGTCCCGGCCGACGGCCTGGATCGTCAGGTCGTAGACCTCGGACTCCTTGAACCAGCCGAGAGGGGTGCGGATCTCGCCTCCGCCGTCAGTGGTCGCGACGACGGCCCCTGAGTGGGCCCCGAACTCGCCGGTGGTGCGGTCCACCGTGACGTCAACGGTGGCGCTGCCCTGCGCGGGCACGGTCACCGATGCCGCCGAGAGTGTGGCGGCGCCGTCCGGCAGCGGTTCGCCGTCCAGACCGGTCACGTCGACCGCGAGGTCGAGCGTGACCTGCGCGTCCGTCGGGTTCTCGTACGTGAGGGTCTGGGTCTCCGACCCCGCCTGCGGGAACTCGAAGGTGTTGAAGGAGAGCGACGACGGCGTTGCCTCGACCCGCTGCTCCAGGGCGGTCGGCAGGTAGATCCGGCCGGCGCCCTCGTCCCACACCGTCCCGGGCGTGTCCTGGGCGGAACCCATGAGGATCGACTTGAGCTCCTGACCCGTGAGCTCCGGCCGGGCCTGCTTGAGCACTGCCGCGGCACCCGCGACGTGCGGGGTGGCCATCGAGGTGCCCGAGGCCGAGACGTGGAGGTCGTCGACGACGGGGCCCATCGTCGTCCCGGCCGCACGGGCCGCGACGATAGCGTCGCCGGGGGCGGCCACGTCAGGCTTGAGGGCGTTGTCCCCGCCGCGCGGGCCCCGGCTGGAGAACCAGGTGACCTCGTCGGCGTCATCCACGGCGCCCACGGTCAGCGCGGAGTCGGCGGACCCGGGGGCGGTCACCGTGCCGTTGCCGTCCTCCCCCTCGTTGCCCGCGGCGATGACGAACAGCGTGCTGTGCTCGGTGCTCAGCGCGTCCACCGCCAGGGACGACGGATCCGTCCCGTCGCTGTAGAACCCGGGCTGACCGAGGCTCAGGTTGACGATGTCGGCGCCCTCGTTCGCCGCCCACTCCATCCCTTCGATCATCCAGGATGTCCGGCCGTAGCCGTCGTCGGCCAGAACCTTGCCGACCAGGAGGTCCGCGCCGGGCGCGACACCGCGGTTCACGCCGTCGGACGCCTCGCCCGAGCCGAGGGCGATCGAGGCGACGTGCGTGCCGTGACCGAAGCCATCGGTGGTGCTTCCCGAACCGGTGAAGTCACGCGACCCGATCGTCACGTCGTCCAGGTCGGGGTGGGTGGTGTCCACGCCGGTGTCGAGCACCGCGACGGTGACGCCCTCGCCCGTGTAGCCCGCTTCCCAGGCCTGGGGTGCGCCGATCTGAGGCGACGAGTCCACGTCGAGCGCCTCGACGGGGGCGTCGAGCCAGACCTTGAGGTCTGCCGGAGCAGCGGCTGCCGTCCGGGCGTTCGCCGGCTGGTCCTTCGCCGGTCGGGCCTGCAGGGCGGCCAGCAGGTCGGTCGCGGCGTCGGCGTCCAGATCCGCGGAGACCGCGCCAACCGACTCCAGCTTGCGTTCGGGCTCGATACCCAGCCCCGCCCAGTCGGGCTCGGTCGACGCCGACCGCGCGCCCTTCGCCGCCGCACCGCCGGACGCGGTGGCCTGAACGATGACGGGGACGGTGCCCTGATCGGACTTGCCGTTGCCGGCGTCGGCCAGGCCCGCGATGTCGAAGAGCGCCTGGTCGAGGCGATCCGGCACCAGGCCGGACACGTCCGTCGGAATGACGAGCAAGCGGCCGTTCTCGGTCCGCTGGAAGAACCCGACGCCTTCGCGGCCCGCTCCGGGCTCGATCCCGACCACCTGGGTGTGGCCGCCCGACTGCGTGACCGTGACCCGGTCGCCCGTGATCAGCGTGACGGTCGAGGTAGCGGTACCTGGTGTGCCGGACCGGGTGGCGGCCGTGCCGAACGTCGCGCTGGACGTCGTGCCGGCCGTCGTGGCGGCGGGCGGATCGCCGGGCCCAGCGGCCGAGGCCACCGTTCCCCCGCCCACCAGGACTGCGGCGAGCATCGCCGCTGCACCTGCTCTGACGCGCATCTGCTGTCTCCTTCGTGAGGAATGGGCGGCATGTGCCGCCCGCACGAGGGCAGACGAACGAAGAGCTCAGGCGGTTGGGGCTGCCCAGCTGTCAGAAGAGGAGGAGGGGGGTCGCGTCGCGGAGGCGGCGCGTGTACTCGTGATGGGGGGTGTCGTAGACCTGGTCGGTGGGCCCCTGCTCCACGATCAGGCCGTCGCGCATCACCGCCACGTGGTCGCAGACGTGCCGCACCACGCCCAGGTCGTGCGACACGAGCAGCAGCGTCAGGGCGTGCTCGTCCGCGAGCCGCGCGAGCAGGTCCAGCACCTGCCGCCGGACGGAGACGTCGAGCGCGCTGACCGGCTCGTCCGCCACGAGGATGCGCGGCCTGCACACGAGCGCCCGCGCGATGGCGATGCGCTGGCGCTGCCCGCCCGAGAACTGGTGCGGGTACCGCTCGGTCGCGTCGAGCGGCAGGCCGACGGCGTCCAGCATCTCCCGCACCGCGTCCCGGCGGGCCAACGCCGTGCGCGGGCCGCCGGCCCGGACGTTCGCGGGGTTGAGGAGCGGCTCCGCCACGATGTCGCCCACCGTCATACGGGGGTCGAGCGAGCTGTACGGGTCCTGGAACACGACCTGCAGCGCCGCCCGCAGGTCGCCCAGCCCGGGAGCACCAGCACCGCTGGTCGAGCCTGTCGAGACCCCGTCCGCGCCGATCCGCACCCCGGCGCTCGTCACGTGCCCCGACGTCGGCCGGTCCAGCCCGGCCACGATCCGCAGCAGGGTCGACTTGCCCGACCCGGACTCGCCCACTATCCCGAACCGCTGCCCCTCCTGGACCTCCAGCGAGACGCCCCGCAGCGCGTGCACCACCTCGCCGCGGCTCGGATAGGTACGGGTCACGTCCGCGACGCGGATCAGCGGTTCCCGGGTCTCCCGGGGTGCGGCCGGCAGCCGGGGCTCCAGGGCCGACGCCGCCAGCAGCCGCTTCGTGTACTCGTGCCGCGGGTGCGCGAACACCTCGGCGACGGGGCCCTCCTCGACCACCACACCCTCGAGCAGCACCACCACCCGCTCACAGACCTGGGACACCACCGCCAGGTCGTGCGTGATGAACAGCAGCCCCGCGCCCCGGTCCTCGACGAGCCGCACCATCAGGTCCAGCACCTGGCGCTGCACGGTGACGTCGAGGGCCGTCGTCGGCTCGTCCGCCACGAGTACTGCCGGGTCGTTGGCCAGCGCCATCGCCAGCCCCACCCGCTGGCGCTGCCCGCCGGACAGCTCGTGCGGGTAGCGCCGGGCGGCGCCGCCGGGCAGGCCCACCTCGGCGAGCAGCTCGGCGGCGCGCCGCGTCGCCGTCCGGCTCGTCGTCCCGTGGAGCGTCATCGCCTCGGCGACCTGGCGGCCCACGCGCATCAGCGGGTTCAGCGCTGTCATCGGCTCCTGGAAGACCATCGACAGCGCCTCGCCGCGCAGCCGGGCCATGGCTTGCTCGCCCCGGTCCAGGAGGTTCCCGGGCACGCCGGCGAGCCGCACCTGACCGGTGGCCGCGACGCCGTCGGGCAGCAGGCCGAGCGCCGCGAGCGCCGTCATGGTCTTGCCGGAGCCGGACTCGCCGATCAGGCCGACGCGCTCGCCGGGGCCGACCCGGAGGGAGACGTGGGACAGGAGCGGGCGGCCGCTGTTGGTGCGGACCGTGAGGTCGTGGATGTCGAGGGCGGCGGGCTGCTGGGGGTCGCCGGGCGGTTGGGGGGTCTCGACTGGCTCGACCAACGTATCGGGCTCGACCACCGGGTTCGGCTCGACGGCCCGGGCCTGGGGGGCGACCGCGGAGAGGCGGGGGTCGAAGACGTCGCGCAGGCCGTCACCCAGCAGGTTGAACCCGAGCACGGCCACCGCTATCGCGACGCCTGGCACTATCGCGAGGTGGTCGGCGACCCCGAGGAACTGCTGCGACTCCTGCAGCATGCGGCCCCACGACGGCGTCGGCGGGGGTGTGCCCAGGCCGAGGAAGGACAGCCCTGCCTCGGCGAGCACGGCGGTCGCGAAGTTCACGGAGCACTGCACCATCACCATGCCGCCGATGTTGGGCAGCACGTGCCGTGCGGCGATCGCGAGCTCGCCGCGGTTCGCGGCCCGGGCGGCCAGCACGTAGTCGGACCGGACGACCTGGAGCGTCCCGCCGCGTGCGACGCGTGCGAAGGCCGGGATCGAGCCGATGCCGAGCGCGACCATCGCCGTCACGGTGCCCGCGCCGTAGACGGCGCCGAGGACTATCGCGAGCAGCAGTCCGGGGAACGCGAGCAGGATGTCGCTGCCCCGCATCAGGAGGGCGCCGAGCCGCCCGCCGCGCATCCCAGCGAGCACACCGAGCGGCACGCCGACCACCGCCGCGATGCCCACCGCCACCAGGCCGACCAGCAGGGTGACCTGCGCGCCCGCCATGACCTGGGAGAGCACGTCACGGCCGAACCGGTCCGTACCGAGCCAGTGCTCGGCCCCCGGCGGGAGGAGGCGTTCGGCGCCCGCGTGCTCGGGGTCGTACGGCGTCCAGACGAGCGAGACCAGGGCCGTGACGACGACCAGCCCGACCAGCACCGCGCCGATCGCGAGCTGGGGGTGCACGCGTGCGCGGCGGGCCGGGCCGGTCATGACGCCCTCCTGAGCCGGGGGTCCAGCAGGGTGTAGGCGAGGTCGACCAGGAAGTTCAGCAGCACCACGAGCACGACGAGCACCGCAACTATCGACTGCACGGCGAGCAGGTCGCGGTTGCCCACCGAGTCCAGCAGCAGGCTGCCGAGGCCAGGCACGGCGAACACCCGCTCGATGACCACCGCGCCGATCAGCATCGACGCGATCTGCACACCCACGACGGTCACTATCGGCACGCCGGCGTTCCGCAGCCCGTGCCGCACCAGCGCGCCGGTGAACGTGAGCCCCTTGGCACGGGCGGTCCGCAGGAAGTCCTCGCGCATGATCTCCAGCACGGCGCTGCGTACGTATCGCGTGATGATCGCGGCCTGCACGGAGCCCAGCGCGACGGCGGGCAGCAGCACGTGCCGCCAGAACTCCCCGAACCCCTCGACGGGCGCCACCCAGCCACCCGACGGCAGCCAGCCGAGCCGCACCGCGAACAGCGCCACGAGCAGCACGCCCACGAGGAAGTTCGGCACCGCCACGCCCACCTGGCTCACCGCGGACAGCGTCACGCCACCCACGTTCCGGTGCCAGACGGCGGCCAGCGTGCCGACCGGTATCGCCACCACCAGGGCGATCAGCATGCCGAGCAGCACGAGGATGCCCGTCACCTGCACCCGGTCAGCGACCAGGGGCGTGAGGTCCTGCGCCGTCACGTAGCTCGTGCCGAGGTTCCCCGTGAGCAGGCCGCCCACCCACTCGAGGTACTGGGACACGAGCGGCCCGTCGGTGCCGTGCTCCGCCCGCCAGGCCACGAGCGCCTCGGGGGACGCCTCGATCCCGAGCGCGACGATCGCGGGGTCACCGGGCAGCACGCGCAGCAGCAGGAAGATCGCCGCCGTCGCCACCAGGAGCGTGGCGACGAGCTGGGCGACGTGCGAGGCGAGTTGTCTGGCCACGTGCGGTGTCCGGCGCCGGCCGGATCAGCTGTCGGACCAGCGCAGGCCGGTCAGGTCCATCGACTCGGTGGTCGCGTTCGCGGCGATGCCCGCCAGTCCGGCGTCGGCCACCACGGTGTTGGGGAAGAGGAACAGCGGGTCGCTCGCGGCGTCGTCGACGATCATCCGGGCGACCTCCTGCATACCCGCTACGTACTGGTCCGGGCTGCTCCGGTCGGCCTCCTCCGCGACCTCGGCGACCCGCGGGTTGTCATAGCCGATGTAGTAGTCCGGGTCGCCGAAGATCGTCAGCATGTCCCGGGCCTCGGTGTGGAGGATCACGGACATCTGGTAGTCGTGCTCGGTGAACACCTTGTCCAGCCAGACCGCCGGAAACTCCGCGGGGACGATCTTCGCGTCGATGCCGACGTCCTTCAGCTGCGACACCACCACCTGGGCGACCGCCTCGGCGTAGGGACGGGTCGGGACGTCGAACGTGATGCTCAGGTCCTCGGCGCCGGCCTCCGCCAGCAGCTCGCGCGCCCGGTCCGGGTCGTACGCGTAGGCGTCGGTCAGGTCCTGGTAGTACGGGTCGGTGGGCGGCACCATCGAGCCGATGAGCTCGCCGTGCCCCGCCCATGCGGTGTCGAGCACCGCCTTGCGGTCGATCGCGTGCATGACCGCGCGGCGCACCCGCAGGTCGTCGAAGGGCGGTTCGGTGTTGTTCAGCGCGAGCAGCACCTCGCCCGTCGACGTGCCGTCGAGGACCGTCAGGTCCTCGTCCCGCTCGAGGCCGGCCAGCAGGTCGGGCGCCTGCAGGTTGTACGCCATGTCGATGTCACCGGCGCGGACGGCGTTGGCCTGGGCGTTGGCGTCGGCGAAGTAGCGGACGGTGACGTCCTGGATCGCCGGCGCCTCGCCCCAGTAGTCGTCGCGGGCGGCGAGCGTGATGCGGTCGCCGGTGGCGACCTCCTCGACCGTGTAGGGGCCGGTGCCGACCGCCTCGGTCGCCAGGTCGGCGGACAGGTCGTCGGGGAACATGGCGCCCACCGACGTGCCCATGTCGAACAGCCAGGAGTTGCTCGGGTGCTCGAGGGTGACGGCGACCTCCGTGTCGCTCGTCGCCTCCGCCTTCCGCACGACGTCCATCTTGGACTTGAGGCTCAGCGTCCAGTCGTCCTTGACCCGGCCGATCGAGGAGACGACGTCGTCCGCGGTGAAGGGCGAGCCGTCGGAGAACTGCACGCCCTCGTGCAGCGTGAACGTGTAGACGGTGCGGTCCCCGTTGACCTCCCACGACTCGGCGAGCTGCGGCTGCACCTCGCCCTCCTGGTCGATGGTCACCAGGCCCTCATACACGTTGTTCATCAGCAGCTGCGGGATCGCCGAGCCCGACGTCGTGGTGAGGTCGAGGTTGGTGGGCTCCCCGGTCAGTCCGACGACGACGTCCGTACGCGCTCCTCCGGTGCCCTCGCCGGAGCCGGCCGAGCAGGCCGCGACCAGGGCCGCGGTGGTCAGAGCGACGACGACGCCGACGGCGCGGCGCCTGGTGAGGATCTGCACGAAGCCAGCGTAGTCGCGTGACCATAGGCTGGGACCGTGCGCCTCGTCACCTGGAACGTCAACTCCATCCGCACGCGCGTCGACCGCGTGCTCGCCTTCCTCGACCGGTCCGGGACCGACGTCCTGGCCATCCAAGAAACCAAGTGCCGGGACGACCAGTTCCCGACCGCGGCGTTCGAGGCCGCCGGTTACGAGGTGGCGCACTTCGGGCTGTCGCAGTGGAACGGCGTCGCGATCGTGTCGCGGGTCGGCCTGGCCGACGTCGCCACCGAGTTCCCCGACCAGCCGGGCTTCGCCAAGGCGATCATCGAGGACGGGCCGGACCCGCTGCTCGACGTCGTCCCGCCGCTCGAGGCGCGAGCGATCGGCGCGACCTGCGGCGGCGTCCGCGTGTGGAGCCTGTACGTGCCCCACGGCCGGGGGCTCGGCGACCCGCACTACACCTACAAGCTTGCCTGGCTGGAGGCCCTGCGCGTCTCCGCGCAGACCTGGGGGGACGCAGGGGACGCCGTCGCGCTCATGGGCGACTGGAACGTGATCCCGCTCGACACCGACGTGTACAACGCGGCGGACTTCGCCGGGAAGACGCACGTCTCCCAGCCGGAGCGAGACGCGTTCGAGGCATTCGGCAAGGCCGGGTACACGGAGCTGACGCGGCAGTTCATCCCCGAGGAGCACACGTACACCTACTGGGACTATCAGCAGCTCGCGTTCCCGCGGAACAAGGGGCTGCGGATCGACTTCTGCTGGGCGTCGCCCGCCCTCGCCGGCCGCGCATCGGGTGCCGTCATCGACCGGGACGAGCGCAAGGGCAAGGGCGCCTCCGACCATGTCCCCGTGATCGTCGACCTGGCCGACTGACGCTCCCGCCCACGGCGCAGGAGGCGCCGAGGTTCCACCGGCGATGGGGAAATCGGCGGGTGAAATTGTCCATAAAGAGGGTGCACCCGAAGCGTGCATCGTCCTGGTGACAAGGTCCTCGTCGAATGTCGGTAAGTTAACCTGCATGACGTCGACGCCCGACCACCTCCCGGCCGCCACCGAAGTCGCCGAGGTCCCTGCCACGGATCCTGTCGAGACGGCGTCCGCGGACGAGGCGGAGCGGGATCCCGCGGGCGACGGCGCGGTAGTTGACAGCCCTTCCGAGGACGACGACGCCGCGCCCGAGCAGGCGGACGACGACGGGTCGGACGCCGCTGGTGCGTCGGCCACGAACGGCGAGCCCAAGGGCGACGGGGCCCAGGGCCGGGTAGCGGTGGCTGAGTCCGGGGTTGCCTTGTCCGGGGAAGCCGAGCGTGCGGAGGCCGGCTCGACGAAGGCCGAGACCGCGGAGGCGTCCACCGACGGGCCGATGGCGGTCGCCGCGCCGGACGCGGAGTCGTCGGCTGCTGCGGGCACACCGGACGACGTCGAGCCGGCCGCGAAGGCCGACCCTGTCGCGGATGTTGAGCCCGCTGCGGACGTCAAGCCTGCTCCGCGGCCTGCCCGACCTGCCCGACCTGCCCGACCTGCCCGCAAGCCTGCGGCGGGTACCGGCTCGAAGCGGGCAGCACTCACCGAGGAGATCAGCGTCGTGCCCGCCGCCGCACTACCGAAGCGGGTGCCGGCGGCTCCCACCGCCTCCCCCGTCGAGCCGACGCCGCCGCCGACGCCGCCGTCCACCAAGAGCGTGGACCCTGCGGCCACTGCGCAGGCGGAGGAGCCGGCCGAGGCCGACAGCGCCGCAGGCGCCGCCGTCAGCACCAGCCTCGCTGCTGACACCGACGCGGACGTCGACACCGACGCATCCGGCGATGACGCTGCCCCAGCCGACTCGACCGATGCGCCCGACTCACCCGCCGCACCTGGTTCGCCCGCCGCAGCCGACGGCAAGCCGGCCATGTCGAAGGCCGCCGGTACGGACAAGGCCAAGCCCGGGACGCCGTCCGACAGCGCGGCTGCGCCGGCCGTCGACGAGACGTTCGACTTCAAGGCGCTCTCCTTCGCCGCGATCGCCGCGGCGCACAAGAAGGAGCTCGGGCCGCGCACCATCGCCGCGGAGGCCGGGACGTCCGAGGAGCAGAAGTCCGCGGGCCAGACCAGCGCGGACGCGCCGGCCGCGGACCCGAAGGAGGTCCCCCGCGAGACGGAGACGCCCGCAGAGGAGCTGCCCGCCGCCGCGGACGACGCTCCCACCGAGGAGCTCTTCGCATCGCCCGCTACGCGCATCCCGCCGGCCGTCGCGCCGCCGAGCCCGTTCCCGACGCCCGCGGCCCCGCCGCAGCATCAGCCCGGCGCCCCGCGCCAGGACCAGGGCGCCGGCCGGCAGCAGCCGCCGTCGCCGTTCCCCTCCGCGCGCGGCGGTTCCGCGCACCCGTTCCCCGCCGTACACGGCTATGCGCCCGAGCCCTCCTATGCCGGCTGGCGCCCGCCGACTGCGGCCGACGACGCCGCCAAGCGACGCCGGTTCGCGATGATCGGCGGGGCCGCCGTCGCAGTAGTCGCCCTGGTGGCGGTGGTCGTCCTTGTCGTGAACATGGTCAGCAAGCAGCAGTGGGAGCCGATCGAAGCGATGATCGCGGAGCCACGCGAGGTGCATCCGCTGCAGCTCGTGCTCGGTTCGTGCGTGGAGACCGTCCCCGAGGACGGCGAGGTCTCCGAGGTGCTCGCCGTTCCCTGCGACGCCTCGCACACCGCGCAGGTCGTCGGCCGCACCGACTTCGCCGACGCCGCCGTCTGGCCCGGCCGTGACGAGGTGGACAAGCGCGTGGCCCTGGTGTGCGGCACCAAGCAGCTCGGTCCGATCGCCCGTACCAGCCAGCTCGCCAACTCCGTGAGCTACGTGGTCTGGGGCCCCAGCGAGGAGTCGTGGAGCGACGGCGACCGGGTCGGCCTGTGCCTCGCCACCACCGCCGAGCCGATCACACAGGATCTCCTGCAGTAGCGGACTGTGTCGCCGCCGGACCCTGTCCGGTGCAGCCGTCGAGCAGGGTCTGGCCCAGCGGGGTCAGCGCGTGGATCACGGTGTTGCGCTCGCGCCCGCTGGCGATCAGACCGGCGTTGCGCAGCACCGTCGCATGCTCCGACGCCGATGCCGGGGAGATCGCCAGACGATTCGCGATCTCGCTGGTCGTCGCACCAGTGCCGAGCACTCGCAGCACCGCCGCTCGGGTCCGGCCGAGAAGCGCGGTGAGCTGCCGTCCGCTGTCGGACCGGACCTCGAAGCTGCGGTCCAGCCCGGCAGGCTCGTGCACGATCGGGTAGAGCAGCACCGGCGGCAGGTCGGCATCCGCGAGCGTGATCGGGGCCCGGACGCAGAAGTACGACGGGATGATCAACAGGCCACGACCGCCCAGATGGATGTCCCGCTCGGCGGTTGTCGACACCGACAGGACCGGATGCTCCCAACGCACCGACGGGTGCAGCGTCCGCAGCGCGTTCTCCGTCCCGCCCTCCACCCAGGCGCGGGTGCGCGCCGCGCGGTCGACGTCCACGGCGGCCCGGATACCGCTCCAGTACGGCCCCACCGCATGCTCGTAGTAGGAGCGCACGGCGACGCCGAGCCCGCGCATGGCGGGTCCGGTGCCCGCGGCGAGATCACGCATCCAGAGGTGCGGCCTGTGCCCGCCCGCGAGTAGCTCGATGTCCTTGCGAAGCTGGGCCCTGGGGGTGGACAGCATCGCGTCCAGCCCGGTCTCGAAGGTGTCGGAGCCGGTGACCGGCGTGAGGAAGTCCGGCGAGTAGCCCCGTGGCGGAGCCAGCCGTAGCAGCATGCGGGCTGCCGGCGGCAAGCCGGAGAGCGCTCGCTGCCGCCAGCGCCCGAACAGCACAGCGCCCGAAGGCTGGTTCACCACATGTGCGCTGAGCAGCACCTCCCACATAGGGTCCGGGCCCGGAGCGATCCGAACCCGGGCAAGATCATCCGAAGTGAAGTGGAACCGCAGCACCAAGCCTCCCTGACCGTCTGCCCTCTCCCATGGCCCCCGCCGACTCGCCCCCGCGCGCCCCTGACCGTGCGGGACCGTACACGGCATTCCGCACACGACTTTCACCCCGCGCAGAGAGGGACGGTCGAGCACCCAAGTTTTGGGCGAGCAGGCACTCACCTTCACAACACCGACACACACGATGCTGCTCGGGCACCGCTCACCCCGCCTGTCCCGCAGATCGCGCGGTCGTTCCTCCTGGCACCAGGATGGCAGGCGGGGCCTCCCCGCACATCGATCAATAGTCGTAGTCCGATGTACACAGATCGACGTACACGGGGTCCCTTGGTCCTCATCGGGCGGTCAGCACAGCGTCTTGATCAGGCGGTAGGCGGCGTCTCGTCAGGTGGTCAGCACCCCGCGCTCGAGGACCAGGCCCTCGCCGTCCGCGCGGTCCACGACCACGATGTCGCCGTCGGACACCTCGCCCGCGAGCAGCAGCCGTGCCAGGCGGTCGCCGATCTCGCGCTGCACGAGGCGGCGCAACGGCCGGGCGCCGTACGCCGGGTCGAACCCCTCCAGCGCTAGCCACTCGCGCGCCGCCTCCGTGACGGAGAGCGTGATCCGGCGGTCCTCCAGCCGCTTGGCGAAGGCCCCTACCTGCAGCTCCACGATGCTGCCGAGCTCGGCCAGCGTCAGCGCGTCGAAGACGACCACGTCATCCAGGCGGTTGAGGAACTCCGGCTTGAACGAGGCACGCACGGCAGTCATCACGGACTCGCGCCGTTCCTCGTCCGACAGCATCGGTTCCACGAGGAACTGCGAGCCGAGGTTCGAGGTCAGCACCAGGATCGTGTTGCGGAAGTCGACGGTACGACCCTGGCCGTCCGTGAGCCGGCCGTCGTCGAGCACCTGGAGCAGGACGTCGAAGACCTCCGGGTGCGCCTTCTCCACCTCGTCCAGCAGCACCACCGAGTAGGGCCGCCGCCGGACCGCTTCGGTGAGCTGGCCGCCCTCCTCGTACCCGACGTAGCCCGGAGGCGCACCGACGAGCCGGGCGACGGAGTGCTTCTCGCCGTACTCCGACATGTCGATGCGCACCATGGCGCGCTCATCGTCGAACAGGAAGTCGGCCAATGCCTTGGCGAGCTCGGTCTTGCCGACACCCGTGGGGCCGAGGAACAGGAAGGAGCCGGTGGGCCGGTCGGGGTCGGAGACGCCCGCCCTGGTCCGGCGCACCGCGTCGGACACCGCGGCCACAGCAGTCTTCTGGCCGATGAGGCGCTGCCCGAGGACGTCCTCCATGTGCAGGAGCTTCTCGGACTCGCCCTGCAGCAGCCGCCCGGCCGGGATGCCGGTCCACGCCGCGACCACCTCGGCGATCTCGTCGGCGCCCACCTTGTCGGCGATCATCGGCGGCTCAGCGTGCTCGGGAGCCAGGCCCGGCGTCGTGTCCTCTGAACCGGCCTCCGCTTCCTCCGCCGCCACGAGCTCCCTCTCGACCACAGGGATCTCGCCGTACTGGATGCGTGCCGCACCCTCCAGGTCACCCTCGCGGAGCTTGCGCTCGGCATCGGTGCGCAGCTCGTCGAGGCGGGCACGCAGGTCACCGACGCGGTTGTGCCCCGCCTTCTCGGACTCCCAGCGCGCGGTGAGCGCTGCGAGGGCCTCGCGACGGTCCGCCAGGTCGGCGCGGAGACGCTGCAGGCGCTCCTTGGAGGCCGCGTCCTCGGACTCGGACAGCACCACCTCCTCCATCTCGAGGCGCGTGACCGCGCGCTGGAGCTCGTCGACCTCCACCGGGGAGGAGTCGAGCTCCATGCGCAGCCGCGACGCGGCCTCGTCGACCAGGTCGATCGCCTTGTCGGGCAGCTGCCGCCCGGAGATGTAGCGGTCGGAGAGCGATGCGGCGGCTACGAGGGCCGAGTCCGCGATCGTCACCTTGTGGTGCGCCTCGTAACGCTCCTTGAGCCCGCGCAGGATCGCCACGGTGTCCTCCACGGAGGGCTCCCCCACGAAGACCTGCTGGAACCGGCGCTCCAGTGCGGGGTCCTTCTCGATGTGCTTGCGGTACTCGTCGAGCGTGGTGGCACCCACCATGCGCAGCTCACCGCGCGCGAGCATCGGCTTGAGCATGTTGCCCGCGTCCATGGCACCCTCGCCGCCGGCACCCGCGCCGACCACCGTGTGCAGTTCGTCGATGAAGGTGACCACCTCGCCGTCCGACGCCGTGATCTCCTCCAGGACCGCCTTGAGGCGCTCCTCGAACTCTCCGCGGTACTTCGCTCCGGCGACCATGCTCGCCAGGTCGAGCGCGACGAGCCGCTTGCCCTTGAGGGACTCGGGCACGTCACCCGCCACGACCCGCTGAGCCAGCCCTTCGACCACCGCCGTCTTGCCGACGCCCGGCTCACCGATGAGCACCGGGTTGTTCTTGGTTCGCCGGCTCAGCACCTGGATCACGCGGCGGATCTCCGAGTCACGGCCGATGACCGGGTCGAGCTTGCCGTCGCGGGCACGCTGCGTCAGGTCGGTGCCGTACTGCTCGAGCGCCTTGTACGTGCCCTCCGGGTTGGGGCTCGTGACCCGGCCGGACCCACGGACGGTCGGCAGCGCGGCGCGCAGGGCGTCGGCAGTGGCTCCGGCGTCGGACAGGATCTGGGCCGCGGGCGACTGCCCGGCCGCGACGGCGATGAGCAGGTGCTCGGTGGAGACGTACTCGTCGCCCAGCCCCTGTGCTTCCTTGGACGCCAGGTCGAGGACCGTGGCCATGGCCCGGCTGGCGCTCGGCTGGGCCGTGCTCGCACCACTGGCCTGGGGCAACGCGACCAAAGCCGAGCGCACACGCTGGCCGATGATCTGTGCGCTGGCCCCGACCGCATCGAGCAGGCCGACGGCGACGCCGCGCTCCTGCTGGAGCAGCGACGCCAGCAGGTGGACCGGCTCGAGCTGCGGGTTGCCGGCGGCCGATGCCGACTGGATCGCGTCGCCGATCGCCTGCTGCGACATGGTCGTGAACTTGGTGTCCATGAGGCCTCCCAGGATGGTGCTGAAGTCTGCGCGGCAAGGCCGCCTTCAAAGTTGAGTCTACTCCGCTCAACCCTGGAATCCACTGTAGCGTGCGCCACCCACACTCGTACCGTTGCGGCATGAACACCCAGGTGATCGTCCTCAACGGCGGTTCGAGCTCCGGGAAGTCCGGCCTCGCGCGCAACCTGCAGGCGGTCCTGCCCGAGGCCTGGCTGTCCCTCAGCATCGACACCCTCGTCGACGCGATGCCCGCCCGCCTGACCACCGGCGGCGACGGGATCGGTTTCGCGGACGACGGCGGCGTCGACGTCGGGCAGGAGTTCATGGCGCTGCAGGACGCCTGGATCGCCGGGCTGGTCGCCATGGCACGCGCCGGCGCACACATCGTCGTCGACGACGTGTTCCTCGGGGGCGCCGCGTCCCAGCGGCGCTGGCTCGACGCCCTGGGGCACGTCCCGACACTGTGGGTCGGCGTGCGCTGCGACGCGGCGGTGGCGGAGGCGCGCGAGGCAGCCCGTGGCGACCGCGTCGCGGGCATGGCCGCCAAGCAGGCAGACGTCGTCCACGAGGGGGTCACCTACGACCTCGAGGTCGACACGACGCACACCGGGTCGATGGACTGCGCACGAACCATCGCGACACACCTGAGATCATCGCTGGGTGAGCGAGCAGACTGACGAGTCCCTGACACCTCCCCGCGCCGTCCTCGTCGGGGTCGTCGGCGGCACCTTCTCCGGGCTGTTCGGCCTGGGTGGCGGCATCGTCATGGTGCCGCTCCTGACGTCGCTCGGCGGCCTCACGCAGCGCCGGGCCAGCGCGTACTCGCTCGCGGCGATCCTGCCGGCGGCGATCGTCGGGTCCATCCCGTACCTGACCCACGACGCCGTCGACCTGATCGCCGCCGGACTGCTCGTCGTGGGCGCGGTGATCGGCGCCGTCGTCGGAGCGCGGCTGCTCGCCCGCGTACCGGAGACCCTGCTGCGCTGGCTCTTCGTCGGCGTGCTGGTCGCGGGGATCGTGCGGTCCGTGATGGACGCGTTCGGGGAGCCGCCGTCCGTCGACACCGCCCAAGGGCTGCCCAGCGTGCTCGACGGCGCGGGAATGATCGGGCTCGGCCTCGTCATGGGCGTCGCGTCCGGCCTGCTCGGTATCGGCGGCGGTCAGCTCGCCGTCCCCGGCCTGTCCGCGCTGTTCGACTTCGCACCCGCGCTGGCCAAGGGCACGTCGCTGGTCGCGATGATCCCGACCGCCATCTCGGGCACCTGGGTCAACGCTCGCAACCGGCTGGTCCACCTGAAGATGGCCGCGCTCATCGGCCTCGTGGCGTCGGGCTTCTCGTTCGGCGGCGCGAGCCTGTCGGTGGTCATGCCCGACGACGTCGCGTCGATCGCCTTCGCCGCGCTCCTCGTCTTCGCCTTGATCCAGCAGATCCGCAAGGCCCTGGAGAAGCAGCGGCACTAGGCAATGCGCGCGCCCCTCTGAGGTCTAAGGTGCTTCGTTCTGAAACGGTTCAGAGCGGAGAAACTTAGGCCTCGAAGGAGTGAGCATCCGCGGGAGGCGCGGCCAGCTCCCGCAGCATCACCGCGCACTCCGCCGCGACCGCCACCGCGACGTCTCGGACGGTGTCGGCCTCGTGCTCCGGGACCACGCGCTGCACGGCGCCCTCGGCGAGCAGGTCGACGGCCCGGATGTGCTGGGCCTCGGCCATCTCCGCCGCGTGCGTGGTGTCCCCGTGCACGATGACGCTCGCGCCCTCGGGCGGTAGCGGCGACAGCCAGGCGTGCTCCGCTGCGATCACGACCTGCGCGGGCAGCAGCGCGAGCGCCCCGCCGCCGCAGCCCTGGCCGAGGATCACCGACAGCGTCGGCACCGTCATCCGGGTGAGCGCTGCCATGCAGCGCGCGATCTCGCCGGCGAGCGCACCCTCCTCGGCGGCCTGCGAGAGCTCGGCACCCGGGGTGTCGATCACCGCGACCAGGGGCAACCGCAGCTCCTCGGCGAGCCCCATCGCGCGCCGTGCCACCCGCAGCGCGGCGGGGCCCATCGGGGTGCTCTCGGCCTGCCGGGTCCGGTCCTGCCCGACGACGAGGCACGGCCGCCCGTCCAGCCGCGTGAGCGCCACCAGCATCGACTCGTCTCGCTCGCCCTCTTCCGTGCCGGAGAGCCGCACGGTCCCCGAGGCTCCGTAGCGCAACAGGTCCCGCACCCCCACACGGCCCTCGGCGCGGGTCCGGAGCACGGAGTCCCAGGCAGACGCGTCCGCCGCCGGCTCCCCGGAACGACGGGGCAGGGACGGCGCCGACGGCGGGTCCACCAGCACCGCGAGCGCGCGCTCCACGAGCGCGGGCAGGTTCTCGGGCGCGACGACGCCGTCGAGCACGCCCTTGGCGGCGAGGTTCTCGGCGGACTGGACGCCATCGGGCAGGGCCTCGCCCGTCAGGGCCTCGACCACGCGTGGACCAAGGAACCCGATGAGCGCACCGGGCTCGGCGACCGTGAGGTGCGCGAGCGAGCCCCAGGACGCGTAGACGCCGCCGGTCGTGGGGTGCCGCAGGTACACGAGGTAGGGCAGGCCTGCGTCGCGGTGGTCCATGACGGCGCGGGAGATCTCGACCATGCGCAGGAACGCGGGGGTGCCCTCCTGCATCCGAGTGCCGCCCGACGCCGTCGTCGCCAGGAGGGGCAGGCGCTCCGCCGTCGCGCGCCGGATCGCGGCGGTGATCCGGTGGGCCGCGGCCCGGCCGATGGAACCGCCGAGGAACCGGAACTCGTTGACCACCACGACCACTGGCCGCCCCCGGACCCGGCCGCGGCCGGTGAGCACCGACTCGTCGGTGCCCGCCTTCTCCGCTGCCGCCGCCAGGACGGCGCGGTACTCCGCCGAGTGCCCCGACGTGTCGACCGGCTCGTCCCAGGACTCGAAGCTGCCCGGGTCGAGGACCAGGTCGAGCAGCTCGCGCGCCGTCCAGCGGCGGGTCACCGGCCCGCCTCCGGACCAGGCCCCTCCGACCGGGGCGTGTCGAGCCAGGCCCGGATCCCGGCGGCGTGCTCGTCCAGCACGGGCGGCGCCTGGTGGTCACGCCGGGTCACCTCGGCGCCGTCGGGGTCGAAGAACCGCAACGGCGGGCCGGGCAGCGTCACCGTGCCGAGGCTCGTGTGCTCGACGTCGACGAGCAGGCCCTGGCTCGCCGTCTGCTCCCATGCGTACACCTCGTCGAGGGTACGCACCCGGCCCGCCGGGATGCCCGCATCGGCGAGCCTGGTCAGCAGCGGGTCTGAGTCGAGGTCGGCGAACGCCGTCTCGACGAGCTCGATCACCTCGTCGCGGCGGGCGACCCGCTCGGGGTTGCTCCGCAGGCCCTCCGCGGAGGCGTCGAGCTCGAAGGCCAGGCAGAACTTCTGCCACAGCACCTCGGACCCGACCGCGATCTGGACGGCGCCGTCACGGCAGCGGAACAGGCCGTACGGCGCTATCGAAGGGTGGTGGTTGCCCTGCGCGTGCCCCACCTCCCCGGCGACGGTCCACCGCGTGCCCTGGAACGCGTGCACGCCGGTGACCGCCGCGAGCAGGGACGTCCTGACCACCTGTCCGACGCCGGTGGTGTGCCGCTCGTGCAGCGCCGCGAGCACGCCGTACGCGCCGTAGATCCCCGCGAGCAGGTCGCCGATCGGGACGCCGACGCGCTGCGGGTCGTCGGGACCGGAGCCCGTCAGCGACATCAGGCCTGCCTCGCCCTGGGCGATCTGGTCGTAGCCGGCGCGCCCGCCCTCGGGGCCGTCGTGCCCGAAGCCGGTGATCGAGAGCACCACCAGGCGCGGGTTGCGCTCGAGCAGCATGTCGACGCCGATCCCGAGCCGGTCCAGCACCCCGGGCCGGAAGTTCTCGACGAGCACGTCCGCCCGGTCGACGAGCGCGAGGAGCGTGGCCCGGCCGTCGGGGGCCTTGAGGTCGAGCGCTATCGACTCCTTGTTGCGGTTCGCGGAAAGGAAGTACGTCGACTCGCGCGCGCCCTCCTCGCCGACGAACGGCGGGCCCCAGCCGCGCGTGTCGTCGCCCCGCTCGGGGACCTCCACCTTGACGACGCGCGCGCCCAGGTCGCCCAGCATCATCGTGGCGTGCGGCCCGGCGAGGGCCCGGGAGAGGTCGACGACGACTACGTCGTCCAGCGGTCCGGTCATGGTGCTCACCAGCCCGGCAGCACGAGGATGGCCCAGACGAGCAGCGGCCCCGCGAGGGTGACGATGATTGCGTAGTTGAGGATCTGCTTGTAGTACGCCTGCTCCGAGATCGTGTCCGGGCGGTTGGCGAGCATCAGGGCTCCGTTCGTGGAGAAGGGGCTGACATCGACGATGGTCGACGAGACCGCGAGGGCCGCCGCCATGGCCCACGGGCTCACGCCGCCGGCCGCGATGAGGGGCACGGCGATCGGGATGATGACCGGCAGGAGCGCCGTCGACGACGCGAAGGCCGAGACGATGCCGCCGACGTAGCAGAGGACGAGCGCACCGATCGCGGCGATGCCAAGGCCCGCGGCCCAGGTGCCGATGTACTCGGGCGACCCGGCCTCGTTGAGGATCGTCGCGTAGGTGCTCACGCCCGCCACCAGCAGCACGGTGGGCCAGGCGATCTGCTTGACGGCGTCCTTGTGCTGCTGCGGGGACAGCATCGCGAGGACGACGGCGGCGGTGATCGAGACGAAGCCGATGTTCTGGTCGAACGCGAGAGCGGTGGTGGCGACCGCGGCGAAGGCGACGAGCGTCAGCACGTGGTCCCTGCGCACGCCGAGCGCGCGGGTGGTGGTCGAGACGCCCGCGCCCTGGCCGCTGACGGTCACCGAGTTCCCGCCGGTGTGCAGGTCGTCGGCGATGTGGCCGGCCGCCTCGGCGGGGTCGACCCGCTCGCGCATGAGCTGGCGGCCGCCGAGCGCGAGGAACAGGATCACGGCCATCGCGGTGTTGATGGCGAGCGACGCGACGAAGACGGCGATCTCGGTGCCCTCGTAGCCGACGTCGGTCATCACCGAGTTGGTGATCGTGCCGTAGATGCTGATCGGCGAGAACCCGCCGCCCTGGGCGCCGTGCACCACGAACATGCCCATCATCAGCGGGTTGATCTTGTAGCGGCGGGCGAAGCCGAGGGCCACCGGGCCGATGATGGCGCAGGCCGCTGGGCTGGCCGCGCCCATGGCGGTGAGCAGTGCGGTCACGGCGAACATGACCCACGGGATCAGCGCCACCCTGCCCCCCACCGCCTGGACGGCTTTGGAGACGATGAGGTCGACGGTGCCGTTGTTCTTGGCGATGGAGAACAGGTAGGTGACGCCGATCAGGGTGAGCACGAGGTCGGCGCTGATACCGCCGAGAACCTCCTTCTCGTCCATGTTCAGCGCGAAGACGCCGACGAACCAGGCCGCGACGTAAGCCAGCGCCCCCATGTTGATCGGCAGCACCGTCCCGGCGACGAACAACGCGACGAGCGCGATGATCGCGATCCACTCAGGACCCATGACAACTCCTCTTCCCATCGCGGCGGACACCTTTGACCGACGAGACACGATGGATCAGTGGCCTAGCCAATAGTCCAATGCCTCTTCTGTCAAGTATTCTCGGCTCGTGACCCCCAAGGCTTCCGCCGAACTGCCGGCACCGCTGGCCCGCACCCGCCTCTACGAGCAGGTCGCGGAGCAGATCACCGCCTGGATCCGCCAGAACGGCCTGCAGGCCGGGGACCGGCTGCCGCCCGAGCGGGAGCTCGCGGCACGTCTCGGCGTCAGCCGCGCGACCCTCAGCCAGGCGCTGGTCGCGATGGAGGTGGTCGGCGTCGTCGTGGTGCGGCACGGGGACGGGACCGTGCTGACCGGCAAGCACACCGAGAGCCGCATCGTCGAGGCCATCCGCGCGCACGCCGACCGGATGCCCGAGATCATCGACATCCGGGACGCGCTGGAGACCAAGATCGCCGCGCTGGCCGCGCAGCGCCGCACGGAGGACGATCTCGTGGCGATCGACGCGGCGCTGGACATGATGGAGGACGCCATCACGCACGGCGACCGGGGCGTCGAGGCCGACGAGCACTTCCACGCGGCGGTGACCGCCGCCGCGCACTCCGACCTCCTGGCCCAGACCATGCGGGAGATCGCCAGCCTGATCCGGGAGAGCCGGATCGAGTCCCTCTCGCAGCCGGGCCGGCCGCGCAACTCCCTCAACGGGCACCGGGCCATCGCCGACGCCATCCGGAGCAGTGACCCGGAGGCCGCCGCGGCCGCTATGCACGCGCACGTCGAGATGGTGAGCGACGTGGCCCTCCTGCGAGACCAGGACCGGGACCAGGACCGCCGATGACCGGCTGGGAACAGCTCGCGGTCCTCGGCGCCGGGCTCGGCGCGGGAATCCTCTCGTCGA
This sequence comes from Promicromonospora sp. NPDC023805, assembly GCF_040639635.1. NCBI lineage: Bacteria > Bacillati > Actinomycetota > Actinomycetes > Micrococcales > Promicromonosporaceae > Promicromonospora > Promicromonospora sp. NPDC023805. Next base: position 150,548 of record NZ_JBFAAH010000003.1, on the reverse strand, counting down.
CGGTCGGCGTCGCATCGCTGCTGAGCTTCCCGGTGCTGCTCGCCGTCGGACTGCCGCCCGTCGTCGCGAATGCGTCGAACACGGCGGGCCTGGTGGCCGCGGGGGTGAGCGGCTCGTTCGGCTACCGCCAGGAGCTGCGCGCACATCCCGCCGTCACGCTGGCCGTCCTCGTGACGTGCGCGGTGGGCTCCGTGGGCGGGGCCATCCTGCTGCTCGCGCTCCCGCCGGGCGTGTTCGAGGCAGTGGTGCCGTGGCTGATCCTGATCTCCTGCCTGCTGGTCGGCGCGCAGCCGTGGATCAGCAGGTGGCTGCGCCGCACCCGCGACGAGCCGGCCCGGCTGCGCCACCACCTGTCCCCGGCGACCGTCGTCTTCTCGGTGCTGACGGGCGCGTACGGCGGCTACTTCGGGGCGGGGGCCGGGGTCATGATGGCCGCGGTGCTGGGGCTCGGCACCGACCTGCCGGTGCACGTCGTGAACGCGCTGCGGACCGTGTCGCTGCTCGCCGCGAACGTCGTCGCCACGCTCATCTTCGTGTTCGTCGCCGACGTCGACTGGCTCGCGATCGGCCTGCTCGCCGCCGGCTCCGTGGTGGGCGGCTACGTCGGCGCCCGCATAGGCCGCAAGATGCCGCCGACGGTCTTCCGCGTGCTGGTCGTCATCGCGGGAGTGGTCACCGCCGTCGTCATGCTGTTCTTCTGACCCTCTGAACGCGCGCACAACTTTTATGCATGAGTCTTGTGCACAGAGTTTGTGCATGGGTATTGTGCACGCATGCCCGCTGCTCACGATAACTTCCGCCTCACTCCCGAGGCCGTCAAGGTGCTCGCCCACCCGCTCCGCTCGCGCCTGCTCGGCACCCTGCGGCGCGGCGGCCCTGCGACGGCGACCACGCTCGCGACGGCGCTGAACACCAACTCGGGCGCCACCAGCTATCACCTGCGCAAGCTCGAGTCCGTGGGCCTGGTCGCGGACACGGGCGAGGGCGCGGGCAAACAGCGCCTCTGGCGCGCCGCCACGAGCTCCCACAGCTGGGAGCGCACGGAGCTCGCCCACGACGAGGACGCCGCGACCGCGCTCGGCTGGCTGGAGCGGGACTACCTGCGCCTGTTCAGCAACGACTTCGGCCACTGGCTCGACGTCGCCGAGGCGTGGCCCGGCGAGTGGCAGGACGCGACGGGTATGGGGGACGCGTGGGTCACCGTGAACCCCGAACAGCTCCAGAGCCTGCGCCGCGAGCTGGACGAGGTCATCGAGCGGTACCGCGACGCTGAGCCCGCCCCGGGTGCGCGCCGGGTGACCTTCTGGCAGGCGGCCTACCCCCTGGATCCGGACGAGCTCCCCGACGGCGAGCGGGATGCCACCGGGGCCAACGAGACGGAGACGTCATGACGCCGCTGACGCCGGCCCGAGCCCGGCAGGTGTTCCTGCTGCTGACCCTTACGCGGTGGTTCCCTGTCGGGCTGATCGTCACGGTGACCACCCTGCTGCCCATCGAACGCGGCCTGTCGGTGCCCGAGACGCTCACGGCGCTGACCCTCACCGGGTTCACGGTGCTCCTGCTGGAACTGCCGACGAGCGGTCTCGCCGACTCCCTCGGCCGCCGTCCGATGCTCATCGCGGCGGCGGTGGTGCAGGTAGTGGCGGCAGTCCTGTTCCTCACCGCTGAGACGTTCTGGGCGTTCGCGCTGGCCGCGGCGGCCACCGGCGTCTTCCGGGCGCTCGACTCCGGCCCGATGGAGGCGTGGTTCGTCGACACGGTGCACGCCACCGAGCCAGGGGCCGACGTCGACCGGCCGCTGGCCGCGCACAGCACGGTGCTGGGTGTCTCGATCGCCGCCGGCGCCCTCCTCTCGGGTGTGCTCGTCTGGTGGCACCCGTTCGAAGCCTGGTCAGCGCTCGCCTTCCCCTACGCGGTGTACGCGGTGCTCTCGGCGGTTCACCTGGTCGCCGTCACGATCCTGGTCCGCGAGGTGCCACGCACCCTGCCGCCGTCGGACGGCCGGACCGCTGGGGTGGCCGGCCGGGTGCTGGAGTCCGCGCGCCAGGCGCCCGGCGTGATCCGCGACGGCCTGCGGCTGGCGCGCGACAACCGGGTGCTGCGCTGGCTGCTGCTGGTCGAGGTGTTCTGGAGCGTCGGGATGGTGGTGTACGAGACGTTCCAGCCCATCCGCCTGGCCGAGCTGCTCGGCGGGACCGCCGACGGCGCCGCGGTGGCGGGCCCCGCCGCGGCGGCCGGATGGGCGGTGTTCGCCGGCGGGGCGGCGCTCAGCGGGCTGGCCACGCCCCGCATCGGGGTAGCACGCACGGCGATCGTCGCGCGTGCCCTCAACGGTCTCGGGGCAGTCTGGATGGGACTTGCGCTCGGCCCGGTCGGCCTGGTCGCCGCCTACCTCGTGACCTTGGGGATGCACGGTGCGAACGGGCCCACCTACCAGGCGCTGCTGCACCGCGAGGCCGAGTCCCGGAACCGTTCGACGGTGCTCTCCATGGCATCGATGGTGTCGTTCGCGGCCTACTCCCTGGGTGCCCCCGCGCTCGGCTGGGCGGCGGGCGTCCTGTCCATCCAGGCCGCCATGGTGATCGGGGGAGTGTTCAGCACCCTGGGTGCGGTCTGCTTCCTCCCGGCGCTTCGGCGGGAACGGACGCTCGCTACCGCCGTCGCCCCCCTGTAGGCGCTCGGTTACCTATATCGTCAGCCGACGGCAGCACACACGGCAGACCACACGGTGGGCCGGCCAGGCAGGCATGACGCACAGGAGCGACATGGACGACAGCGGGAACGACTGGACCGAGGACGTGCTGGGCGAGGGCTTCGCGGCCCGCACGCTACGGCTCCCGGGCGGTGCCGAGGCGACGCTGGTCCGCTACACGCCCGAGGACGGGCCAGGCGTCGGGCGACCGCCAGTGCTGTACGTGCACGGGTACACCGACTACTTCTTCCAGCGCAATCTCGCGGAGGCGGTCGCCGGGCGGGGCTACCCGTTCTACGCGATAGACCTGCGCGCCCACGGGCGGTCCATCGACGCGTGGACGACGGCGGGCGGTGCCCCCAACATGGTGAACGACCTGCGGCTCTACGAGCAGGACCTGGACGCGGCCGCGGAGGTCGTCGCCGCCGACGGGCACGCCGGGCTGGTGCTCCTGGGGCACTCGACGGGCGGGCTGATCATCTCGCTGTACGCGGACGCGCGCCCCGACCGGGTAACGGCCCTCGTGCTGAACAGCCCGTGGTTCGACCTGCGAGGAAGCTGGTCCGACCGGACGCTGCTCACCCAGGCCCTGTACCTGCTCGGGCGGATCGCGCCCCGGACCATCGTGAACAAGCAGCCGAGCGAGGACTACGGGCGGGCACTGCACCAGGCCACGAACGGCGAGTGGGACTACGACCTGCGCTGGAAGCCGCACGGTGGGTTCCCCGTCCACGCGGGCTGGAGCGCCGCGATCCGGCGCGGTCACCGCCAGGTCGGCCGGGGGCTGGCGGTGCGCTGCCCGGTGCTCATGTGCACCAGCGACAAGACCGGGCCCGACGGCGGCGAGGCGGCTGTGATGCTCAGCACCGACGCGGTCCTCGACGTCGCGCACATGCACGCTCGCGCCCCGAAGCTGGGCGGGAAGGTCGATGTGGCGATCATCGACGGCGGCGCCCACGACCTGGCCCTGTCCCCCAGGCCGGCCCGCGAGAAGTACCTGGACACGGTCCTGGACTGGCTCGACGCGACGGTCTGAGCTCGTGGTGGTTCGAGCTCGTGGTGGGATAGCCGCATGCAGCACGATCTCCACCTCGCCGCCCACGGCGTCCGTCTCGAACCGCTGTCCCACGACCATGCCCCGGCTCTGGCCGGCCTCGTCGACGCGCGGCTCTGGGCGGGTATGACCAGCGCTCTCCCGGACACCACCCCGGCGATGGAGGCGTACGTGGACGCCGCCCTCGCGGCGCAGGACCACCTTGCCTTCGCCGTGCTCGGGCCCGACGGCGAGGTGCGCGGCTCGACGCGGTTCTACGAGCTGAGCGCCCGGCAGCGCCGGGTCGAGATCGGCTCCACGTTCTACGGCCGGGACTGGTGGGCGGGGGTGACGAACCCGGCGTGCAAGCTGATGCTGCTGCGGCACGCCTTCGACGAGCTGGGGCTGCGCCGCGTCGCGCTGCGCTGCGACGCGCGGAACGAACGGTCACGCGCCGCGATCCTGAAGCTCGGCGCCCGGGAGGAGGGCAGGCTGCGAGCGCACCGCATCGCGCCCGACGGCTCGGTGGGCGACACCCTGTACTTCTCGATCCTCTCGGAGGAGTGGCCGGACGTCCGCGACCGCCTCGAGGCGCGCCTCACGGCCGGCGCCGGCGTGCCCGAACCTCGCTGACCCCGCCGCCGCGGACGGCGGCGGGGTCACACCTGGCGGCGTCAGCGCAGGTCGCGCAGATAGGCCGCGGTGCCTCCGGAGGCCGCCGTCCTGCGCTCGTCGAGCGTCGCGATGATGAGCAGCACGACGGCGGCGGGGACGAGGGTGAGGATCCACGGCAGCGGTGAGACGCCGACGCCCAGCTTCGCGAACACGATGACTACCTCGACGGCCAGCGTCCACACGCCGAGCCAGAACGGCGCCGACAGGCGCAGACGCGACCCGACGAGGACCGACGCCAGCGCGGCCAGCACCACCCAGGACGCCCGGATCGTCAGCGGGTCGGTGGCGGTGGACAGCACCGAGGGACCGACGAGGGCCGCGATGCCGAGGCCGATGGTGCGCCAGGAACCGCCGTGACCGAGTGGCCAGGTCATGAGGCCTACCGAGACGTCCTTCGGTTCGCCCGCCGCCACCCAGCGACGCAGCGCCGTCGCGCCCGACCAGATCAGGCCGGCGCCCAGCATCACCGAGAACGCCTCGACGCGCAGCTCGCGCGGCGCCCAGGCGGCGATCGCGACGGCGGCGGCGCACAGCCAGACCAGCCACGGTGGTGCGCCGACTCCCGGTCGGCCCGCCCGCCGCGTGACCAGCACGAGCAGCGCGAGCAGCCCGAGCTCCACCACCAGCAGCGACACTATCGAGCCCCATACCGGGCGGGTGTTCACCACCGCGCCGAGCGTCCCGAGCACCAGGCCCGGCGCCATGCCCCAGCGGTCGAGCCACGACGCCGTCCGGCCGTGTGCCGACCGGCGAGCAAGGACGGCCGCCGTGACCAGGAGCGCGCCCGCAAGGAGCGCCCACCCGAGACCGGCGGCGAACACCCAGTCGGCCCCGACCTGCGTTCCGAACGGGGAGCCGTCGTACCAGGTCAGCGGGGGCAGACCGGGCGCAGGTCCCCCGGCGGACCCGATCCAGTACACCGGCTCGCCCGCGACGTGGAGCGACTCGACCACCCCGCTCAGCGCGGCCAGGGTGCCAACGGCCACCAGGCCGCGCCGCACCGGACGCGTCCACGAGTCGCGCAGGACGGCGAGTCGCTCGCGTACGGGCCGCAGGCCCAGGGCGTACGCCGTCGCCAGGGCGATCACCGCGCCGCCCACCAGGGCGAACGGCCGCCAGTCGGCGGGTTCGGTGCGGGTCAGGTGCACCACGAGGCTCGGCACCACGGTGAGCCCGGCGCCGACGGCGGCGAGCCGCCACGCGTGCGTCGCGGCGGTGACCGGCGCGGTGCCGGTGCCGGTCGTCGTGCCGGCGGCCGTCGTGGCCGCACCCCCGGCGTCGGGCTCCGCGCCGGGCTCGGAACGTCCCCTCCGCCAGGCGACGAATGCACCGACGGCCACGGCGGCCAGTGCCGGCGGGAGCGTGTAGGCCTCGACCAGCTGCACCTCGCCGCCACCCAGCGCCGTCCAGAGCGCCGCGAGCCCCAGCGCACCGACCAGCGGCCAGACGCCCCGCCGCCCGGGCTCGCGGGCCACGAGCACGGCGCCCGCCATGAGCAGCAGCAGCACGGCGACCGCGACGTCCGGCCCTGCCGCCGGCCGCGCGTAGGCGAGGAAGACGGTGATGGCGCCCGTGAGAAGTACCGACCGCTCCAGGCTCCGGCGTACGGCTGCCGCGAGCAGCGGCCCGCCGTCGGGCACGCGGGTGGCTATCCGTTCCGCGATGCGAGCCGCCCCGCCCGCGACCGCCGACACGAACAGCGCGACGGCAGGCAGGACGTACGGGGACCCGGAGACCTCCAGGACCATGGCCCCCACGCTCGTGACCATGACGGACGCCGTGGGAAGCAGCAGGAAGGCGGCTCCGGCCCGGACGACGTGCGCCAGGCCCACGCGGGCGGTGAGCAGCAGCACGAGCTCGAGCGCCAGCATCGCCGCCGCGGCGCCCGCCGACCACCAGGTGCGTTCGAGCACCACCGTGACGACGCCCGCCGCGAACGGCCCGGCGGTGACGCCGAGGACCACGTACCACTCGTTGCGCGAGGTGCGTCCGCCGAGCGTCACCGCGATGGCGACGAGCGAGGCGACCGCCGAGACCGTGCAGATGGCCGCGACGGTGGACAGATCGAGCCAGCTCAGCACGACGCCGAGCACGGCCAGCGGGTACGCGTACCCGGCGCCGACCAGCCACGGGTGCGTCGTCGGCCGCAGCACGGCGCGCAGGGAGAGCAGCAGCGCGCAGACCACGAGCGCGCCGGCGGCCGCCGTCGGGCGCGACGCCCACGAGAAGGCGAGCAGCATGCCGGTCGCGACGAACGCTCCGGTGAGTGCGGTGGCGCGGGCGAGACGCAGGTCGGCGCCGGTGACGCCGGTCCCGCCGATCGAACGCAGCCGCCCCGACGCGCGGACCAGCCCCCGGACCGCCCCCTGCACGGCGATGACGGCCGGGCGCAGCGTGCGCCAGGCCGCCGACCGGTCGGCCGTCGCCGCGACGAGCACGAACGCGAGCACCGCTACGGCCGTGACCGAGACCGCGGTCATGAGCCGAGGGTCGAGCACGAGGCCGAACGCGGTCAGCAGCACGGCCACCGGAGCGACCACTGCCTCGACCCGCCGCCCACGCCGCGCGAGCCTGGCGGCCAGCAGCGTGACGACCACGAGCGCGACGGTCCCCAGGTGCGCCCACGGGAGGTTCAGGCTCATGAGGCTCTCGGCGTCTCTGACAGTCGGGTCAGCCGATGCCGGGGGAATCAGCGCGCCGGTGGGCAGCGACCAGCTGGTGCCCCGCACCGACCAGGCAGCTACCCACGCGTCCGTCACGCGTACCAGGACCAGCCCCACGGCCGGAGCCGCGGCGGCCGCCGTGACGATCCAGCCGCTCAGCAGCAGGTCGTCCCGGGTAGCCGGGGCCAGCGCCCCGCGGACGGAGCCGAGGCCCGCCATCCGCAGCAGACGCGGTGCGGTCAGGAGCGCGAGCGCCGTCCACACGCAGGCCGCCCCGAACGGGACCCAGCCGGCTCCCGACCACTGGCCGATCCCGCCCAGCAGGCCACCCGCAGAGACCGCGAGCACACCGCCGACGACCGTCCAGTGCCGGTGGTGGGTGGCCCGCCGCATGACCGCGACAGTCACGGCCGCCAGGGCGACGAGCAGCGCGGTGCCGCCGAGGCCCGGCAGCGCCTCCGGCTGGTCGACGAAGAACGACAGGAGCACGGCGAGCGGGACCGTCACGAGCGCGACGACGTCGAGCACAGCGATCTCTGCCCGTAGCCGCGACCTGATGCGCGGCCCGGAGGCGAGGCGGGCGGCACGCCCGAGGAGCGTGGTGAGCGCGGCGGCGAGGAGCGCCACAGCGGGCAGCCACGAGCCGTCGGCCGGGTCGACGACGCCGAGCAGCAGCAGCGGGATGCCCGGAACCGCGAGGACCCCGACGGACGTCCACGCCCTGACCCGGAGCACATGGCCGAGCACCGCCCCCGTGAGGACCACAGCGGACCACAGGACCGCGGTCGTTCCCAGCCTGGTCAGGGGTGCGACGGGCACCGTGAACACCGCCAGGAGCGAGGCGACGAGAGCGGCGGGCAGCCCGGCGGCGCGCACCACCCGCAGAACCCGCGACTCCACCACGAACAGCGACCCGCCACGCGCGTCGAGGCGCCGGGCGAGCGCCGGAAGCAGCCGCATCCCCGTCCACGCGACCACGGCGACCAGCACCAGGGCGAGCACCCACCACCAGACCGACCACGCCGACCCCGCGGTGTCGGGCAGGCTCAGCGCCACGAGCACCGGCACCACCGGCGCGGCGAGGACCGCCGTCGTCAGCCAGGACCGGACGCGGAGCCGGTAGCCCAGCGCGACCGCGAGCAGCACCACACCGGACCACAGCACGGTGGTCGCGCCCAGCCTCGTCAGGGACGGCAGGGCCTCCACTGTGCAGGACGCCGCCAGCGCGAGCGGGAAGGCCGCCGCGCGCATCACCCGTAGCGTCGTCGCCTCGATGGCGAAGACCGCGCCGTGCCGCTCCGAGAGCCTCGGCAACGCGCGGCCTGCCGCCCAGCCGACGAGCCCGACCAGCACCAGGGCAAGCACCCACCACCACATCGACCACACCGAGGCGGGCAGGCTCAGCGCGACGAGCACCGGCACCAACGGTGCGGCGACCAGTGCCGTCGTCGTCCAGGACCGGACGCGCAGCCGGTACCCGAGCACCGCGGACAGGACGACCACGGCGGACCACAGGACGGCCGTCGAGCCCGGCCCCGTGAGCGGCGGCAACGCTTCGGCACCCCGTGCGGTGAGCAGGGCGAGCGGCAGTCCGGCGCCACGGAGGATGCGCAGCATTCCCGCCTCGAGGTCGAACGTGACGGCACCGCCGAGCCGCCGCGCGAGCTTCGGGAGCTGCAGCATCGCCGCCCAGGCGAGCACCGCGACGAGGACGAACGCGAGCACCCACCACCACACGGACGCCTCGGGGCCGGGGAAGGCGAGCAGGACCAGCACCGGCACGAGCGGCGCCGACAGCAGACCAACCGATGCCCAGGAGCGCACCCGCAGCCATGTCCCGAGCACCACGGAGAACAGCGCGACGCCGGACCACAGGATCGCCGTCGTGCCCGTCACGGCATCCGGCGTCACCACCTGGGCCCCGAGCGCGGCCAGCAGGGCGAGCGGCGGACCGGCAGCGCGGATGACCCGCAGCACCCACGTCTCGGCGGTCAGCCGGGTGCCGGACCGCTCGCCGGCCAGCGGCGCCACGCGCATCGCCGCCCACGCCACGACGCCGACCAGCAGCAGCCCGAGCGCCCACCACCACAGCGACCACACGGTGAACGGCAGGCCTGCGGCGACCAGTACCGGAACCACCGGCGCCGACACCAGTCCGGCCGAGACCCACGACCGCACCCGCAGCCATGCGCCCAGCGCGACGAAGCCGGGGGCCAGCACCGCGAGCACCGTGGCCCGGGCGAGCGCCGGATCGACCTGTCCGAGCAGGCCCGCCTGCATGCCCAGCTCGACGTCCACCCAGGCGAGCACCACCGCGAGCGCGGCGACTGCCTCGCTGGTCGTGCGCAGCCCGGCCCGGCGCAGCAGGGCCCCGACCGTGACGGCGGTGGCAGTGACGATCCCCGTGACGACCGCCCGCAGCAGCAGGTTGTCGCCGAACGTGAAGAACACGAAGACCACCGCTGAGACCGCGAGCAGCGCGGCTCCCGCGCCTGCCAGGATCGGCTGCAGCGAGATACCCGGGCCGGACGGTCGCGGCGCCGCTTCCCGGCCGGCGGCGACGGGCGTCGCGGCAGGCTGCCGCGGGCTGGTCACCGCCGGAGGCGCCGCCTCCGCCTGGCGCACCGGCGGCGCGGACGGCACCTGCGAGATGAACGGCAACGGCAACGGTTCTTCGAGCGCCGGCGCACGGGGCGCCAGCGGTGCGGGTGCCGGCGGTGCGAACGATGTAGGCGCGGTCGGTGCCGGCTGCGTTGGTACCGGCTGCGTCGGTGCCGGTGGCGCGGGGACCGGCACGGTACCGACGACGGGCGCCTGACGTGCCACGCCGTCCGCGGCCCGCGCGCCGGTGCCGACCTCGCCGCCCGTCCTGATGCCCTGTGCCCGCCGCATCGCGTCGAGCACCGCCTCGCGGTCCCGGAGGTTGCCCGCCGCGGAGACGGACAGCCGCCACACCTCCTGCGCCTGCCCACCCGAGACGTTCAGCCCGCAGGCAGCACAGACGACGGACGCGAGGTGTTCACCGCAGGCAGGACACCGCGTGGTGTCGGTGAGGCGGGCGACGACGTCGCCGGCCCAGGTCGGAGGCATGCCGGACATCCTGTCTGAGTTGTCAGCAAACGCGCCATCTATCCACAGGGTGAGTCGACCGGAGTGAAGATCACCCGCGGTCGGCGCGGGCACCGCCGTGTCCGAAACCCGCTAGCCGCGAGGTCCGGGCGCGGCGCAGGATGGTGGCCATGACCGACGTCGAGCTCCGCGATCCAGCGTTCACCGAGCGTTACCGCGCCATCGCCGCGCGTGACTCCCGCTTCGACGGGCAGTTCTACACGGCGGTCCGCACCACGGGCATCTACTGCCGGCCGTCCTGTCCGGCGCGTACGCCGAAGGCGGAGAACGTCGCCTTCTACCTGACGTCGGCCGCCGCGCACGAGGCCGGGTTCCGCGCCTGCAAGCGCTGCCTCCCCGAGGCTGCCCCCGGCACACCCGCCTGGGACCTGCGCCGGGACCTCACGGGCCGGGCCATGCGCCTCGTCGCCGACGGCGTCGTGGACCGCGAGGGTGTGTCCGGGCTGGCCACGCGGCTGGGGTATTCGGAGCGGCAGCTCCACCGCCTCCTGGTCGGCGAGCTGGGGGCGGGGCCGCTGGCCCTGGCCCGGGCCCAGCGCGCGCAGACCGCGCGTGCGCTCCTGGTCGGTACGTCCCTGCGGCTCGCCGACGTCGCCTTCGCGGCCGGCTTCGGCTCGATCCGGCAGTTCAACGACACGGTCGCCGAGGTCTTCGGCGCGACGCCGTCCGAGGTGCGCGCGCGGGCCCGGCGCTCTGGGCGTGGCGCGGCGGGCACCAGGGGCCGAGCACGTCCGAGTAGCGCCGAGGTCGGCAGCTCGCTTCGGGCCGACGCCGAGTTCGGCAGTCCGCACCGAGGTCGGTCCAGGCCTGTGCCGACCTCGGTGCAGGGTGCCGACCTCGCGGACTCAGCTCAGGAGACTGCGGACGAACCCGTACGAATCTCGCTCACCCTGCCCGTCCGGGAACCGTTCGACGCGCAGGGGGTGCTGGAGTTTCTAGCCGTCCGCTCGATCGAGGGCGTGGAGACGTCGGACGTGAGCGCCCTGCGGTACGCCCGGACCTTCGCCCTGCCGCACGGTCCCGGTGCGTTCGAGGTGCGCGTGCCGCGCCCGGGCAGCGGCCGGGTCGACCTGGACCTCGAGCTCGCCGACCTGGCCGACGCGCCGGTCGCCGTCGCGCGCGTGCGGCGCCTGCTGGACCTCGACGCCGACCCGGTCGCGGTCGACTCGGCCCTCGCCTCCGACCCAGTGCTCGCGCCGTCGGTCGCCGCGGTACCCGGCATCCGGGTACCCGGGACTCTCGACCCGGCCGAGCTGCTGGTCCGCGCCATAGTGGGTCAGCAGATCAGCGTCGCCGCGGCCCGCACGCACCTGTCCCGCCTCGCGCAGGGTGTCGGCACGCCGTACGCCTCCGCGTTCGAGGGCCTCACCCGCCTCTTCCCCAGCCCCGCCCAGGTGGCGGACGGCGCCCCCACGCACCTCCGCCTGCCCGCCCGGACCCTGGCGACGGTGGTCGGCGCCGGCCGCGACCTCGCGGACGGCACGCTCGCCCTCAGCGTCGGCGACGACCCCGAGGACCTGCGCCGACGTCTGGTCGCCCGACCCGGCATCGGCCCCTGGACGGCCGGCTACGTGGCGCTGCGCGTGCTCGGCGACCCGGACGTCCTCATGGACGGCGACGTCGCGCTGCTCGCCGGGGCGCGCAACCTCGGCCTTGTCTCCGCGGAGGCACCCCGGCCCCACCAGTTCAAGGAGCTCGCCCGACGCGGCGCGGTGTGGGCGCCCTGGCGCTCGTACGCCGCCATGCACCTCTGGCGCTCCGCCTGACATGTCATCCCACGGAAGGAACACCATGTACGCAACCACTCTCACCACCCCGGACGGCCCGTTCAGCATCCTCGTCGGCGCGGCGACCGGCACGATGACCGGCGCGGCCGGCCCTGCGGGCGGTCCCGCCCAGGAGGCGGTCCTGGCCGGCGGCTGGACCGACGACGTCGACTCGCTGCTCGCCCTCGTCCACCCCACCCTGCGGCTGGGCACGGGTCCGGGGCAGGTCGCCCTGCCGTCATCGCCGGACGGGATGCTCGCCGAGGCCGCGGACGCCGTCCGCGCCTACTACGACGGCGACCACGGGGCGCCCGGCCGCGTGCCCGTGCGGCAGGCGAGCGGACCGTTCCGGACGCACGCGTGGGACACGCTCCGCGAGGTGAAGGCCGGCGAACGCCTGACCTACACCGAGTACGCCGCCCGGGCGGGTCGGCCCGCTGCGGTGCGGGCGGCCGCCGGGGCCTGCGCGATGAACGCGGCAGCCCTCTTCGTGCCGTGCCACCGCATCCTGCGCACCGACGGCACCCTCGGCGGGTTCCGCTACGGCCTGCCGATCAAGGAGAGCCTGCTCGCCCGCGAAACTCCCTCGCTGGGGTAGTCGTCCGGCGAGGTAGTAAGCACTACCTCGCCGGACGACTACCTCAGCGGGGTGGGTCAGCCCTTGACCGAACCCGCCAGCAGGCCGCGCACGAAGTAGCGCTGGAGCGAGAGGAACACGATCAGCGGGACGATGATCGCGATGAACGCGCCGGCAGACAGCACGTGCCAGTCACCGCCTCGCGAACCCGCCATCTCGGCGATGCGCACCGTCAGCGGGAACGTGTCGGGGCCGCCCATGACCAGGGCGACGAGCAGGTCGTTCCACACCCACAGGAACTGGAAGATCCCGAACGCCGCGATCGCCGGCGTGAGCAGGGGAAGCATCACGGAGAAGAAGATCTTCACGTGCCCTGCCCCGTCCACGCGTGCCGCCTCGACGAGGGACGCAGGGATGTCCTTCATGAAGTTGTGCAGCAGGAAGATCGCCAGGGGCAGCGCGAACATCGAGTGCGACAACCAGATGGGCCAGAACGTGCCGTTGATGTCGATGTCCACGTAGGCGGACAGCAGCGGGATCAGCGTGATCTGGATCGGCACGATCTGCAGCGCGAACACCGAGACGAACAGGATGTCGCGGCCCTTGAAGTCGATCCACGCGAACGCGTAGGCCGCCAGCAGCGCGATGGTGATCGGGATGAACACCGCTGGCAGCGTGATCACGAACGAGTTCACGAAGTAGCTGGCGAGGTTGCTCGAGCTGTCGAACAGTGCGGACTCGTAGTTGCGCAACGAGAACACACCCTCGCCCGCGAACGCGTCGCCGAAGACCGTCCACCAGCCGCTGAGCCGGATGTCCAGCTCGGGCCGGAACGACGTGACCAGCAGCCCGAAGGTGGGCACTGTCCAGGCGACCGCGATCACCAGGGCGATCCCGCTCGCCCACGGCGAGGTGAGCTTCTTCTTCGCCTTGCGCGCCCGGTCGCTGACGGTCGACGGCGGGGGTGTCACCTTGGGGGGCGTCACCGCCGGCTGTGTCGTACTCATCGGACCTCCTCGGCCAGGCGCATCTGGCGCACGTTGTAGATGATCACCGGGATGACGATGACGAACAGCAGCACGGCGAGCGAGGCGCCCAGGCCCGCGTTCTGCTGCCTGAAGCTCTGCTCGTAGAACTCGTTCGCCACGACCGAGGTGCCGTACCGGCCGGCGGTCATGGTGCGCACGATGTCGAACGCCTTGAGCGTGGTCATCGCGATGGTGGTCAGCACGACGACGAGCGCCGGGCGGATGCTCGGGATGGTGATCCGCCAGAACATCCCGAAGCCGGACAGGCCGTCCAGGCGGGCCGCCTCGACGATGTCGGTCGGGATCGCGCGGATCGACGCCGAGAGCAGCGTCATCGAGAAGCCGGTCTGGATCCAGATCAGCACCACCATCAGCAGGAAGGTGTTGAGCGGCCGCTCCAGCAGGAACTGGACCGGCTGGCCGCCCAGCCAGACGATGAGCTGGTTCAGGAGGCCTGTCTGTTCGACGCCCTCTGGCCTGAACTCGTAGACGAACTTCCAGATGATGCTCGCGCCCACCATCGAGATGGCCATGGGCAGGAACACGAGCGCCTTGGCGAACTTCTCGAACCGGCTGTGGTCCACCACCACCGCGTAGACCAGGCCGACGAACGTGGCCAGCGCCGGGGCCACGAGCACCCACAGTGCGGTGTTCCCCAGGACGAGCAGGAACGCGGGCTCGCTGAAGGCCCTCATGTAGTTGTCGAAGCCGATGAAGTCGGGGGTCGTGCCCCTCTGGAACGAGTTCACGATGGTGCCGAAGGCCGGGTAGAGCAGCCCGACCGCCAGGAGGATCAGCGCGGGCCCTACGAATCCCGCGGCCACGAACCACTTCGACGGGTTCCGCCGCCGGTCCACCACGTAGAGGATCAGCGCCATCACCACGATGAACAGCGCGATCGCGATGATCATCAGCAAGAACTTGTGTACCGGGTCGTCCCCGGCATGCAGAAACCAGTCCATGGATCCTCCAGATCCTGGTCGTCAGGTCCGGTCGTCATCGTCCGGGCCGAATGCCTGGCCCCAGTGCCCACGGAGGCGCGGGACGTGATGTCCCGCGCCTCCGCACGTCACTCAGGGCCGAGAGCCTTGCGTCACTTGGGCCAGGACTGCTCGATGTCGTCCGCGACCTCCTGGCTGCTGGCGTCAGAGGCGAACCACTCGGTGATCCCACCCCAGAAGGAGCCGGTGCCGACAGCGGACGGCATCAGGTCGGATGCGTCGAACCGGGCGACCGTGGCCGGGTCGGCCAGGATCTCGGCGGACAGCTTGTCGAAGTCCGTGGCCAGCAGCTCCGGGTCCAGGCCGCTGTTCGCACTCACCCAGCCGCCGGCCGGCGTCGCCGCCGCCTTGGAGTTGGCCCAGTCCGAGCTCGACAGGTAGGTCTGGAACGCCTGCACCTCGGGGCGGTCCGCGAAGGCCGCGATGAACTCACCGGCCACCAGGGTCGGGCGCTCGTCGGTGGTCTCGGCCGGCAGGTAGAACGCGTAGACGTCGCCGTCCGGCGCCACCACGGTGTCCTCGGGCCACTGCGTCTGGTAGAAGTTCGCCGCGCGGTGCATCCAGCAGCTTCCCTGGAGGATCTGGAAGCCCGCGTCCGTCCAGGGCGCCGTCGCGATCGAGTCGACCCCGCCCAGGCCGCCGTTGACGTAGTCCGGGTTCTTGAGGATCTCGCCGGCAGTGTCGAACGCGTCGACGATCTGCGGGTCGTTGAACGGGATCTCGTGGGTGTACCACTGGTCGTAGACCTCAGGGCCGGCGGTGCGGAGCACCACGTCCTCGATCCAGTCGGTGCCCGGCCAGCCCGTGGCGTCACCCGACTCGACACCCGCGCACCAGGGCCGCGTGGCGCCATCGTTGTTCGCGGCGATCTCCTCGGTGAGCGCCATCATGTCGTCCCAGGTCTCCGGGATCTCGTAGCCGGCCTCCTCGAACATGGAGGGCGAGTACCAGACGTACGACTTCACGTTCGAGCCCAGCGGTGCGGCGTAGAACGTACCGTCGACGGTGCCGTACTCCTTCCAGTCCTCGGACCAGCCCTCGTCGACGTTGGCCTCTACCTGCGCAGGAGCCGGGAGGACGGCGTCGTACTCCGTCACCAGGGTGTTCAGCAGGCCCGGCTGCGGCAGGATCGCGATGTCCGGCGGGTTGCCGGCCTGGACGCGTACCGGGAGCTGGGCCTCCATCTCTCGGGATGCCTCGTACTCGACGGTGACGCCGGTGCATTCCTCGAACGGCTTGTAGGAGTTCTGCTGCGTCTCCGCCTCGGGCTCGACGATCGTGGTGTAGACGGTGACCGCGGTGCCGTCGAGGTCACCGAACTCTTCGTAGGCGGCGCAGTCGATCTCGAAGGGTTCCGCCGCGCCGCCTCCACCACCGTCACCGCCACCGTCATCTGTGTCGGCACAGGCCGACAGGATCAGGGCCAGGCTCGCGCCGGTCGCCGCTAGGGCGACCGCTCGGCGCTTTGAAGCCATCCGGATAGTCATCTCGTGCTCCTCCACTGCTTCGTGGGCTGAGAACCCTCTGACGTGCGGGTACGGCCCGGCAGACTGCCAGGTTGCCCTTCCTCCACGCAACCGTGGTTCACGATCCAATGCAAGCCCATACAGCACCGCCTTGCATTACGAAATCGTTGCAATCGCCCGTTCGGCCCAAGGCGGGTGAAACCGGAGGTCGCCTTCGCGCAAGGCGACAAACCGCGCAGCGGATCGACGATTCCCGGCGGGACGTAGGCTTGTGCCGCCAGATCCCTGGTGCACCTACGGAAGGACGGTCATGATCGAGCTGAGGACGCCGCGGGAGATCGAGGAGATGCGCCCGGCGGGACGCTTCGTCGCGGACGTGCTGCTCGCCGTCCGCGAGGCCGCGGGGGTGGGTGTGAACCTGCTCGAGCTGGACGAGGTCGCGCACAAGATGATCCGCGACCAGGGCGCGGAGTCGTGCTACATCGACTACCACCCGTCCTTCGGCGCCATGCCGTTCGGCAAGACCATCTGCACCTCGGTGAACGACGCCGTGCTGCACGGCCTGCCGTTCGACTACACGCTCCAGGACGGCGACCTGCTGTCCATCGACTTCGCCGCGTCCGTGAACGGCTGGGTCTCCGACTCCGCGCTGTCGATAGTGGTGGGCACGCCCGCCCCCGGTCGTGCCGAGGCCGACTCGAAGCTGATCCGCACCACCGAGGTCGCCCTGGAGGCCGGCATCGCCGCCGCGCAGCCCGGCAAGAAGATCGGTGACATCTCCGCGGCGATCGCTGAGGTCGCGCACGCCGCCGGGTACTCGATCAACACCGACTTCGGTGGGCACGGCGTGGGCCGCACCATGCACGGCGACCCGCACGTGCCGAACAACGGGCGCGCCGGCCGTGGCTTCCCGCTCAAGCCGGGCCTCGTCATCGCCGTCGAGCCGTGGTTCCTCGAGACGACCGACGAGATCTTCACCGACCCCGACGGCTGGACGCTGCGGTCGAAGGACGGGTCCCGCGGGGCGCACTCGGAGCACACGATCGCGATCACGGAGGACGGCCCGCTGATCCTCACGGCCCGCGGCTGACCCACCCCGCCGAGATAGAACCCTGGCGAGATAGAAGTGGGGCGAGGTAGAACTGCAGCAACCTGCGGTTCTATCTCGCCCTGGTTCTATCTCGGCGAACGCTTCGTCAGAGCAGGGTCTTGAGGGCCTGGATCACGCCGTGCTGCGAGATGTCGCCCACCGTCTCGTGGGCGATCGCCTTCACCGCTTCGGGGGCATGCCCCATCGCCACGGCGCGCGCCGCCCAGGTCAGCATCTCGATGTCGTTGATGCCGTCGCCGACGGCGAACGTGTTGTGCTGCGGAACGCCGAGCGTGGCGCGGATGGTCTCCAGCGACGTCGCCTTGCTCAGGTGCCGAGGTGTCACGTCGATCCAGTCCGGACCGGCCTGCGTGGCGGTGACGCCGTGCCGGCGCAGCGGATCGAGCAGGTCCAGCACGTCCGGGCCGCGCAGGATCGCGCGTGACGCGGGCAGCCCGCCCAGCTCGGCCACCGGGACCACGCGCTGCGCGCCGTTGACCTCGTGCGGTTCGAAGGCCCGGTTGACGCGGTAGCCGATGCCGATCTCCTCGACGCCGATCTGCACGTCCGGGAACCGGCTCAGCGCCATCTGCGCCACCGGTCCGACGTCGAACGTGAGGACGTCCTCGAGCATGTAGCCGTCGGCGCAGGTGTCGCACAGGCGTGCCGTGACGGCTCCGTTGGAGGCGACCACCCACCCGTCGGTGATCCCCAGCTGCTTGGCCACGGGCAGGATTCCCGTCAACGACCGACCCGACGCCAGGACCACGTGGTGCTTCCGGCCACGCACGAGCTGCACGGCCAGAACCGTCGGTTCGGGCACCAGCTGCCCGGTGACCAACAGGGTCCCGTCGATGTCGAGAGCGACCAGGTGAGGCGCGTCGTTACGCACTCGCATGGACACCGGCTGGTCGTCCAGGATCATCACGTACCCCCATGGCACCGTGAGCGCCGTCACCCCTCGACGGATCGCGCCCAAATGTACAGGCTCTCGGCCAGTGATCCATACCTATGCACGGATACCTTTCACCCGTGGCAAGAGCAGTTGGCTATTTTTACCATCAAAGTAGGGATCTGAGCACTTTCACAACACCGTCGTCCTCGATCGATGCCGTCACTTCGTTCGCCGCGGCCTGCACCGCGTCCGCCGCATGGCCCATGGCCACGCCTCGAGCAGCCCAGCGCAGCATGTCGATGTCGTTGCTGCCGTCGCCCACGGCGACGGTGTTCTCGGGTGCCACACCGAGCGCCTTGCGTACCTCCTCCAGGGCGGACGCCTTGGTCACCCCCTGGGGTGCGATGTCCATCCACGCGGACCAGCCGACGGCGTAGGTCACGTCGTCGAACCCGAGGCGCGCGGCGATCTCGTGGAACTCCGCGCTGGTCTCTCCGGGACTGCGCACGACCACCCTGGTGACGTGCCCCGCCCAGAGCTCCTCGAAGTCGACGACGCGGTGCTCACCGTTGAGCTCCCCGTCGGGGAAGAGCTCGGTCATCCGGAAGCCCACGCCGACGTCCTCGACCGCGTAGCGGGCGTGCGGTAGCTCCTCCTTGAGCATGCGGAGCACCGGCTGCGGGTCGAACGTCTCCACCCGTTCCAGGGTGTAGCCCATGTCGGCGGACGGGTCGAGACGAGCGGTCACGGCGCCGTTCGACGCGACGATCCAGGACTCCTCGATCTTCAGCTCCGCCGCGATGGGCGTCATGGCGATGAGCGACCGTCCCGAGGCGAGCACCACGTGGTGCCCCGCCGCGCGGACCGCGGCGACGGCGTCCCGCGCGGCGTCGGACAGCACTTCGTCATAGGTGACGAGCGTGCCGTCGATGTCGAGGGCTACGAGCTTTCGGTCGATGTCGAGGGGCACACCCGCAGCCTACCGACCCGCACGTGAACACCAGCCGACCAGAGACGGAAGACCTTCCGGGCTACTTGGTGGGTTCCAGGAGCTCCAGGCCGCCCAGGTAGGGGCGCAGGGCCTCCGGGACGTAGACCGAGCCGTCCGGCTGCTGGTGGTTCTCCAGGATGGCGACGATCCAGCGCGTGGTGCCCAGCGTGCCGTTCAGCGTGGCGACGTTCCGGGTGGAGCCGTCCTCGGTGCGCTCGCGCACGCCCAGGCGGCGGGCCTGGAACGTGGTGCAGTTCGAGGTCGACGTGAGCTCAAGCCAGCGCTCCTGGGTGGGCAGCCACGCCTCGCAGTCGAACTTGCGGGCCGCCGACGAGCCGAGGTCGCCCGCAGCCGTGTCGATGACGCGGTAGGGCAGCTCGACCTTGGCCATCATGGCCTCTTCCCAGCCCAGCAGGCGCTGGTGCTCGGCCGCCGCGTCCTCCGGGCTGCAGTAGCTGAACATCTCGACCTTGTGGAACTGGTGCACGCGGATGATGCCGCGCGTGTCGCGGCCCGCCGAACCCGCCTCGCGGCGGTAGCACGCGCTCCAGCCGGCGTAGCGCATGGGGCCGTCGGAGAGGTCGACTATCTCGTCGCTGTGGTAGCCGGCGAGGGCCACCTCCGAGGTGCCGACCAGGTACAGGTCGTCCTTCTCGAGGCGGTAGATCTCGTCGGCGTGCGCGCCGAGGAAGCCCGTGCCCTGCATGGTCTCCGGCTTGACGAGGGTGGGCGTGATCATGGGCGTGAAGCCCTCCTGCACGGCCTGGTCCATCGCCATGTTCAGGAGCGCCAGCTCCAGGCGCGCGCCGATGCCGGTGAGGAAGTAGAACCGCGCACCGGACACCTTGGCCCCGCGCTTGGTGTCGATCGCGCGCAGGCCCTCGCCCAGCTCCAGGTGGTCCTTGGGCTCGAAGCCCTCGGCCGCGAAGTCGCGGCGCTGACCCACCTGCTTGAGCTCGACGAAGTCCTCCTCGCCGCCCGCCGGCGCACCCTCGATCACGTTGGCGATGGAGTACAGCACGCGGTCGAGCTCCTGCTCGGCCTCGGTGGCCGTCGCCTGGTGCTGCTTGACGTCCTGGGCGACCTGCTTGGTGAGGGCCAGCAGGTCCTGCTTCTCGTCGCCCTGTGCCTGAGCCACCTTCTTGCCCAGGGACTTCTGCTCCGCGCGCAGGTTCTCGAACTCCGCCAGGGAGGAGCGACGGCGCGCGTCGGCGTCGAGTGCTGTGTCCACGAGGGCGGGGTCGTCGCCGCGGGCCACCTGGCTCGCGCGGACGACGTCTGGGTTGTCGCGCAGAAGTCGGAGATCGATCATGCGCTGAGCCTATCGGGGCTTTCCCGCCGATTTTGTCCGCAGCGCGACAAGCGTCAGCAGCGGCACGGCCGGGATGAGCGCGATCATCGCGATCCGCAGGCCGAAGTCGTTGACCAGGGAGCCCAGCACGGCCATCACCCACATCGCCACGAGCGCGGGCCGCAGGAACTCCCAACGCTCCTGCGCACGCTCGAACCAGGCGGGAGTCAGCCGCTTCCGCCATGTCGTCGGGCCGTACAGCGCGAGCCCGACCAGCACGAGCACGATCACCGTCACCCAGACCGCCGGCCCGCCGGTGATCGAGTTCAGCGCGTACAGGGCCTTGCGCAGCACCGTCGACACCGCCTCGCCGTCGAGCACCTGGCCCACGAACCTGCCGAGGTGCGAACGGGACTCGGGTGGCCGCAGCCAGTCCAGCAGACCGACGAGCGCCACCACACCGACTCCCGCGGCGCCCACCCAGACGAACCGCCACAGGGTGAGGCGCAGCCCGGAGGCGGCGGTGCCGATCACCACGAACGCCGGGACGAGCACCAGCCCGCCGCCGAGGTCCGCGCCGAGCGTCGGCCACACGTCGACCGCCATCGCGATCACTCCCACGACGGTCACGGCCAGGGTGGCCAGCACCCGCCGCCCGCGGGTGACGAACAGCTGGGCCAGCGCGGCCGCCAGCACTATCGCCGCCACCGCGTACACGGAGAAGGTGGGGTTGCCGAAGCCGTAGAACCGCGCGCCGAACGTCGGGGCCGAGCCGAGGGGGGCCGCTCGGTTCAGCGGCGTGCCGAACAGCGCGTCGACGGTCAGCGCGACGAACGTGATGCCTGCGACGACCCCCGGGGCCGCCCACAAGGGCCTGCGCGGGGCGAGCAGGCTGAGCCCGGCCACTGCCGCCGTCACGAGCGCGGTGGCGCCAAGCATCGCGAGCACCGGGAGATCGAACCGCCACCAGCCCGTCAGCGAGACGAGGAACCCGCCCGCCGGGAGGGCGGCCAGCGCGGTCGCGGCGACCTCGGCCGCACGCTGCCACCTGCCCGGGCCCGCGCCCGCGCCGGACCCACGTAGCAGCCCCTTCGCCGGGCTCAGGGCGGCCCGCCGTCGCGTCGCCCACCAGCACGCCCCGGCGAGCGCGAGGCCCAGCCAGAACGGCACGTCCACGAGCCAGAGGTACGCGTCGCGGCGCACGTGGTCGCGGGCCGTCATGTCCGCGAGCTCGTCGGCGGTGAGCCAGGCCGAGGCGGGACGCTCGCCGCCACGCAGCAGCGGCGTCGGGTCGACGTCGGCGGGCAGGTCGACGCCGACGGCACCGAGCACCGCCGCCGGGACGTCCATCAGGCGCGCCACGCCCTCCGTACGCGTGGCCGTGCTGGCCAGGTACCGCGGGAGGCCCTCGTTCGCCGCGGACGGGCGCATCATCGCCAGGCCGAGCTCCAGCGGGTGCTCCGGCACCGTCGCCACGTCGATGACCAGCACCGTCGTGTCCGCCGGAGCGGCGTCGAGGACGCGCCACACCGCGAGGTCGACGTCGGAGACCAGGCCGGCGCGGAGCGCCGCCACCTGCTGGCGGCCGTCCGGCTCCTGCTCCAGCTGCGCACGCTCCGCGACGTCGAGCAGCGCGGACCCGGCGTCCACGAAGGTGACCGGGCAGTCCCAGGCGCCGGATCCCTCGTCCATCGCCGTCTCGAAGTCGAAGTACCTGCCGACGGTGCCGTCCCGTCCGGCGAGCGCCACCGCCGCGCCCGTGCCGACCGCCGTCGTGCACTCGCCCGCCAGGGCCTCACCGAGCGTGCCGGGGTGCGCCGCGTAGCCGGACCCGCGCTGCAGCTCCAGGAACCGTTCCCACTGGTCGACGACGGCGGGGCTGTCGCCCCGCGCCGGGGTCACCGAGACGTCGTCGCAGATCCAGTGGTTGTCGGCGCCGCGATCGTCGGCCACCTCGGCGAGCCGGCCCGCCGACAGGCTGAGCCATCCGCTGTCCGGGCAGCGCGCCGCGCGCCCGTTGGGCAGGGTGAGGCCTGCGGCGTCCGCGCCGTCCGTCAGGAGGCCGTACAGGGTGGGCGCGGGCGCCTGGCCGGTGTCAAGGGACGGCTGGACGTCGGTCCAGCGCAGGCCCTGGGTGCCGATCACGACGACGCTGCCGCCAGGCGGCACGACGGGCGCAGCGGTGCTGAGCGAGCCGGACTCCTCGCCCGCGGCGTCGGCGCCGGGCACCGGGAGCACCGCAGCGGCGAACAGCAGGCTGAGCAGCAGCGCGCCGGACAGGCCGAGGACCGCTGACGGCACGCGGCGCACCGGCTCGGTGTGCCTGCCTGAGGGCAGCCAGCCGCGCGCGTCGAGGAACCGGGTGAGCAGGTCGGACCGCGCCGCGAGCAGCGCGACGAGCGCGAACGGTACGAACAGGAACAGCCCGCGCAGGCGGTCGCCGAGGAAGGGGGCGGCGTCCACCCCGATGGTCACCAGCGCGACCAGGGTCACGGCGCCCACCGCACGCCACGCCGGCCGGGACGTCCGCTCGCTGGTGCCGCGCCGGACGCCGTCGCCCAGCACCGCTTCGGCACGCGGCCGGGTGCGAGCGCGCACCGCGTAGGCCGCGAGGCCGCCGGCGAGCACGAGGCCGGACGCCGCGTAGACCACGAACGCCACGTCGGAGAACCCGTAGAACCGGTCGGCGGTGGCGAGCGACGAGCCGAGCAGCGAACCCTGCAGCAGCGTGAAGCCGGTGCTGCCGTCGACGGTGAGCACCAGCCAGGTGATCCCCGCCGCCGCGACCGCGTTACGCCACGGGGCGGGCGGGAGCAGGCGGGACACCGCGCGGACGGTGAGCGCTACGAGCACCGTCGCCGCGGTCAGCGAGAGAGCCAGGCCGAACTCGGGCGCCGGCCACACCCACCAGCGCGTGAGGGTGGCGAGGGCGGCGGCGGCCGGGGCGGACACGGCGAGCAGCACGGCCCCGAGCGCGAGGCGTTGCCGGTAGGGACCGGGGTCGCGGCGCGGCCGCCCCGTCCGGCGGGGCAGCACCAGCACCAGCACTGCGATGAGCAGGAACAGGACTATCGCGCCCGCGAACGCCGGAACCTGCGCCGGGATCGTGTCCGCGAGCACGTTGATGTACTGCCGGTTCTCGACCGTGCGGGCGACGGTGGTGCGGCGCGGCTCGCCCACCACGACGGGCATGCCGTCGATCTCCGGCTCCTCGACCGCCGGGCCCGGAGCGAGCTCCACCTCAGGGTCCGGGAGCGCGTTGCCGGCCTCGGCCGCGGTCGCGGTCAGGTCGGTGAGCTGGACGAACCCGGTGCTGCGCGAGGCGTCCGACGTCAGCCAGCGCACTCGCGGCACGTCGACCACCCAGTCGACGACGACCTGCAGCCCCTGCTGCGTGAGCGGGGTGTCCGCGATACCCGCAACGAGCACGCGCGTACCGCTCGGCAGGCCGGTCCGCAGCGTGCTGAGGGTGCTGTCCAGCACGTCGAGCGCCGCTGCCCGCTCGGGGCCCTCGGGAAGGCTGCCCGCGTCGATGACGGTCACCGGGCACTCGGCGAGGACGTCGCTCCAGGCGGGGTTCCCCGTGCCCGCGGCACCCGGCTCCGCTGTCTCCGAGGCACTGTCCGGGGCGGTATCCGGGGCGCTGTCCGGGGTCGCGGCCAACAGCGCGTCCAGCGAGGGGACGTACCGGCTCACCCTCCCGTCCTCGCGGGCGAGCATCACGGCGGCGCCCGGTCCGACCGCCGTCGAGCAGGCGTCCGCGTCGGCGAGCAGCTCGCCGAGGAGGCCGGGTGCCGGGGTCTCGGCGGTCTCGGCCGGCTCCTCCTCGTCAGTACCTTCCTCCTGCTCGGGAAGCGCGTCCCAGCCGTCGACCGTCGCGGCGGTCGGCTCGGCGCCGCCTCCGCCGAGGGCCTGCGGTACGGGCGTGCACGACGTCGCCCCGCGCGCCTCGGGCGTCCGGCCGTCCTGTTCGCGGGTGGGCTCCTCCGCCCGTTCCGCGCTGCCCGCCGAGACCGTCCGGCTGCCCGCGGAAAGGGTGAGCCACGCGTCCAGGGGGCACGTCGCGGGATCCGCGGTGCGGACGTTGATCGAGGCGACCGAGCCGCCGCCGATCATGTGCCACAGGTTCGGGGTGGTGCTGCGGGACACGTCGGTCCAGCGCAGGCCGGCCACCCCGACCACGACCACCGGCGCGGCGGGCTTCGGGGTGCTGGAGGCGGCCGCTGACCCTCCCGCGGTGCCGCCCCCTGAGGCGGCCGAGGCGGCAGTCGGGCTCAGCAGACCGAGCAGGACCGCCACGAGCATGACCAGGACTGCGGGCACGGCCAGAGCTCGCGTGGAACTGGGATTCACCCGCCCAGGGTAGATGGCCCGAGCGGTCACGGTGCCCGGACCAGCAGGGCGCCCGCCTGGACGTGGACGTCGATCTCGACCGCCCGCCCGAGCGGGTCGCCGTCGACCTGGGCCTCCTCGCCCGCCGGCACGCGGATCCGCGCCCGGCGCGCCTTGGTGTGGTCGATACGGCCCAGCTTCTCCGGCAGGTCGTTGCGCACCCCTACACCCTGCATGGCGATCTCGAACGTCAGCTGTGCCCACCCGAACACCCCACCACGGACGTCGACGGCGGCCACGTCGAGCACCCCGTCGTCGAGCACGGCGTCCGGCAGCAGGGTGACGCCACCGGGGAGCAGGCCGCAGTTGCCGACCATGATCGACCGGGCGCGGGCCTCGACCGGCGGGCTCTCGTCGAGCTGCAGGGTGGCGCGCATACGCCGGGCCTGCAGGTGCGAGAGCCCGGCCACGAAGTAGGCGACCCAGCCCACCCGCTTCTTCAGGTCCGCGTCCGCTGTGGCGACCATCGCCGCGTCGAACCCCAGGCCTGCGATCACCAGGAAGATGTGCTCGCGCTCCGTGTCCGGCTCGTGGTCGGGCTGGTTGGGATGGTCCCCGTTGCGCGGTGCCTCCGCGAACTCGGTCACCCGCAGCCAGCCGACGTCGATGGGGCGCGTGCGGCCGTGCACGATCACGTCGAGCGCGTGGTCCACGTTCGTCAGCGGTAGCTCGAGGTTCCGGGCCAGGAGGTTGCCGGTGCCGACGGGCAGCACGCCCATCGGCTTGTCGGAGGCGACCATGGTCTCGGCGACGGCCCGGACCGTCCCGTCACCGCCCGCTGCGATGACTATGTCGGCGCCGTCGTCGAGCGCCTGCCGGGCCTGGCCCTTGCCCGGGTCCTCCACCGTCGTCTCGTACCAGAGCGGTTCCGGGAGACCGTGGGTCCTGCAGTGGGCGCGGACCTCGAGTGCCAGGCCGCTCGCGCCGTGCTTGGACGGGTTCACGATCACCGCGAGCTGCGGTGCGGCCTGCACGCTCTGCGGCGTCGCCCGGTGCGGGTCGCGGCGCCGCATCCGTGCCTGCTGCGTCCAGACCCCGATGGCGACGGCAAGTGCCAGCACGGCGACGCCGATCGCGGCAATCCCTAGCCAGACCTGCCACCCCATGGGATCAGCGTACGGGGCACGCGCGGTGGCGCCCGCCCATCAGCTGCGGACGTTCGAGCCCGCGTGCCGCACCGCGTCCACCGCGCCGCGCATCTTGCGCGCGTTCACGGCCAGCAGGACGTCGCGGTACTGCGCGGCCCGGTGGATCTGTCCCTTGAGGTCGTTCGTCGAGGCGCGGTGCTTGAGGTCGCAGGGCACCTCGACGGCGACGTACCCCTTGCGCAGCAGGTCGATGGTCATGCCCGTCTCGACACCCCAGCCACGCGCCAGCGGGGTGGCCGCCTCGAAGGCCTCACGGGTGAGGCAGCGCATGCCGGACAGCGGCTGCGACGGACTCCAGCCCGTCATCGCCTCGATCGCCCGGCGGGCCGCGCCGACGACCATGCCCCGTCCGCCCGCACCCGCCTGCTTGGGCAGCAGCGCGATCGCGAGATCGGCCACGCCCTCGCGGACCGGACGGACCAGCGGTGCCGTGTTCACGGCGGTGTCGCCGAGGTCGCCGTCGATGAACATGAGCAGGCGCGGCGGGCGACCGTCCGCGTCGCGCATCGCGACGACTGCCGCACCCGTCTCCATCGCGGCGGCCTTGCCGCGATTGTGCGAGTGGCGCACGACGACGGCACCGGCGGCACGCGCAACGTGCTGCGTGTCGTCCTCGGAGCCGTCGTCGACCACGAGCACGAGGTCGACATGAGGGATCGCGCGCGCAGAGCGCACGGTCGCGGCAATGCGCTCGGCTTCGTCCTTGGCGGGGATGACCGCCGCCACCCGCTGGACGTTCTTACCTGCCTGAGCATTGCCGGGACGCGTGGTCTTCGCGACCGGGAGAGCGTTCACACCTGTCCTGCCTGAAGCGTCGATTTGCCTTGGTGGGTGACCGGATAGTCCTTTGCTTGGTGAGTGCAAAGGTTTACCCCTGGAATCCTACTCCCTTGGTCCGCTAGTTGCCGAAACCTGGACCGCTCGTGGCGATCTTCGGTGACTGCCGACGCGTTCCGGGCCGCTCGCGAACGACCGGCCAGGGGGTCCGGACTAACGCAGGGTGACCTGCCGGGAGACGATACCTGCTCTGGCGCGTCGCTCGTTCGCATCAAGCGGCTCCTTGATGGAAAGTGCTTTCGCGAGCTTCTCGCCGAGCTCCGTCGCCGGGCCCTCGAGATCGGCCGCCTCGGTGCCCTTCGGCAGCTCCCAGACGGGTACGACCAGGCCTGACGCACGAAACGCTCCCACGAACTTCCCACCCGCTAGCCCTGACTCGCGCTTTGCGTGCAGACGAGAGAGCGCGTCGATCAGGTCGTCCTCCGGTTCGGGACGTGCCCAGCGCAGGAACTCGCGCGTCATGCTGCACCAGTAGGCCGACTCGACGGAGGACACCTTGACCGTGGGGATCGCGCCGTCGGCGGCGTCCTCCAGGCTCTCCTTGAGCTCCGGCGTGATCTCGGCGCTCGGGTCGAGCCAGAAGTCGAACGTCTCGTGCACGGCGACCTCGAACGGGACGCTCAGGTCGAGCACGTCCTGCAGGCGCGGGCCCTCACCCGGCAGCTCGCCCGACTCGACCGCCGTGCCCGGCTCCAGCTCCAGCGCCTCGAGGAGGGCCGCCGCGAGGTCGCGGCTCACGTCGCCGGTGCTCAGGATTCCCTGCACGGCGAGCAGGATCGCGCCGTCGGCACGGTGCAGAGCGGTCCACGCCCCCGGCAGCAGCGTCACGATCGTGACGTCGCGCGAGCCGTACTCGGCGGTGGTGCGAGCCGTCGCGGTCGCTGACGGGACGATCTCACGCATCGCCACCCAGTCGGTCTCCCCAGGGAGACCTTCGAAGGGCCGGAGCACGAAGTCGGAGGAGGGGTTCTTGGCCATGCGGCGAGTGTATCCGCGCGCATGCTCCCAGATCTGTCCGGCCGGTGATGTTTTCGGAAACTGGTCGGGCGCGGCTGATGATGGAGCGGTGGAACCCTGGCTCGCCGCACACCTGCCCGTGCTCGACCTCGCGCTCGACGCCGTCCGAGCCGTCCAGCGTGCGTCCGCCCGCCGGACGAACGGGCAGGTCGCGCCGGGTCCTGTCCACCCCGATCCGGTCCATCCCGGTCCTGTCCACCCCGATCCAGCAAGAGTCGCCGCGGCCTTCGCCTCCGACCGGGTCCTCGCGCTCGACGGACGACCCGTTGACGCGTTCGCCCCGCTCTCCGGCTTCTTCCGCACCTCGGACGGCTGGGTCCGCACCCACGCGAACTATCCGCACCACCGGTCACGCCTGACCGCCCTCGTCGGCCTGCCCGACGACGTCGGGCGCCCCGCCTTCGCCCAGCGGCTCGCCGAGCTCGCGGGGCAGGAGCTGGAGGACCGTGCGGCGCGCCCGGCGACGGGCTCGGGACAGGGCGGCGGCGCGATAGTGGCGCGCGTACGGACCGAGCAGGAGTGGCGGACGTCAGCGCCGGGACGCGCGGCGTCGTCGGGCCCGCTGGTACGAACCGCGCTGCGGGCCGAGCCCACGGCTGCCCGACGGCGCCGCGTGGCGAGGGCCCCACTGACCGGAACGGCACCCCTCGCCGGCGTCCGGGTGCTCGACCTCACCCGCGTGATAGCGGGCCCCGTCGCCACGCGGACGCTCGCCCTGCTCGGTGCGGACGTCCTGCGTGTCGACCCGCCGGTCCCCGCGGAGATCGAGTGGCAGCACCTCGACACGGGGCAGGGCAAGCGCAGCACCGTCCTGGACCTCCGGGACGGCAGCGACCGCCGCACCGCTCAGGAGCTGCTGGACGCGGCCGACGTGCTGGTCACCGGCTATCGGCCGGGTGCCATCGAGGGGCTCGGGCTCGAGGCACCGCGCGGTGTCGTGACGGGCAGGGTCTCCGCATGGGGCGACACCGGACCGTGGGCCGGCCGCCGGGGGTTCGACTCGATAGTGCAGGCAGCGAGCGGTATAGCGCTGCTGGAGGGCCGGGACGGGGCGCCGGGGGCGCTGCCCGCCCAGGCTCTCGACCACGCCTCCGGCTACCTGCTCGCGGCGGGGATCGTGGACGCGCTCACCCGCGAGGGCGACGGGCCGGGCGTCGACGTCACGGTCTCGCTCGCGCGCACCGCGGCCTGGCTGCTGGACCTGCCGGGGCGGGACCCGCTGCACCCGGCCGCCGCGCGTGCGTCCGCGAGCGCGACCGTGACCGTGACCGTGACCCACGCTGGGGTCACCACGGCGCGGCCGGCCCTCCCGGAACACGACGACTACCCGCACCCCGCACACCCGTGGGGCACCGACGCACCGACCTGGCGCCCCGCCCCGCCGAGGTAGAACCCTGGCGAGGTAGCAGGTCAGACGCGGACGTGGCTGCGGCGCGCGACCAGGAGCGAGCCCGCGCCGCCGACCACCAGGGCGCCGGCCGCCGCCGTCAGCGCGGCCGCCTCGGCACCGGTGGTGGAGAGCCGGACGGGGGCGTCCAGCGTGACCTCGGCGAGCGCCGACGCCTCCTGCTCGATGGCACCGGTGTTCCCGGACGGGACGTAGGAGGTGAGCTCGGCCCCCGCGGTGTCGGCCGCCGTCGGCCTCCCCTGCCACTGCTGACCGGGGGCCTGGACGGCCGCCGGCTCGAGGCTCGCGGACACGTCGGGCGCTGCGTCCTGCACGGGGGCGGCGACCTCGGCCACCACCGGCTCCGCCTTCTCGACGGGGGCGGCCTCGGTGGCGGTGGGCGGCGCGGCCTCCGGCTTCGGCGCGGACGCGGCGGCCTCGTTCAGGCGCTCTCGGACGGCCTCGCGAACCTGCTCGCGGTCCTGCTCGTCCCAGCCGCCCTGCCAGTCGTCCTGGCCCTGCGAGTCGGTCTGGCCCATGGTCTCGGCGCCGCGGTCGGTCTCGGCACCGCGGTCGCAGTCGCCCCGCTGGGACTCGTACTGCGGCACGTCGTAGTTCGGCTCCGAGTAGGTGGAGGGCTCGTACGAGCGCGGGGCTCCGGCGTCCTGCCCGTGGCCACGGTCGTAGCCATGGTGCTGGCCCCCGTCATCACCACGGCCGTTGTCGGCGGAGTGGCCGTTGTGACCGTCGTGGCCACCGCCGTCGTGCGCCATCGCCGGGCTGGCGACGGCGGTCGCCGCGGTGGCGAGCGCGATCGTCGCCACGACACGGGAGGCCGTCGTCTTGGCGACGGACGAAGGCTTGACGGCGGCGTGCTTCATGAGAGCTGCTCCAGCTGGTCGACTACAACTGCCCGGAACCCGGGGACGCGACGACGTTACCGGATGGGCATAGAAGGAAAAAGGGGTGCATCGGAAAAACCGGTAGAGAAGGTAACGATCCGATAACAACGGACAGAAGAATGGAACCTTGGCAAAGTCCCAGAAAACGTAAACAGGGTGGAGCGCCAATGGCGCTCCACCCTGCTACGTCAAGGTCGAAGAGGCTGGGGTCCTCTTGTTCTCAGCTCAGGAGTTGCCTCCCAGCAGGCCACCGGTGAGGCCGCTCACGACACCGCCGGTCAGGCCGTCCACGACGCCCGTGACGCCACCGACGGTGTCCTTCACGGCACCGCCGGCGACACCCTCCACGGTGTCCGTGACGGGCTTGGCGACGCTGCCAACGGTGTCCACGACGGGCTTGGCGACGCCGTCCACGACGACGTCCTTGACGATCGGCTTGGCGACACCGTCGACGACGGTGTCCTTGACGACGGGCTCCACCACGCCGCCGACCGCGTCGTCCTTGACGACACCCTCGACCACGCCGCCGAGGACGACGTCCCCGACGACCGGCTTCGCGACGTCGTTCACGACGCCCGGAACCACGTCACCCGTCACGGCGCCGACGGCACCAGGGACGACGGAGCCCGCCACGTTGCCGACGGCCGCAGTGGCGCCCGGGACGACGCTGCCCTGCACGGAACCGACCGTGCCCGGGACGACCTCGGTGGCGACCGGACGGACGATGCCGTCGACCGCGACGTCGCCCACGACGCTCTCGAACACACCGGCGGCGGGGGTGGTGACCTTGGCCACGACGCCCGGAACGCCGGCGACCACGCCGGGAACCTGCGACACGACGCTGTTCACCACGCCGCCCACGCCACCGAGCACGCCCGGCAGGTTGGCGGTGAGGCCGGCGATCGGAGCGGTCACGCCGCCCAGGACGTTCGGCAGGTTACGGATCACGTCGGCGACGGTGGACGGCACGCCGTCGACCGTGCTGGTGGCGGTGTCGACGGCCCCGCCGGCGACACCGGTGGCGGTGTTGACCACGCCGCCGGCCACACCCGTGGCGGTACCCGCGACGTCACCCTGCAGCGCACCGCCCGCGACTCCACCGACGACGCCGGTAGCGGTGCCGACGGCACCCTTGGCGGTGCCGACGACGTCGCCGCCGAGCACGTTGGAGAGAGCCGACTGGGCGGTGCCCGTCACGCCGGTCACTCCGGAGACGGCGGAGACGGCGGAGCCGTTGGTCACGCCACCCACGACGCTCGAGACGACCTGGGGTGCGGCGCCCTTGAGGGCACCCGACACGTACTGGGCCGGCTCGTAGTTCGGCGCGAGGGCGGTGCTGGGGGCGATCGAGGCCGGCAGCTCCTTGACCACGGCGTCGGCCACCGGCGCGGCCTTCGTGAGCTCGCTCAGGTCGATCGACGTCGACGAGAGGGCGGGGAGGTTCGACTTGAGGCCCTCCGTGGTGGTCCCGAGGTCACCGAGCGAGTCGAGCGGCGAGGCCTCTGCGGCCATTGCCGGGGCGGCCATGCTCGTGGCCGCCGTTGCGATGGCGACGGTCGCGATGGTCCGCGCACCCGCCGATACGGTCTTCTTCTTGTGTGCTGCGTGCTTCAAGAGTTGCTCCAGCATCTCGTTGCGCATAAGCGCGTTCGGTCCTTGAGCCACCGAACTTAGCCCTCACCCCCGGGTGAATAAAATCACCCTTGTTACGGTTTGGTAACGATGGCCGAATTGGACCCTAGAAACCGGTCCGTCCCGCTTGTTCCGCCAGTTATCGCCTGAAGCGTTATCGGCGGCGCGAGGGATCGGCGTCTCGGTGGGCGGACGCTTCCATCGTCAGCGCCTCAGCACCCTGGACCAGAGCGGCCTCGGCGGCCCGTGCCTCGGCGGTGGCCTTCGCCCGGACGTCGACGATCTTGTCGTGGAGCTCGGCGTGCACGCGCTTGCGCACCTCGCGGGCGATGACGTCGACGTCGGCCTCGTCCGGGGTGGGCTCCCCGTGTGCGGCCAGCTCGTCGGTGAGCCGGGCGACGGAGTCGGCGATCTCGGCGACCACCCGGACCTCCGCCTCGTCCAGGAGGGCGATCACCGCGGCGTCGGCCTCCCGGCCCAGCCGGGTCTCCTCGAAGCGCCGGGCGGCCGTGTCCACTATCCGCTGTGCCTGCGCGACGACGTCGTGCGCCACTGCGGGCGCGTGCGCCTTCAGGGTGGCGAGGTCGAAGAGCAGCACACCCTCGACATCGGCGACACTCGGGTCGACGTCGCGGTGCAGCGCGAGATCCAGGATGACCAGCGGCCGGGGCTCCGGTTCGTCGCCCGCGCGGTCAGCGGCCCGCTCCCGCGCGCGGACCAGTGCGGCGGCGTCCAGGACGTGACCGAGGCTCGCCTCCGGCCCGTTCTCGGTCACCAGGCCGGGGAGCGCCGTCGAGCCGCCGAGGTTCCCGGCAACCATGGCGCTGAGCCGCTCGTCCTGGGACTCCGCCTGCGCGGCGGCCGCGCGTCCGCGAGCGCCGCTGCAGCTGACCACGAGGTCGGCGTCGGCCAGCGCCTCGACGAGCGAGTCCACCGGCTGCACGCCGTGCGACTCGGCGAACGTCTCGGCGCGGCCCGACTGCGAGTAGACGCGGATGTCGTCGCAGCCGCGCGCCCGGAGGGCCGCGACGGACGCGCCCGCGTACGAACCGGTGCCGATGAGCACGGCGCGGGTGCCGTCCCACGGCGGCAGCTCGCGCTCGGCGAGGTCGAGCGCGAGCGCGACGACGGACCTGCCCGCCGCGCCGAGCTCCGTGTCGGTGCCGACGCGCTTGGAGGTGCGTGACGCCGTCTGGAAGAGCAGCTCGAGAGTCTTGGAGGTGGTCTCCTGCTCGCGGGCCTCCGCGAGCGAACGCTTCACCTGGCCGGCGATCTCGCGCTCGCCCACGACCATCGCGTCCAGGCCCGCCGCCACGGCGAACAGGTGCTCGGTGACCTCCGGCCCGGTGCGGACCGTGAAGCTGCGGGCGGCGACGTCGCCCGTCACACCGGAGGAGCGCGCCACCAGCTCGGCGACATGCCGCGTCGCGTGCCGCACGCTGTCGCCGCTGAGCGGCGCGTCGACGTCGAGGTAGAGCTCGAAGCGGTTGCAGGTCGAGATCACGACGGCGCCCGCGACGGGGCCGCACGAACCCACGACGACGCGACCCACTGACGACGAACCCGTGGACAGGCGTTCCAGCGCGTCGAGGTCGAGCTCGCGGTGGCTGGCGGTGAGGGAGAGGAGAACCACAGTGCTCCAACTTTATGCACCCCGGCGCGGCAGGGCAGAATCGGTAAGCGTGAAGTCCACCACGATTGCCCCTGCTCATCCGCTCGCTGACGGGCGGACCTCTGCCGCACCCCTGGTGCAGGCCCTCCGGGGTGATCGTCCTGGCCGCACGCCCGTCTGGTTCATGCGCCAGGCCGGCCGGTCCCTCCCCGAGTACCGCGAGGTCCGCAAGGGCACGGGCATGCTCGAGTCGTGCCTGCGGCCGGAGCTCGCGTCGGAGATCACGCTGCAGCCCGTCCGCCGGCACGGCGTGGACGCCGCCGTCTTCTTCTCCGACATCGTGGTGCCGCTCAAGCTCGCCGGGGTGGGCGTGGACATCAAGGCAGGGGTGGGCCCGGTCATGGACCAGCCCTACCGCACGGCGGACGACGTCGCCCGCCTCACCTCCCGCACGCTCGACGACGCGGCCCTGGACCCGATCCGGGAGGCCGTCACGCTGACCGTCGCAGAGCTGGGCACCACGCCGCTCCTCGGCTTCGGCGGGGCACCGTTCACACTCGCCGCGTACCTCGTCGAGGGCCGGCCGTCGCGTGACCACCTGGCCGCGCGCACCCTGATGCACGCCGACCCCGCGACCTGGGACGCGCTCGTGACCTGGACCGCCGACCTCACCGGGGCGTTCCTCCGGGCGCAGGTCGAGGCGGGAGCGAGCGCCGTGCAGCTGTTCGACTCCTGGGCGGGCTCGCTCTCGCTCGCGGACTACACGTCGCGCGTCGCGCCGTCGTCGACCAGGGCGCTGGCCTACGTGGCGGACGCCGGGGTGCCTGCCATCCACTTCGGCACCGGCACCGGGCACCTGCTGCCCGCCATGCGCGACGTGCTGGTCGCCGCGGAGATCACCGACCACGCCGTCGGCATCGACTACCGGACGCCGCTCGACGAGGCCGCCGCCCTGCTGCCCGGCGTGCCCCTGCAGGGCAACATCGATCCTGCCCTGCTGGCCGCACCCTGGGCGGTGCTGGAGGCGCACGTGCGCGACGTGGTCGCCCGCGGGGCAGCGGCGCCAGGGCACGTGGTCAACCTCGGGCACGGCGTGCCGCCCGAGACGGACCCGACGGTGCTGACCCGCGTGGTCGAGCTGGTGCACTCGTTGTGATCGAGACCGCCGACGCCGTAGTCGTCGGCGCCGGGATCGGCGGGCTCGTCGCCGCGCACACGCTCACGGCGCGGGGGCTGCGCGTCGTCGTGCTGGAGGCGGCCGACCAGGCCGGCGGACCGATCCGGGGCGGGGCCTTCGCCTCGCTGCCGGACGTCCCGCTGGACCTCGGCGCCGAGTCGTTCGCGGTACGGGGCGGCGCCGTCGAGGAGCTGGCGGAGGAGCTGGGGCTCACCGTCGAGGCACCAGCCGGGCTCACCGCCTGGGGTTACGCCGCCGGGCGGGCGTTCCCGCTGCCCGCCGCCGGGGTGCTCGGGATCCCCGCGCGGCCGTGGGCCGCGGACGTGCGGCGCGCGATCGGCTGGCCGGGCGTGCTCCGCGGGACGCTGGACCGGGTGCTGCCAGCTCGGTTCGTGGACACGACCGACCTCGGGACGTTCGCCCGGTCGCGGCTCGGGTCCCGGGTGGCGGACCGGCTCGTGACGCCGGTCGCGGCAGGCGTGCACTCGGCGCCGCTCGACCGGCTCGACGTCGCCGCCGTCGCGCCCGGGCTGCTGGACGCCTACGCGCGGACCGGGTCCCTCTCGCGGGCGGTGGCGTCGCTGCGGGCCGCCGCACCCCCCGGTTCGGCGGTGCGCGGGATCGACGGCGGTGTCCACGCGCTGGTGGAAGCCCTCGTGGGGCGCCTGGACGTGCGGCTGGGGACGCGGGTGGTCGGAGTGGAGCGGGCGGACGTCGACCGGCTGGTCCGCACCCAGAACGGCCAGGTGCTGCGCACGCCGCGCCTGGT
Organism: Promicromonospora sp. NPDC023805; assembly: GCF_040639635.1. NCBI lineage: Bacteria > Bacillati > Actinomycetota > Actinomycetes > Micrococcales > Promicromonosporaceae > Promicromonospora > Promicromonospora sp. NPDC023805. Next base: position 115,378 of record NZ_JBFAAH010000003.1, on the reverse strand, counting down.
GCTCGCGACCCGTGCCGAGTTCGGACCGTTTCCCGCGGACGGCGGGCTCGCCCTGCCGCCCGCACCCGAGCGCGGCGCCGACATCCGGCTGGTCACGCTCCTCCTGGAGGCGCCGGAGCTGGACGCTGCCCCGCGCGGTTCCGGGATGCTCGTCGCCCCCGGCATTGCTCCGGGCGCCGTCCGGGCCAAGGCGCTGACCCACGCGACGGCGAAGTGGCCATGGCTGGCCCGGCGGGTGCGCGACGCCGTCGGGCCGGGCCGGCACGTGGTGCGGCTCAGCTACGGCCGCATGGGCGAGCCGACGCCGGAGACCACCGCCGAGGAGGCCGCCCGCGACGCGTCGGCGCTGCTCGGCGTGGACCTGACCGGTCGGGTGCGGGACAGCCTGCACCAGCGCTGGGACGGGTCGCTGCCCCCGCCGACGCCCGCCTACCGGACCGCGATCAAGGAGTTCGAGCAGGCAGTGCTGGCCGAACCCGGCATCGACGCCACGGGCGGCTGGATCGCGGGCACGGGTCTCGCGGCGATCGTCGGGCATGCGCGGCGCACCGCCGAGCGGCTCGGCCAGCCCGAACGGCGCGGGACAGCGCGTTCTGACAGAACGTTCTGACAGTCCGCCAGCAAGGCTGTGAGATAGGCCGCCGGGTTTCCTCCAGGCGGGGGTTCGGGTGGAGACTGGGATAGTGACCCCGACCCCCCTCGCCGTCAGCACCCCAGGAAGCGTCCCGGGAGACGCCGCGCCGATCCGTCTCGGTACGCGCGCGAGCGCCCTCGCCACCACCCAGAGCGGCCTGGTGGCCAAGCGCCTGGAAGAGCTGACCGGCCGGCGGGTCGAGCTGGTGCACATCCGGACCGAGGGCGACGTGAAGACCGGCAGCCTGGCCAGCCTCGGCGGCACCGGAGTCTTCGTGACGGCCCTGCGGGAGGCTCTGCTCGACGGCCGCTGCGACGTCGCCGTCCACTCCCTCAAGGACCTGCCGACCACGCCCGCGCCCGACCTCACCTACGTGACGCCCGAGCGTGCCGACCCGCGCGACGCCCTGTGCGCCCGCGACGGCCTCACGCTCGCGACGCTCCCGCACGGTGGACGCGTGGGCACCGGCTCACCCCGGCGTGCCGCGCAGATCCGCGCCGCCCGGCCCGACCTCGAGGTCGTCGACATCCGCGGCAACGTCGGTACCCGGCTCAACCGAGCGCTCGGCCCCGACGCCGACCTCGACGCCGTCGTCCTTGCCTACGCGGGCCTGGCCCGGCTGGGCCGCACAGAGACGATCAGCGAGGTGCTCGACGTCGACGTCGTGTCGCCGGCACCCGGCCAGGGCGCGCTCGCCGTCGAGGTGCGCACGGCCGACCTCGTTTCCCCGTCCGACGAGGCCCGTCCCGTAGCCGACTCCTCGACCGGCTCGGGGCACACCCTCGCCGAGGCGATCCACCTGCTCGACCACCGCCCGACCCGCCTCGCCGTCCTCGCCGAGCGTTCGGTGCTGGCGCGGCTGGAGGCCGGCTGCGCCGCGCCCGTCGGGGCCTACGCCACGGTGGCCGGCACGGTGCTCCGGCTGCGGTCCGTGGTCGCTGCCGTGGACGGCACCGAGCAGATGTCCCGCAGCGGGGAGACGCAGCTCTCCCAGGACGTCGCCCCCGAGGACCTCGACGCCGCCGCCCGCGCGCTGGGCATCTCCGTGGCCGAGCACCTGCTGGCCGACGGCGCGGAGCGGCTCGCACCGCTGAGCGCGACCGTCCCGGAGAAGGCGTGACCGAGGCGGTCTTCCCCACCGAGCCGGCTGACTCCGCCGGACGGCCCGTGGTGCTGGTCGCGCGCGCGTCGGAGCGGGCCGCCGGGCTGCTCACGCTACTGCGCGAACGAGGGCTCGACGTGGTGGCGGCGCCCGTGATCGAGCGGGCACCGGTCGAGGACCTGGCGGAGCTCGACGCCGCCCGCGAGCGTCTCGCGCGGGGCGCGTACGACTGGGTGGCGGTCACGAGCGTGAACGCGGTGGACGCGCTGCTCGGGCCCGCGGTGGACGGCGCTGAGGCGGCGGGGGGCGACACCACGTCGGCGGGGTCCGTTGCGGAGAGTAGACAACGTCTACTCAGAGCAACACACTCCGCAGTCACTAGCTCTCCCCCGGACGACACGCCGTCCGCGGCCGGCCGGACCTCTGCCGGCCCCGTCCGGTGGGCCGCCGTCGGGCCGGCCACGCGGCAGGCGCTGACCGCCCACGGGCTGGTCGTCGACCTGGTTCCCGAGGTCGCGACCGGCGCCGGGCTCGCCGCCGTGTTCCCCGCCGCGCTCGCCGGGGACGCCGGGAACGCGGCCCACGCCGGCGGCCAGGAGCCCCGCGTGCTGCTCCCGCTCGGGAACCTCGCCTCCGACACGCTGCGCGCCGGGCTCCAGGCCAAGGGCTGGGCCGTCGACGTCGTGACGGTTTACCGGACGGTCACGCGCGAGCTCCCCCCGGAGCTCCGCCGGCCGTACGACGTCGTCGTGGTCGCCTCGGGCTCGGCCGCCCGCCAGGTCGCGGCCCAGCTGGGCCCGCAGCGCGTGGTCGCGATCGGTGAGCCGTCGGCCGGCACGGCACGAGTCGTCGGGCACACGGTGCTCGCGACCGCCGCCGAGCCCACGGACGAGGCGCTGGCCGACGCCGTGGCCGAGGCACTTGTCAGCACCTGATGCACACGGCCGGCCCCATCGTCATCCGCCTCATCGTCAGAACAGAGAGAAGGACACCTTGAGCTCCACCGGGATCGTGTACCGACCGCGCCGCCTGCGTGCCACACCCGGCATGCGCCGCCTGGTCGCGGAGACTCGGCTGCACCCGGCCGACCTGGTGCTGCCGCTCTTCGTCAAGGAGGGGCTGACCGAGCCCGCGCCGCTGACAAGCATGCCCGGGCAGGTGCAGCACACGGAGGAGTCCCTGGTGGACGCGGTGCGGGCCGCACGGGACGCGGGGCTCGGCGGCGTCATGCTGTTCGGCATCCCGACGGTCAAGGACGCCACCGGCTCTCAGGCCGACGCCGAGGACGGGATCCTGCAGCGGGCGCTGCGGGCGTCGCGCAAGGTGCTGGACGAGGTTCCGGCGGGTGCGGCTACCCCCGTCCTCATGGCAGACACCTGCCTGGACGAGTTCACCGACCACGGCCACTGCGGCGTCCTGACGTCCACAGGGTCTGTGGACAATGACACGACGCTCGCCCGCTACGCCTCGATGGCGGTGGCGCAGGCGAGGGCGGGCGCGGACGTCATCTCGCCGTCGGGCATGATGGACGGCCAGGTCGCGACGATCCGCGACGCCCTGGACGACGCCGACCTCGTCGACACGAGCATCCTGGCCTACAGCGCCAAGTACGCGAGCGCCTACTACGGCCCGTTCCGCGAGGCCGTGGACTCGGAGCTCAAGGGCGACCGCAAGACGTACCAGATGGACTTCGCGAACGCCCGCGAGGGGCTGCGCGAGGCCGACCTGGACCTCGCCGAGGGCGCGGACATCGTCATGGTGAAGCCTGCCGGGTCGTACCTGGACGTGCTGCGCGCCGTCGCCGACCGGAGCGACGTGCCGGTGGCGGCGTACCAGGTGTCGGGCGAGTACGCGATGATCGAGGCGGCCGGCGCGAACGGCTGGATCGACCGGGACCGGGCGGTCATGGAGTCGGTGACGAGCATCAAGCGAGCGGGCGCGGACGTGATCCTCACGTACTGGGCCCTGGAGATTGCGGAGTGGATCAAGTGAGCGAAGCGATCGAGACCCAGTCCTTGCGTCGGGCGCCCGAGGCGAACCACGCGGCGTTCCTGCGTGCGCAGGGCGCGATCCCGGGTGGTGTGAACTCGCCCGTGCGCGCCTACGGCAGCGTGGGCGGCGACCCGCGGTTCCTCGCGTCGGCCAGCGGCCCGTACGTCACGGACGTCGCGGGGCGCGAGTACGTGGACCTGGTCTGCTCGTGGGGTCCGGCGCTGCTGGGGCACGCGCACCCCGAGGTCGTCGCCGCGGTGCAGGACGCCGCCGCGCGCGGCCTGTCGTTCGGTGCGCCCACGGTCGCGGAGGTGGACCTCGCGGAGGAGGTCCGACGGCGGGTACCGCCGGCCGAGCGCGTCCGCCTCGTCTCCACGGGTACGGAGGCGACGATGACGGCGATCCGTCTCGCGCGCGGGTTCACGGGCCGGCCGCTGGTCGTCAAGTTCGCCGGCTGCTACCACGGGCACATGGACGCACTGCTGGCCGAGGCCGGGTCGGGCGTCGCGACGCTCGCGCTGCCGGGTTCGGCGGGCGTCACCGAGGCGACCGCTGCCGAGACGCTGGTGCTGCCCTACAACGACCTCGCTGCCGTCGAGGCGGCGTTCGCGCAGCGCGGCTCGGAGATCGCCGCCGTCATCACCGAGGCGTCGCCCGCGAACATGGGCGTGGTGCCGCCCGCCGAGGGGTTCAACGAGGGCCTACGGCGGATCACGTCCAAGCACGGCGCGCTGTTCATCATGGACGAGGTGCTCACGGGGTTCCGCGTGGGTCCGTCCGGCTGGTGGGGGCTCGAGAACGAGGCGATCCGTGCCGCCGGGGGCGAGGGCTACACGCCCGACCTGTTCACGTTCGGCAAGGTGGTCGGTGGCGGCATGCCGGTGGCCGCGCTGGGCGGGCCGGCGTCGATCATGGACCACCTGGCGCCCCTCGGGCCCGTCTACCAGGCGGGCACGCTGTCGGGTAACCCCGTGGCGGTCGCCTCTGGTCTGACGACCCTGCGGCTGGCCGACGACGCCGTGTACGCCCACGTGAACGAGGTGTCGCGGGTGCTGTCGGACGCCGTCGGTGCGGCCCTGTCCGCCGCGGGCGTTGAGCACCGCGTGCAGCGTGCGGGCTCCCTGTTCTCGGTGTTCTTCGGCCCGCTGGCCGCGGCGTCGGGCGTGCGCGACTACGCGCAGGCCCAGGCTGCCGAGACGTACCGGTACACGCCGTTCTTCCACTCGATGCTGGCGTCCGGGGTCAACCTGCCGCCGTCGGTCTTCGAGGCCTGGTTCGTCTCCGCCGCGCACGACGACGCCGCGGTGTCGCGCATCCTCGATGCCCTGCCGGCGGCCGCCCGCGCGGCGGCTGCGGCGGCTGCCTGACCCTGGTCTCGGGTTCCGCACTGGGCCGGCTGTCCGTGGGGAGGTCTACCCACTGACCGCTATGCCAGGTTCTGTCACAATCTGCGAGCCCTGTGCACCGTGCGCAGGGCTCGAGATGAGGGAACGAAACATGGTCTTCTTCGGCTGGGGCAGCAAGAGCAAGACTGCGCCGCTCGACGCGGGGCGAGCCCTGGTGCTGCGCTACTCGTACTTCCACCTGTTCTGGCTGCTGCGGTTCTCGTGGGGGCTGAAGTACAGCCTGGCGACAGCCACTGAGGCCGGGTGGGCGACGCGGCCGCTCTCGGACGAGGAGGCCATGCAGCTCGACGCACCCAACAAGCTCACGCTGAACCTCTGGTGGCGGTACAGCTTCCTGCTGTTCGCGGCGATTGCCGTTGTCTTCATCGTCATCGGCAACCTGACGCGCTGATCGTCACGTCGCGGCGGGTGCCGTCGCCGGGCAGATGAACGACTCCACCGGGACGTTCTCGTCGAGGCGGCGCACGTCGTGCTCGGCGAGAACCTCGGTGGCGTGCAGCCCGCTCGCCACCATCCGCGCGACTCACCCCTTGGTCGTGCCCGAGAACCCACCCGACGTCGTCGCCCGCGACGCAAGACTCGTCTGCGTCTGGGCCATCTCGTCATCAGCGCGGTCATAGCTGGCGACCGCCTGCACGGCGCCCGTCATACCGGCCTCGATCCGCGTACCGATGGACCTCAATGTCTCGACTCGCCCGTTGAAGAACGTCCCGAGCGCCTCGGCGATGATCGGGCTCTCGCCCGCGCCGGTCACCGCCTTGGTCACATGCCCCTCGAGTCCGCCGAGGGTGGTGGACAACGACTGCGCACGGTCCTGGACCGTGCGCAGCGTCGCCTCCACGCCCTCCGGCGAGACCCGATAACCGGTCACCTGATCAGCCGATCGAGTCGACCGCGGCCCGGGCACGCGTCATCGCATCCTGGGCAGTCGCGTCGTTCTGCTCCAGAGAACCGCGCAGCGTGCGGATGATGCCCCGGACCTCGCCCGCGACGGTGTTCCATCGCACTTCCTTGGCCCGGTAGTCCTCGGAGACACCCGAGGCCTCGTAGTCGGCCATCGCGGCCTTGACGTCCGCGTCGCGCTGATCGATCAGCGCCTCCAGGCGGGATGCGACCCGCTCGAAGTTCTCCTGCGTCTCGGTCGAAGCGCCCAGCTCGTAGTCCCGGCGATCCATTGCATTAGCCATGATTCTTGGCCCCCTGGTCTCTGTGCTGTCTGCCGGTTACTTGCCGGCGCCGAAGCGCGCGGCGTCGAACGAGGCAGAAGCCTGCTTCGCCCGGGTCTCGTCGGCCATCGTGGTGTCGCCCTCGCTGAACGACCGGTCCATGCCCGAGACACCGGTCAGGACCGCGTTGAGCGCCTGGTTCAGCTCGAGGGAGATCTCCTCCGTCCGGCCCTTGAAGGCGTCGAACGCGGCGCGACCCGCGCCGTTGAACTTGCCCTCCAGCGGCTCCGCGGCCGCGCCCAGCTCCCGCACCAGTGACCCCAGATCCTCTGAGGACGCGCCGGTCTTCTTCGTCAAGGTCGAGAGCACTTCCGACCCCATCGCGAACTTCATAGCGAGCTCCCCCACGTCGGAACGCCTCTCCGCCGACTCAGTTGAGCGGGCGAAATCTCTCATAAAAGTACAAGACCCCCAGGTCTGCGTCCACGAAACCGCGAGGCGATCGCCCCGACGCCGCTACCGATGGTCCGGACAGTCGAGCGCCTGAACCCAGAGAGCCCGGGCTGAGAGCCTCGTCCGATATTTCGTCCGGCTTGAGCGTATGGGAAGTTTCATCCACATATGCGTGCTTTCGTGCCAGAATCGTGCCTCCAGCACGGGCCAGTACGTCGTGAATCCAGGAGATGCCCCGCTTGCCCACCGAGCCAGACTCCGCACTGCACCCCCTGATCGACGGTTGGGACGTCGAGGCCGACCTGTTCCTGACCCAGAGCCGTGCCGTCGTGGCCGGGCTCACCGAAGCCCGTTCGGACCTGCTCCGGTCGATCGGCGGATCGCGTCTGGTACTCGGCACCGACGAGCGCTCCTACCTGACCCGCCCCATGCGCGACGCGCTGGTCGGCACGGGCGGCATATGGATGGTCGACCAGGGTGACGGCACCTTTCGTGACGGCGTCACCGGCAGGCAGTTCTCCCGTCTCCAGGATGCCGTGGACGCCCCGTCCGACCCACCAACACTTGAGAGCATGTCGCCCGTCTTCCTCGGCGGGACGCCCGACGGCATCGACGAGCAGGTCGCCGCCGATCTCACGGCGCGGCGCAGCGGGCCGGTCGCGGGGACGGTCCAGCTGTCGCTGTCCGTGCGGCACAAGGCGCGGCCGACCACAACCCTCGGCCGCGCGGCCGAGCTCGCGATCGAACATCTGGCCGGCGCCCCGCCGTTGTCGTGGGGCACGCACGAGCCCGCGCTCGCCGCATGGGACCGCACGGTGCTCACCCGGTACGTTCGTAAGCGGGCACCGCAGCCGGTGCGCCTGGTCGTGGTGGGCGACGGCGTGATCGGAACGATACTGGTGCGCCGCACGCGGGACGGTCTGGAGGAGATCACCACCCTCGACGTCGTCACCGGCAGGCCCGGCAGCGACGCAGCGCGCAACGTCACCGAGAGGGTGCCAGGCCTGTTCGACACGCTCGGCAACGAGCTGCTCCCGCTGTTCTGCCTGGCCACCACTCGCATCGGCCGCGGTGACCTGCGGGTCCCGCCCGAGCTCGAGGCTCCGCCCGCACCGCTTCAGATGCTGCTCGGGGCCCCGGGGATACGCCAGCTCAGGGTCGATGTCGACGCGGCAGTCCGGGAGCACGGCGCCGTCCGCCTCGGAGCCCGGCGGCTCCCGGTTCTCCGCTTCACCCTCGGCACGTTCGACCACGCCGACTGGAACACGGCCACCCGGATCGTGCGCTGGCTCGGAGCAGAAGAGCTCCTGGCCGATCTGCACGGCACGGCATCCAGCGACCCTGCACCATGACCAAGAGGGCGGGCGAGAATGCCGGCGATTGATCCCGAGCTGATCCCTGGCGCGAACCTGGATCCGGACGCGGTGGACGATGCCGCGCGCAGCCTCCGGGCGGATGCGCTGGCGGTCCGGGACGCAGGTGTCGACGTAGTCGGTGCGTGGTACGGGTTGCGGGCTGACTATCAGGCGCCGGAGGCTGATCGGCTCCTGTCCGCGATGGACCCGGTGCGGTCCGAGACTTCCTCGCTCGGCGATGACCTGGAGCAGGTCGCCACGGCGCTGGGCCGGTTCGCCCAGGACCTGCGAGCGATCAAGTCGGCGTTCGACGTCGTGCGTGCTGATGCGTGGGCGTTCCACGCGCTGATCGCTACCAATCCGGAGTGGGAGTTCGACCCGGAGCTGGTAGCGCAGAACACGACGCTGCTCGGGCGGGTCAACAGCGTTCAGGTGCAGCTGTGGGACGCCGAACGGGAGTGCGCCAACGCGATCCGCGCGATCGACTGCCTGGCCCCCTGGAACGCAGGCGTCAGCGACGGCCCTGCCGACCCGAATGCGTTCGGGCTGACCGAGATCCCCACCGAGACGGCGATGCCATGGGGCGCACCGGTGGAGCAGAAGGAGCACTGTCCCGCTTCAGCGGTCACATCGGTGAGGTCGGCTGTGTGGGACGGGTTCGCCAAGGACGTCGTCGGCGAGGGTTTCTTGGGCCTGGGCGGCCTCATCGGCCTGGACGAGCACGGGTTCAGCGCCGAGACGTTCACCGCCACGTGGGGCGGGATGGGCGCGTTGATCGGCCGCGACCCGGCCTCCGGCCAATGGTCTTGGGGAACGGCCGGCGACGCGTGGCTGGAGACGGGCAAGTCGCTCGTGGCGTGGGACATGTGGGAGGAGGACCCTGCGCGTGCGTTCGGCACGGCGGCGGGCAACATCCTGCTGACGGTGGCAACCCTGGGCACCGGGGCCGCGATCAAGGGTGTGGCGACCGCCGGCCGGACCGGGCAGGTCTTGTCGGCCACGATGCAGGGCGCCCGGATCCTGGGTAACGCGATGGACCCGATAGCGGTCCTGCGCGGCGGCACGTCGCTGGTGTCCACGACCCGTGCCGCGGGTGTGACGGCAGGTCTGAGCGCGGGGTTGCGTTCCCTGTCGCAGATCGAGGTGCCGGCCGTCACCCAGCTCTCGAACGTGCCCGAGCCCGCGGCAATGAGGGGCAACGACATCCCGGCCCGGATGGAGACGCCGTCGGTCGAGAAGTACACGACCGACAACGGTCACCTGAGCTCGGTGGACCATGCCCGCGAGCCGGTGACGGTCGGCGCGGCGCAGGGCGCGTACGGACCAGAGGGCTCTTTCGGCACCGGCGGGGACACGGCGATCGACGGCGGGAGCGGCCAGCCGTACGGAGGGTGGCCGGACGGGGATGTGTCCGGCGGCCACGTGCCGGACGGCGGTAGGGCGGACGGCGGTATGCCCGACGGCGATGCACCGGACGGCGATGCACCAGGCGGTGACCGTCCGGACGAAGGAGCCGACTGGGACGGTGGCGACCGGGACGCAGACGACCCGGACCCCGCCGACCCCGGTAACGAGCCGGCGACGGGGAGCCCTGATCATGACGAGTCCGGGTCCGGCAGCGACGGAGGGGACCGTTCCGGGCTCGGCGACGACCCGATCGCATGGGAGAACCCGGACGAGGGCGTGTCCCTCACCGAGAGTCAGAAGGCGGCCGCGGACGAGTACCTGGCCACGAGCAGGCAGATCGAGCCGCGGATCACGCAAGACATGCAGGACCTCGCCGCCGAGCATCCTGGCGCCCGGCTCGAGGGCCTCGACTACCGGCTCAAGAGCGAGGACTCGTTCTACCGCAAGCTTGCGACGGCGATCGACGAGGAGCAGCCATTCGCGAGCGTTGACGACTTGCTCACGAACATGAAGGACTCGGTTCGCTACACATTCCTGATCGAGCCGGGCGACTACGCCCGTTCGACGCAGGCCATTATCGACGATCTCAGCGAGCGCGGATACGACCCCTCTGGGACGCTCAAGAACAGTTGGAACCAACCCGGGTATCAGGGCATCAACAGCAACTGGGTAGACCAGTCCGGACGAATTATCGAGGTCCAGTTCCACACGCCCGACAGCTTCGACGCGAAGATGTCGACCCACTCCGTGTACGAGGAGATCCGGGCGCCAGGAACCGACCCGGCGCGCGTCGTCGAACTCGAACGTCAACAGGACGAGATCTTCGACGCAGTGCCTCGCCCGGAGGACGCCTCCGCAATCCACTGGCCAGACGCAGACGGACAGGGTCCGCTCTCGGAACCAGGTGACCCAGAAGGCATGGGTACCGTCAGTGAGGATCCTGCCGCGGTTCGCGGACCAGATCCCACTTCAAACGGAGGCCCAAGTCCGGCACCCGGCGATGTCACTATCACAGCCCAGGAACCGAGCGCCTCCGAGGTCGCTGGCGCGGAGCACATGGCATCGTTGGGCCACAGCGTCGAGTTGCGCGATCCGGTCGGGACTCGCGCCGAGGGGTACACAAGTGACCTCACGGTCGACGGAGTGCGGTGGGACGTCTACTCGCCGACGAACACCAACGCGAGGTCGATCCTGTCCCGCATCGCGAGCAAGTACAGTCAGGTCCACGGCGGCGGCGTGGTTGTAGACCTTTCGGGGACCGGGTTGGTCCCCGACGACTTCGGCGACGCTCTGGCACGGGTGAACGGCTTGATTCGCAGTTGGGGCAAGGAGCCGCCGATCAGCGGGATCGAGTTCTACGGAAGTGGGGACGGGTAGTGGCGAAGCTTCTGTGCAGGTGCGGCACCATCCTGCGCGACGACGACCCGGACGAGAGTTACGTGATGAACTCGTGGCGGCAGTTCGACGCGGTCGACGAGGAAGTCGAGAGCACTGACAACCCGGACGTCACGGCGTCGTCGCTTCTGTTCGGGACAGGTGTCCCAGTCCGCAGTTGCCCGGTTTGCGGGCGACTGTGGGTCTTCTGGGGCAAGGATGGCTTCGCCACTGAGTATGTCCCACAAGCGCAGGACAAGCCCCACGCCGACGTCAGAGCACCTGAAAAGACTGAGGAGGAGTTCGTGACCAGGTTCTTCCGGTCATATGGATTCCGGCCAGACGGAACCCGGTTCGACGGCGGGCTCTACAGGCGCGAGTCTGAAGACGACACGACACGAGACGCTGTATTCAAGAGCGATCGAAAGTGGCATTTCACCCGCACGATCGAGATGTCGCTGAAGGGATACAACGACACAGACTTGCGAGAGATCTCGGAAGCGGACGCGGCGCACCTTCTCGAGGAAATATTCGGAGATGCCTCGTTGGTCAACGACCCGACGACAATCGACGTCAAGGACGACCCCGCAGCGAAGTGAATACTGGTGAGCGCCACATGCCCGACCATGCACCAGCGAAGCCGCTGGTTCGCCAGGGGCAGCTGATCCAAGAGATTGCACGAGATACTGCGCTCGAAGCGTCGGGTGGAGGCGACTGGGATTCTCTGCTGCTCACAGTGCGAAGCCTTGCCCCGTATCGAGAGACCGAGCTTCGGATCGCTCGTCCCTCCGGCGAGGATCGATCTCTACTTCCTCCACGCGCTACGAGCAAGCTCGTCAAGGAACTTAGGGATGTCATGCACCGGCCGGGTATCGGTACCTGGTTCTCGATGGAATTGACCGTGACGCGACAGGATGGCCGATGGAAAGTTGATGTCTCGTTCAACTACGACGAGATGCCCGCGTGGAGCGACTTTCCGGCGTCGATCATGTTCGTCCAGGACCTGCGCAGGTATCCGCGGGACGAGGGGCACACTCCAGGTTGGCTTCGCGAGCAGGTCGAGCGAGCACAAGTCGAGTACCCGGAGGATTCGGCGAAGGTGGCGACGAAATTCTTCCGCTCGTACAGCATCCGCCCTGACGGCACGACGCTGGACCGCGCGCTCTATCGGCGCGAGCGTGAGGACGATGTAACAGGGGACGCGGTCTTCCAGCGTGACGGGAAGTGGCATTCCACGAGCGACATCTCGATGTCCTTGAAGGGATACATTGATATCGACCTTCGGGAAATCTCGGAGGCGGAAGGCGCGCAGCTTCTCCAGGAAACATTCGGTGACGCCTCACTGGTCCACGCTCCGACAGTGAACGAAACGGGCTGACGCATGCACCAATCGACAGCAAGAAGTTGCACGGGGGGCGCCGTGTCACAGCCGTTCTTTCTTGAGTCCGAACCCTAGTGGTAATTGTGATCACGGAGGAACAAGCCCGGCGGGTCGCCGAGCGAGCACTCATGGAGCTCGAAGCCAAGTCGGGAAAGCGGATGGCGATCTTCGACGGCGAGTTTAGCGTCCCAGGCATCGTCGATCACGACGATGTGTGGATCGTGAACTGGAACACGGCAGAGTACCTGCAGTCCGGAAACGTGTTCGACCAGTTCCTGGCCGGCCCCATTGCCGTCCCGAAGAACGGTGATGAATTTGTCGTTCTTGGAACCGCCGGTACAACCGATGAGGAACTTGATCGCTGGCGAGCGCAACAGTCACGACCTACCGCCAAGTTCTACTTCTCCTATTATGTGCGCCCCGACGGAACCCGCCTCGACACAGGTCTCTTCCGACGTGAGCGCGAGGACGACATGACAGGGGACGCAGTGTTCAAGAGTGACGGAAGATGGCATTTTACGATCACGATTGAGAGGTCGCTGAAGGGGTTCAGTGACACAGACCTGCGAGAGGTCTCGGAGGCCGAAGCTCGTCAACTCCTCGAGGAAAAATTCGGCGCACCGGGTTCCGAGCTTTACGCCCCGATGGTCGTCGATGGCGGTCACCGGCCGCCGCCCACATGAACGAACAAGGGAGCACGTATGCCCCGTGAGATCACCATGCTGATGCCACGCATGGTCACCGAGGACGACCTGATGGACAGTCTGCAAGGCGTCGACCCCGCGCTGCGCGTCCGCTGGACCGTCGACGGCGCGATCATCCAGGTCGTCGACGGCGACCAACAGGTCGCTCTGTCCATGGAGCAGCAGTCCGCCCTCGGATCACCGCACGAGATCTGGCGCCTACTCCCCGGACATCACGTGGCCAGGTCTGTGGCCGACCCTGAGCATCGGGTCTCCCCGGACGCCCAGCCCGTGTGGATCCAGGCGTACGCGCCCTGGGACGAAGCCGGGGCGACCGGCGTGCGGGTGTGCCAAGCGCTGACAGACCTGATCGGCGGTACCTGCGTGCCGCAGGACGGCCGTCGATGAGCACCACCCGACCTGAGCCCCAGCCACCCCGGTGAGAGATTCGTCCAGAAAATTCGCCCGACGTGCCAGAATCTTCCAAGCCAAGACATACCCGGCACATCGGAACCACAGCCGGAACCAGGGGGAAGGCGCCACCGTGACAGGACATGCCGCAATCGGCTCGTGCGGCGCCTGCGGTGCGGTGCTCGCGCCGGGTGCGCCGCGGTGCGACAGGTGCGAGGCCCCGGCCGTCGACTCCCGACCGGTCACGTCCACGCTGCTGGCGAGCCTCGCCCCGGCGAAGAGCAGCGACCGGACGCTGGCCGCCGCCCTCGACGTCGGACTCGTCGTCCTGGCGGCCGTGCCCGTCCTGCTGGGTGCCGTCGGCGTCTGGCCGCCCGCCCTCGCCGTCCCGTTCGGCCTCGTCCTCGTCGCGGGCGTCGCCGTGCTCCTGGTGCGGGCCTTCCGGCAGACCGGCGGGACGCCCGGCGCTCTGCTGACCCGGACCCGTTACGTGGACGGGCTCGTCGGCACACCACCCGGACCGGGCCGCTGGCCGGGCGCCGGGGTCGTGTCGGTCCGCCTCGCGCAGCGCCGTCCGACGCCGCCGGCACCCGTCGCGACGTCGACTCTCCTCGCGACGTCGACGCCCGCCCCGGCAACCCCGGCGACCCCGGCATCACCCCAGCAGGTTCAACAGACCCCGCAAGCCCAGCCGGCCGAACCTGGGCAACACGCCGCAGATCCCGCTCAGAGAGGTGGCCACTGATGGCGCGTGATCCGGACCGGCAGCTGCTCGAATCCGTCGAGACCCGTCGCGCACGCCTCATCTCCGCCTTTCTGCACGGGGAGCTCGCCGGGCGGCGGAACGTCTCCGACAACGTCAAGCGGTTGATCGGCAGCATCGTGCTCGCCGCCGTGGCGTGCGCCGGCTGTGCCGGGTACTCGTTCGTGCAGCACAACCTCGGAGGACTGGGCCAGTGAGCCGCTTCACCCGCGTCACGGTGGTGGGCTCCGCCCGCCGCGGCGACATAGTGCTGCCGTCCGACGAGGAGCTCGCAGTACTGCTCCCGCAGATCCTCGACCTGGTCGCAGAGCCGCCCGGACAGGGAGCGGTCACCCTGGTGCGGCACACCGGCGACCAGCTCGACGTCTCCCGTGACCTCGACGCCCTCGGCCTGCCGGACGGCGAGATCCTCCGGATCGTCCATACCCAGGACGCACCGCCGCCCGCCGAGATCGCCGACGTCACCGAGGCGGCGACCGACGTGCTCGCCGACCTGCCCGGACAGTGGGACGAGCGTGCTCGCCGTGCCACCGGGGCCGTCGGCGTCGGCCTGATCGCCGGCGCGGCCGGGATCGTCCCCGCGTACGACGCCGGGCCGGACAGCGCCGCCGCAGGGCTGCTCGGCATCATCATTCTGGTGCTCCTGGTCCTCAGCGCCTCCGCCCCGCGCGCCCGCAGCCGCCGCGAGCGCGGCGCCTGGCTCCGGCTGGCGGCCGGCTCAGCGGCGGCGGGCCTTGGCCCGGCGCTCGGCCTCGCGGTCGCCGCGCTCCCGCCCGTGGCGGACCTGGTCGGTCCCGTCCCGGACAGGGCGGCGCTCCAGCTCGCCGGGATCGTCACGTTCGCCGTCGCCTGCTGTGCGCTGTGGGCCGCAGGCGTCTCCCACCGCAGCCGGGGGATGCTCGCCGGCGCGGGAACCGGCATCGGCCTGGTCCTCCTGGCCTCGGTCCCGGTCGGGTTCGACCTCGGGTCCGACCGGGCCGCGGCCGTCGTCGCAGCGGTCGCCGCGGTCCTCCTGGGGGTGCTGCCCGCCGTCGCGCTGAACACGTCGGGCGTGCACCGCCTGGACGACGCCACGCTCGAGGGCGACACCCCTGACCGGCAGGTGGTTGTCCCCTCGCTGGAGGAGGCCTACCGTGCCCTGACCTGGACGACCGTCGCCACCGGGATCGCACTCGCCTTCGCCGCGGCAGTCCTGCTCTCCACCCCGACGGGCTGGTCGCGGCTGCTCGGCATCGCCGTGCTCCTCGTCGCGGCCCTCCGCGTGCGTCCGCTACCGCTCACCGCCCAGGTCGCCTCCCTGTGGGGCGCGGTGGCGGCCTCGACGGTCATCGGCACCCTCGCCGCTCTGGGTGGGCGGCCCACGCTCACCGCCGTCGTCCTCGGTGCCCTGGCCCTGCTCGTGACGTTCATGGTGTCTCGCACGCCGAACGCGCAGCAACGTGCGCGCTGGCGCCGGGCCGGGGACGTGCTGGAGCTGTTCGCGATGCTCGTCGTGGTGCCGGCGGTGCTCGGCGTGTTCGATGTCTACGAGCTGCTGCTCAGGGTCTTCTGATGGAGACAGGCACCGCTGACACGATCCGCGCCGTCCTGCGCGGAGCCGGCCGGTTCGCCCAGGACGCCGCCGCCTGGGACACCGCCGTGCGCGCGCCGGTGGGCACCAGCCGGCGCATCACGTTCCTGGCAGCAGACGGCGGCACGGGGACCACCACTCTCGCCTCTGCGGTCGCCCTGACCTTCGCGCGGCGGCGCACCGGGCCCGTCCTGGCACTCGACGCGGCCGGCGGGCCGTCCGCCCTGCGTACGCGCCTGGGGCTCGACGATGCCCCGGCGCTCGACGACGTCGCCTACGGCACCCCCGTCCGGTCCCTCGCCGACGCCCACGCGGCGACACGAGAGGCCCGGCCCGGTCTGCATCTCGCCGGCGCGTCCGGCTGGCCGCCCCACCTCTCGGTCTGGACCGATGCGGCGGCGGCTCTGGGGCGGTTCTTCGAGGTGGTCGTGACCGATGCCGGACGGCGCACCCCCGACGACGCCGCTCGGCTCGCCGCCGAGTCGCACGTGACCGCCGTCGTCGCCCGGACCGACGCCGGGGCGTTCGCCGCCGGACGGACCCTGGCCGACAGCCTCCGGGGCGCGCTTCCCCATGCCCCGGTGGTGCTCGTACTGGTGGGGGTGGCCCCCGGCGAACCGCCTTTCGTGCACACCGCGCGGCCCGGGTCCCTGATGGTGCCGCACGACCTCGCCGCGGCACGGTCGCTCGGCACGCCCCTGCCGCAGCTCGACGCACAGACCCGCGCCGCCGTCGCGAAGACGGCCGCGCACCTGCTCACCGAGGCGAGGTCTGCATGACACAACGGATCGTGCACCGCCCCGCCCGTACCGTGCGCCCGCTCGCGCCGCCGCCGGAGCGCACCCTGGCCACACCACCCGCCGTCGGCAGCGGCAACGTCGCCGGGCTGCCCCTGCAGGCGCTGCTGCCGCTGGTCGGCGCGGTGTCGTCGATGACGATGATGCTGGTGTTGCGCAACAACCCGGTGATGGTGCTGGTCGCGCTCGTCGTGCTGGTCGTGGCCCTGGTCGGCGGGCTGGGCACGGCGCTCAGCCAGCGCGGCAACGCCACCCGTACCCGACACGACCAGCGCGAGCGCTACCTGGACCATCTGGAGACGCTGCGCGCCGACCTGCGCACCGCAGAGCACGCGGCCCGCGCCGAGGCGCACACGGTGCACCCGGCCCCGGCAGCGCTGCTCGACGTCGTCCGCGACCCGGCCCGACTGTGGGAACGGCGGCGCTGGGACCCGGACTTCCTGGAGGTACGCGTGGGTGTCGGCGACGTGCCGCGTCCCGGTCTCACCATGCCGCTCACCGACAGCCCGGCCGAGCCGCCGGACCCCATGCTGCTGGCCGAGGCGCGGAGCGTCGTGGACCGCCACTCGCGTCTGCGCCACGTCCCCGTGGTGGTCCCGCTCGACAGCGTCGGCGACGTCGCGGTCGTGGGCACGCGCGCGGAGACCCTCGACGTCGTGCACGCGATGCTCGCTCAGGTCGCTGCCCTGCACGCCCCCGACGACGTGCGCGTCGCCCTGGTCGCCCCGCCGGACCGGCTGGCCGACTGGCGCGGGGTTGACCTGCTGCCCCACGTCGTGGACGACACGACCTTCGACGGGCCTGCCGCCGTGCGACGCATCGCGCCCGACCTGATCGGCCTGCGCCGTCTGCTGGCCGCGGACCTGGAGGGCCGCGCCGCCCGCGCCGCGGAGGCGCACCGCCGGTCGGGGCCCGGGGCTGCCGATCGTGGTCCGCGGCTGATCGTCGTCGTCGACGGGTGGGGCGAGACCGCCCAGCCCTTCGGCACCCCCGACGTCGCGCTGGGCCTCGCGGACCTCGGCGTCACCGTGATCCATCTCGTGTCCAACCGGCTGCACGAACCCTCGGAGACCGCGCTGCGCATCACGGCGCGCGCGGCAGGCTCGCCGAGCAGGTCGGACGGCGGCGTGGAGCTCGTCGTCGACGACCTGCGGTACGGCCTGGCCGCCCAGGCGCCGCCCACGGTCCGCGCGGCTCCGGACGCCCCGAGCGCCGCGGTGCTACGGGGGATCGCACACGCCCTCGCCCCGGTGCGGCTCAGCGTGTCGTCCGCCGACGGCTCCCCGTCCGCCGAACGCGCTGCGCGCACGGACGAGCTGCTCGGCGTCGACGACGTCACGCACCTGGACGTCCCCGCGCTGTGGGGGTCGCGGTCGCCGCGGGACTTCCTGCGCGTGCCGATCGGCATGGACGACGACGGCGCGCCCGTACTCCTGGACCTCAAGGAGTCCGCCCAGCTCGGCATGGGGCCGCACGGCCTGTGCGTCGGCGCCACGGGTTCCGGCAAGAGCGAGCTGCTGCGCACGCTCGTCGCCTCGCTCGCGGCATCCCACCCGCCCGAGGATCTGGCGATGATCCTCGTGGACTACAAGGGCGGCGCCGCGTTCGCGCCGTTCGAGGGCCTGCCCCATGTGGCCGGGATCCTGGACAACCTGGCCGACGACGCCGGGCTGACCGAGCGGGCCCGCGCGAGCTTCTCCGGCGAGGTGCTGCGCCGCCAGCAGGTGCTGCGCGACGCCGGTTCGCCGTCGATCACCCACTACCGCGAGCTGCGGCGCCAGCGCCCCGACCTGGAACCGCTGCCGCACCTGCTGCTGGTCATCGACGAGTTCGGTGAGCTGCTCACGGCGGAGCCGGAGTTCGTGGACCTGCTGCTCATGATCGGCCGGATCGGGCGGTCGATCGGCGTGCACCTGCTGCTGTCGAGCCAACGGATCGAGGCCGGGCGGCTGCGTGGCCTGGAGACGTACCTGTCGTACCGCATCGGGCTGCGGACCTTCTCGGAGGCGGAGTCGTCGATGGTGCTGGACACCCCCGACGCGTTCCACCTGCCGGCGGTGCCGGGGTTCGGGTACCTCAAGGTCGACACGAGCGTGTACCGGAGGTTCCGCGCGGGCTACGTGTCCGGGCCGGTCGAGGCGGCCGGCTCGGCGCCGGAGCCGGACGACCAGCTGCGCCGTCCGCTGCTGCTGGGGCAGTACAACGACATCCGACGGGCCAACGGGATCGCTGCTGCCGGATCGGGTATCGGCGAGCCGGAGCTGGCCCGGCCGTCGGTCGAGAGGCCGATGGTCGACGTCATCGTGGCGCAGCTCGCGGCCGCCGGCACACGAGCGCGGCCGGTGTGGCTCGCACCGTTGCCCGCCCAGGTCACTCTCGGCGACGTGCTGGGACGGACGCGCGTACCGACGTCGGACGAGCTGGGGAGCGGCGCGGTGCGCGGCCGCCCGTTGGCCGTGCCCGTCGGGCTGCTGGACGATCCGGCCCGCCAGCGGCAGGGGACGTGGGAGCTTGACCTGACCCGGGCGGGCGGGCACGTCGTCGCGCTCGGCGCACCGCAGTCCGGTCGCACGACGTTCCTGTGGTCGGTCGCCGTGGGCCTCGCTCTCACGCACACCCCGCAGCAGGTAGCGGTCTACGGGATGGACCTCGCCGGCGGCGGGCTGGCCCGCATCGAGGGGTTCCCGCACGTGGGCGGGGTCGCCACCCGGTCCCGACGGGACCAGCTGCGGCGGCTCCTCGAGGAGCTGCTCGGCATGCTGGCCGCCCGCGAACGGGCATTCGCCCGGTACGGGATCGACTCGCTGGCGATGCTGCGTGCGCGGCACGCCGCGGGCGGGATCCCGGAGCTGCCCGCGGCCGACGTCGTGCTCCTGGTGGACGGCGTGGGGCTGCTGCGTCAGGACTTCGAGGAGCTGGAGGACGGGTTCGGCGAGCTCCTGCAGCGCGGCGGCGGGTTCGGCATGCACGTGGTCGTGGCGACGGGACGCTGGAACGACCTGAGGTCCGCGCAGCAGAACCTGATCGGCACCAAGGTGGAGCTGCGGCTCAACGACCCGGCGGACTCGACGATCGCGCGCAAGCTCAACGGCACGATCCGGGCCGCGCAGGCGGGCCGGGTGCTGACCGACGACAAGCTGTTCGCGCAGGTGGCGCTCCCGCTGCTGGGGGCGCCCGGCGGGTCGGACGAGGCGGACACACAGGTGGGCGACGGCGTGGAGGCGTTGGCCCGGCTCTCCGCGGAGGCGTGGGCGGGCCCGGCCGCGCCGCCCATCCGGATGCTGCCCGACGACCTGTCGGCCGACGATCTGCCGGACCCGCTGGACGAGCCCGACCGGCTGCCCTTCGGCCTGCGTCAGGACACCATGCAGCCGGCGCTGCTGGACCTCGAGAACAGGGACCAGCACCTGCTCGTGCTGGGCGACTCGGGCAGCGGCCGCTCGACCCTCCTGCGCACCCTGGTCACGGCCCTGACCGACCGGCACACCTCGGACGAGCTCACGCTGGCGCTGTACGACATGCGGGGGTCCGTGGCCGACGTCGTCCCGGACGACGAGTACATCGGCGGGCTCGCGACCAACCCCGTCAAGGCTCTCGAGCTGTCGGCGACCGTGGCCGTCGAGCTGGAGAAGCGGACGCAGTCGCTCGGCAGCGCGCCGCGCGGCACGGGAGTCGAAGGCCCCCGCATAGTGGTGGTCGTGGACGACGAGGACATCCTCTCCTCGGGCGGCACCGATCCCCTGCGGCCCCTGCTCCGGTACCTGCCCGCAGCGCGTGACCTGCGCCTGCACGTGATCATCGCCCGCCCGGTCGCTGGCGCGTCCCGCGCGCTGTACGACCCGGTGCTGCAGGCTCTGCGGGACATCGGGGCCAGCGGGTTCGTCATGTCCGGTGAGCGGTCCGAGGGGCAGCTGTTCCCGGGCGTCCGCGCCGAGCACCTCCCGCCGGGCCGGGGTGTGTGGGCCCGCCGTGGCGAACGTCCCGTGCTGGTCCAGGTGGGGCGTCCGTGGCACGCCACAGCGCCGCCCGCCACCGCGGCAGATGGGAGCAACCGTGCCTCGTGAGATGACGGCCCGGCCGAACGACCTCGCCGCGCAGCAGTGGCTCGCCGCCGACCTGGGTCCGCGTACCGCGCGCATCGTTGTCGCGGGCGTCGCGGGCGGTGTGGGTGCCACCACGCTCGCCGCCCTCGTCGCCCGGGTCGTCGCACGAGCGCGGCCGGGTCGCGTCGCCCTGATCGACCACACCGGTGGCACGCTGGCCGAGCGCGCAGGCAACCCGCCGGACGCTTGGGCGTGGGCAGCACCCAGCACGGCCCAGGTCTCGGTCGAGTGCGTCAGGGCCACCGCGTTGCTGCCGGGCGAGACGCCCACCCGCGCGCCGGGCGCCGTGCCTCTGGTGGTGGCACCGTGGCACCCGGAGGGTCTGCACCTCGCGCAGCGGGCGGCCGCCGGGCTGCCCGGCGCCCTCCTGGTCGGGATCGACACGGCCTGGCTGTACCGCAGGGCTCACCGGGTCCCGGACGATCTGGGGCTGCCGTACGACGCCGCGCTCACCGCGCCGGGTGCCGTGCGCGACGACCTCCTCGGCGCCCCGGTCCGTGACGCCGTGCTCGCCGTCGCCGTCGAGGCGCTCGCACGGGCATACTCCGCCGGTGTGGGGCAGCAGGCAGATCCAGCACGAGCCCGCAGATCGTGATCCCACACATCGTGAACCCGCCGATGGTTCGCCAGGGGCAGCTGGTTCAAGAGATTGCACGAGACACTGCGCTCGAAGCGTCGGGTGGAGGCGACTGGGATTCTCTGCTGCTCACAGTGCGAAGCCTTGCCCCCTACGACGAAATCCAGCTTGGGATCACTCGACCGTCAGGTGAGGATCGATCTCTTCTTCCTCCACGCGACACGAGCAAACTCATCGATGAACTTCGGGATGTCCTGTACCGGCCGGGTACGGGCACCTGGTTCTCGATGGAATTGACCGTGACGCGGCAGGAAGGCCGAGGGAAAGTTGATGTCTCGTTCAACTACGACGAGATGCCCGCGTGGAGCGACTTTCCCGCGTCGATCATGTTCGTCCAAGACCTGCGCAAGTATCCGCGAGACGACGAGAACACGCCAGGGTGGCTTCGTGAGCAGGTCGAGCGTGCACGAGTCGAGTACCCGGAGGAGTCGCCCACAGCCTGGGCACTTGACTCACTACCCCCTCGGGGTATCTGATGGAGGGATGACCGAGGCGACGGAGACCACCGAGGCGGCAGTGGTCGCCGTCGGGCAGCACGATCATCACGACCCGGACCACGGCTCAGCCGGTTCGCACGACGAGCCGCACGGCTACGCGTCCGACAAGCCCGCGTACCTCAAGCGGATGCGTCGTATCGAGGGGCAGGTGCGCGGCATCGCGCGCATGATCGACGAGGACGCGTACTGCATCGACGTGCTCACCCAGGTGAGCGCCGTGACGAAAGCCCTGCAGGCGGTGAGCCTCGCTCTGGTCGAGGATCACCTGGGGCACTGCGTGGTGGACGCGGCCAAGACGTCCGACGACGAAGGTGCCGCCAAGGTCAAGGAAGCCGCCGAGGCGATCGCTCGCCTCGTGCGCATGTGAGTACCAACCAGCCGCGTGCCGATCAGCCCGCCATCCGAGGAGACGATATGACCACCGTGACCAAGCTTGCCGTGACCGGTATGACCTGCGGGCACTGCGTGTCCGCCGTGACCAACGAGCTCAAGGGCGTCCCGGACGTCCAGGACGTCAGCGTCGAGCTGCACGCCGGCGACACCTCGCTGGTGCGCGTGATCTCCAAGCTGCCCCTTGCCGAGGCACCGCTGCGGGACGCAGTCGACGAGGCGGGCTACGACGTGACCGACGTCGAGGTGCTCGAGAACGCGGTAGCCGCCGAGTCGGCGGCGCAGGCCCCGGCCCGCCAGGCGAACCGGTCGCTGCCGATCATCTCGTCCTGACCGTTCCGAAGTTCGGCCGACCGGCCGTCACCCCCTTTCGAGGTCAATGCTTCTCCGCACTGAACCGATTCAAAGCGGAGCGACGTAGGCCTCGAAGACGACCGCGTCCGACACCCCCACTCCCAGGAGAACCGTGACTGTCGCTGAAGCGCCGCATCTCGTCGGCGAGGTCGAGCTCGCCGTGTCCGGGATGACCTGCGCCTCGTGCGTGGCCCGGGTCGAGCGCAAGCTCAACCGGCTCGACGGGGTCGCCGCCACCGTGAACCTGCCCCTGGAGTCGGCGCACGTCGTGCTATCGGAGGCGGTCACCGACCAGGACCTGGTCGACGCCGTCGAATCGGCGGGGTACGGCGCGCAGGTGACACGGCGGCGGGCCGCGAACGGGTCGAGCACGTCCAAGGACACAAGGGCCGACGGCGAGCCGAGCGCGACCACCGCGGTCAGCGCCGAGTACCGCGGCGACGACCTGCTCCGCCGGCTGCGCGTCTCGGCGGCGCTGACAGTCCCGGTGCTGCTGCTCTCGATGGTGCCGGCGCTGGCGTTCCCGGGCAGCGAGTGGGCGGTCGCCGCCCTGGCGCTGCCCGTGGTCGCGTGGGGCGCCTGGCCGTTCCACACGGCCGCCGTGCGAGCCGCCCGGCACGCGAGCTCGACCATGGACACGCTCGTGTCCATCGGCGTGCTCGCGGCGACCCTGTGGTCGCTGTGGGTACTGGTCGCTGAGACGCTCCGGCCCGCGGGCGAAAGTTCGGGCCCCGGCCTGTACTTCGAGGTCGGCGCGGTGGTCACCACGTTCCTCCTGGCCGGGCGGTACGCCGAGCACCGGTCGCGGCGCCGCGCCGGGGACGCCCTGCGCGCCCTGCTGAGCCTGGGCGCCAAGGACGCGGAGCGCATCACGCTCGGCCCGGACGGCACACCCCTGCGCCTCGCGGACGGCGGCTGGCGCACCGCTGCCGTGCCCGTCGCCGCCCTGCAGGTCGGGGACGTGTTCGCGGTCCGCCCCGGCGGAACCGTGGCCACGGACGGGACGGTGGTGGAGGGCACCTCAGCCCTCGACACCTCCCTGGTCACCGGCGAACCGGTGCCTGTCGACGTGACGCCAGGCGACGACGTCGTCGGCGGAACGGTGAGCACCTCGGGACACCTGCTCGTGCGCGCGACCCGCGTGGGCGAGGACACGATGCTGGCCCGCATCGGGCGGCTCGTGGCCCAGGCGCAGACGGGCAAGGCCCCTGTGGCGCGGCTCGCGGACCGCATCTCCGCGGTGTTCGTGCCGGTGGTGCTCGTGCTGGCGGTGCTGACGCTGGCCGGCTGGCTGGCCATGACCGGCGACGTCGAGGCGGCGTTCACCGCGGCCGTCGCGGTGCTGATCATCGCGTGCCCCTGCGCCCTCGGGCTGGCCACGCCGACGGCGATCCTGGTCGGCACCGGCCGCGGTGCCCAGCTCGGCGTGCTGATCCGCGGGCCGGAGATCCTGGAGAGCACGCGTCGCGTGGATACGGTGGTGCTCGACAAGACCGGCACCGTCACCGAGGGCCGCATGCGCGTGGTCGACGTGTGGGGCGCCGGACGGCCCACAGCGGTCGAGCCCCCTGACTTCCCGGTGGTCGAGCCTGCCGAGACCGACGCGAACCACCTCACCGACGCCCCGGACGTGCTGCGCTACGCGGCTGCCGTCGAGTCCCTGAGCGAGCACCCCATCGCGCGGGCGATCACCGCAGCGGGACGCGCCGCCGGCGAGCCGGACACCGAGACGCCGCTCGAGGTCACGGGCTTCATCGCCCACGCGGGCGGCGGTGTCGAGGGCCTCGTCCGGCGGGCGCACTCCGGCCTGGCCCTCGGCGGGGCGCTGAACACCCGCCGTGTCCTGGTGGGCCGCCCCGCCTGGCTCGTCGAGCAGGGGGCGGCCGTCCCGGAGGAGGTGCGTACCGCCGTCCGGCAGCAGGAGGAGGCGGGGGCCACCGCGGTGGCCGTGGCCTGGAACGGGGCCGCCCGCGGCGTGATCGCGCTGCGCGACCCGGCCAAGCCGACGTCGGCGCAGGCGGTGGCCGAGCTCCGCGAGCTGGGTCTGCGACCGTACCTGCTGACCGGCGACTCGGAGGGCGCCGCCCTCGTCGCGGCGCGGGCCGTCGGCATCCCGCACGCGGACGTCATAGCCCGCGTGCTGCCGGCCGACAAGGCCACGGTGGTGGCCCGGCTGCAGGCCGAGGGCCACACGGTGGCGATGGTGGGCGACGGCGTGAACGACGCCGCCGCGCTCGCCACGGCCGACCTCGGTCTCGCGATGGGCACCGGTACGGACGTCGCGATCGAGGCGAGCGACATCACGCTGGTCCGCGGCGACCTGCGGGCCGCCGCGAGCGCCGTACGCCTGTCCCGGAAGACTCTGCGGGTCATCAAGCAGAACCTGTTCTGGGCGTTCGCGTACAACGTCGCGGCGATCCCGCTGGCGGCGGCGGGCCTGCTCAGCCCGATGATCGCGGGCGGAGCGATGGCGGCGAGCTCGGTGCTGGTGGTGCTGAACTCCCTGCGCCTGCGCCGCGCGGAGTAGGTCGATCGCCGGCTCAGCGGAAGCGGCGTCCCTCGTCGTTGCGGTACGCGACGATCGCCAGCACGATGAACAGCAGCGTCCACCCGGCCAGGACGGGGAGCGCCAGGGCGTAGGCCTCCGCCCCTGTGGTGGCCTGCACCAGCAGGTCACGGCCGGCCCGGGTCGGCGTGGCCATCGAGATCGCGTCGAGCCAGCCGGGGAACATCTGCGGCGGCAGGAAAAGCCCGCCCGCGAAGGCCAGCGGGAACAGGATGATCTGCACGACGGGCAGGGCCGCCTTGGCCGAGAGCGCGTACCCGATCGCCATGCCCAGCAGCACGAACGGCACGGACGCGGCGAGGATGGTCCCGATCCCCCCGAGCAGCTGCCCCGGTGTCACGGTGGCCTCCGTGAACAGCCAGCCGATGATGATCAGCGGCAGCACGCCGAACAGCGAGAAGATCCCGCCGTTCAGCACGCGCGCCACCATCTGTGGACCGGGCCCGGCCGGTAGCGACCGCAGGAACGGGTAGAACGGCAGCTGCCGGTCCTCGGCCACCCCGAGGCCGTAGGTGAACAGGCTCGCCGAGCAGACCGCGAACAGCGCAAGGCTGGCGACGGCGGTCGTCGCGAACAGGGGGTTGCCCGCGACCGCCGTCTGCGGCACGACGAAGAAGAACATGGACAGCGACGGGAACAGCACGTTCCCGAGCACCGCGATGGGGATCCGGACGGTCTCCAGGAACTGGTACTTCAGGTGCAGCCAGGACAGCTTCAGGAAGGGCTGGGTCCGGGCCTGGGTCAGGTTCTGCGTGGTCGCGCTCATCGCACTGCTCCTTCCGTGCTCTCGTGGTTGACCAGCTGGCCGAACGCTTCCTCCAGGGAGGCCCCGCGGATCTCCAGGTCGCGGAACTCGACGCCGGAGGCGACCAGGTCCCGCACGAAGGCGTCCGAGTCGGGGACGAGGTGCTCCTGCCGCGTGCCCGTGGCGTCGGTGAGCTGCACCCTGCGGGCGCCCACGCGGCTGAGGACGGTCTCGAGGGAGTCGTCGGCGAGCACCTTGCCGTGGTCGATGACGACCACGCGTTCTGCGAGCGCCTGCACCTCCTCCAGGTAGTGGGAGGTGAGCAGTACCGTGCCGCCCTTGGCGTGGTACTCCCGGATGGCGTCCCACAGCGCGGCACGGCCGGAGACGTCGAGCCCGGTGGTGGGCTCGTCGAGCAGCACGACGCTCGGCCGGCCCACCAGGGACATGGCGACGGCGAGCCGCCGCTTCTGCCCGCCGGACAACGAACCGGTCTGGCGTTTGCCCAGGTCGGCGAGCCCGAACTGCTCCAGCAGCTCGTCCGTCGGCACGGGGTCGGGGTAGTGGCCGCCGACGAAGTCGACGACCTCGCGCACCCGCAGCGTCGCGGGCAGGCCCGTCTCCTGCGGGGTCAGGCCGAGCACCGTGCGTGCCCGGGCGTCGCGCGGGTCGCGGCCGGCCAGGCGCACCACGCCGGCGTCGGGCCGCCGCTGGCCGCTGACCAGCGAGAGCAGCGTGGACTTGCCCGCCCCGTTGGGGCCGAGCATGCCCACCAGCTCGCCGTGCCCCACCTCCAGCGTCACATCGTCGAGGGCGACGACGTCGCCGAAGCGCCGGGTCACCCCACTGACCTCTACGGCGCTGACAGTTACCGCACTCATCCCTGTGCTCCCTTCAGAAGGTCCATCAGCGCCGCCTGGTAGTCCGCGAACGCGGTGCGGCCGGTCGGGGTGAGGGCGAGGTAGGTCGCAGGTGTCCTGCCCTCGTGGGTCTTGGTGACGTGTACGTATCCGGCGTCCTCCAGCTTGCGCAGGTGGGTCGACAGGTTTCCGGCGGTCATGTCGAGCAGCTTCCGCAGCTTCGGGAAGGCCAGCTCGTCGCCGGGGCCGAGGGCCGCGAGCGAGGCGACCACGCGCAGGCGGGCGGGGGCGTGGATGACGGGGTCGAGCTCCTCAGGCACGTCGCCCACCGCCCTCCGTCCGCTCTCCGGTCCCGGATGATCGACGCCGCGCGCGGATCACCTGCTCCACCGCGACCATGACCAGGAACCCGCCGCCGCCCGCGACGGCCATCACGAAGTACGTGTCCGGCATCCCGGCGAACGCGGCGAGCACCGCCGTGACCAGCATCCAGCCGCCGATGGCGTACATCCGGACCTCCTCGAAGAGCATGCCGCCGGCGAGGTACAGGAGGCCGACGATCACGCACGCGAAACCGTTCGCGGCGATCGCCTGGACCTCGGTCGATGCACCCGCGTCACCCATGGCGCCGATCAGGACGCCGAAGGCCATGAACGCGAGGAACCAGGTCCAGCCGTACATCGCGCCGACCCGGGCGCTCGCACCGCGTGTGCCGGACGTCCGGGTGACGCTGTGCACGACGGTGAGCCCCGTCGCGCCGACGATGCACCCGGCGAGCACCCAGCCGGCCCAGACGGCGGGCACGCCCGTATCGCGGGCCGTGGACCACATGGCCAGGTAGCCGATCAGCCACGCGAGCCCCCAGGCAGCGAACAGCACGCGGCCGTCGGGCTCGGTTGCGTCCCGGGCCGCCTCCTGCTGCTGCTGGATCATCCGCAGCATCTCGGCGGGGTCGAGGCCCGCCGCTTCTCCCTGGCCCTCAGGTCTGTCCGACGTCGGGTCGCTCGCCATGGTTATCGCCTTTCCTTCCAAACTGGTTTGTCCTGCAAACCAGTTTGTCAGCTGTTGGCAACGAGGCGCAAGGGGTTTAGCGCGAGCCAGCCGATCAGGCGGAGGCAAATGCGTGTGAGGGCACGCTGATCCGAGCGGTAGGTTCCCCACGTGACCGACGAGAAGAGCACCAGCACCGACAAGCCAGAGGCGACCACGACGGCGTCCACCGGGACCCCACCCAAGAAGCCCGAACCCACCGACGACCTCGTCACCACGCGGCACACCCTGCACACCCCGCAGGGCGACCTCGCCTACAGCGCGACGACCGGCCGGGTAGTGCTGCGCCAGGAGGTCCACAAGGACGAGAAGTACGACGGCCGCAAGCCCAAGGCCGAGGTCTCGATCACGTACTACACGCTTGACGACGCCGACGTGACGCGCCGCCCGGTGACGTTCGCGTTCAACGGCGGCCCCGGCTCGTCGTCGGTCTGGCTGCACCTGGGGCTGCTCGGCCCGCGCCGGGTCGACTCGGGCGACGTCGGCAACCTGACCCCGCCGCCGTACGGGCTGGTCGACAACCTGGAGACCCTGCTGCACGTCTCCGACCTCGTGTTCATCGACCCGGTCTCCACGGGCTACTCGCGCGCGACAGAGGGCGAGCAGGCCAAGCCGTTCCACGGGTTCACGGGCGACCTCGAGTCGGTCGGCGAGATCATCCGCCTGTGGACGAGCCGCAACGACCGGTGGATGAGCCCCAAGTTCCTGATCGGCGAGTCGTACGGCGGCACCCGCGGGGCGGCGCTGGCCGAGTACCTGCAGCAGCGCTTCGGGATGTTCTTCAACGGCGTCATGCTGGTGGCTCCGGCGCTGAACATGGAGGCGCTGTTCGACGGCGAGCACTCCAACCTGCCGCACCCGCTGTTCCTGCCGCTCTACGCCGCGACGGCGCAGTACCACGGCCTGCTCGGCGACCGCGCGCTCGACGACGTCGTCGCCGAGGCGCGGGACTGGGCGGAGACGTACGCCTCGGTCCTGGCCCGCGGGGCGCGTGTGCCCGACGACGAGCGCGCGGCCGCCGTCACGAAGATCGCCTCCCTGACCGGGCTCAGCGAGGACTACGTGGACCGCGCCAACCTGCGGCTCGAGCACACCCGCGTCTACGCGGAGCTGCTGCGCTCGCGCCGCCTGATCACGGGCCGCCTCGACACCCGGTTCACCGGGCCGGCCGACCACTACATCCACGAGCAGATGCCGTACGACCCGTTCATGTCCGCGACGTCCGGGCCCTACACGGCGGCGCTGCACCACTACCTGCGTGGCGAGCTCGAGTACGAGAACGACGCGATCTACGAGGTGCTGTCCCGCCAGGTGCACCCCTGGTCGTACAAGGAGTTCGAGGGTCAGGCCGTCGACGTCGCCGACAAGCTCGCGACGGCGATGATCATCAACCCGCACCTCCAGGTGCACATCGCCATGGGCCGGTACGACGGCGGTGTCCCGGTCGAGGCCATCGAGTACAGCCTCGACCAGATGGCGATCCCGGCGTCCTACCGCGACCGCATCGAGACCCGGGTGTACCCGGCGGGCCACATGATGTACATCCACCCGGAGTCCCGGGTGGCGCAGGCAGCGGACCTCGCGGACTTCGTCAGGCGCGCCTCGAACCGGGCCTGAGCGGATCCGACGGCGACCGCCGCTGGGCGTGGGCACGGCCCGCGCCCAGCGGCGACTGCTATAAACGGGCCGTGTCCTCCAACCGTCGTGTCGCCGCCGAGGTGTGGATAGTGCTCGGGCTCAGCCTGGGCCAGTCGGCGGTCTACGCACTCGTCAACATCGCGGCCCGCATCACCGCCGATACGCCGCTCGGCGAGCAGACCGCCACGCTCAACGCGAGCCAGTCCGAACGCCCGTACCTCGACCTCGTCTACCAGCTGCTGAGCATCGGGTTCGCGCTGGTCCCGGTGGCGCTGGCGCTGTACCTGCTCAGCGGGCCGGGCCGCAGCGCGGTCCGCAGCCTCGGCCTCGACCGGTCCCGTCCGGGCCGCGACCTCGGCTGGGGCGTCGCCCTGGCCGCGGCGATAGGCATCCCGGGGCTCGCGTTCTACGTCCTCGGGCGTGCGCTCGGCATCACCGTCGAGGTGCAGGCCAGCGCCCTGGACACCCACTGGTGGACCGTCCCGGTGCTGCTGCTCAGCGCGTTCCAGAACGGGCTGCTCGAGGAGGTGATCGCCGTCGGCTACCTCTACGAGCGCACGCGGGAGCTCGGCTGGAACCGGATGAAGTTCATCGTGGCCAGCTCGCTCCTGCGCGGGTCGTACCACCTGTACCAGGGCATCGGACCGTTCATCGGGAACGTGGTGATGGGCGTCGTCTTCTCGTGGTTCTACACGTCGCCGAGGTTCCAGCCCGACGGACGACGCCGCGTGATCCCGCTGGTCGTCGCCCATGCGCTGCTCGACGTCGTGGCGTTCGTCGGCTACGCCCTCGTGCCCGCGGAGTGGCGTGAGGCCATGGGGATCCGCTGATCCCGAGCGGGGCAGTACGAGGGACTTCACTGCCCTGACCTGGCATTCTCCGGCAAGAATGGGTGTCGCCACCGCTCCTCCGGTCATGTGCGGCCCAAGGCCCTTAGAATCCGAGACATGTCCAACTCGAGCGCCGGCCGCGTTGGCGCCGGTGCCGATCTGTCCGACGCTCCGCGCACCGCGCCGGCCGGGTCTGACCTGGTCGACGTCGTCGACACGCCTGAAGAGCGTGTCCGGCACCCGCGCGCGCTGGTCTGGATGATCGGGTGCGCAGTGGGCGTCGCGGGCGTCCTGATCCTCTCGGTGGTCGCGCACGGCACCACGGAGGGCGTCACCGAGGACGTCCGGAGCTTCAACGACCTGCTGGCCGACATCCTGTTCGTCCCGGTAGCGGTGCTGCAGGGTCTGGTCAGCATGTTCGCCCCGGTCGCCGTGCTGATCGAGCTGGCGGTCCGCCGACTGGGCAGGCAGATCATCGAGTCGATTGCCGGCGCCGCCCTCGGCCTGGTGCTCGGTGTCCTCACTACCGTCCTGCTCCACCAGCTCGGCTCGGACGAGCTCGTGCGCGGTATGTCGGTATGGGAGAGCGGCACCGGCTACGTGCTGGCCATCCCGGAGTACGCGGTCGCCCTGACGGCGATGCTCACGGTCGCAGGGCCCGCCACGCGACGTCGGACCGTCCGCATCTCATGGAACCTCCTGTTCGCGGCCCTGCTGATCGTGCTGATCACGGGCCAGGTCTCGCTGCCGGGGGTGCTCGTCGCGCTGCTGCTCGGCCGGCTCGCCGGGTCTTCGGTGCAGTACATGTCGGGCACGCGCAGCGAGCGCGCGTACGGACCCGACCTCGTGACCGCCGTGCGCCGCGCCGGCTTCGTGCCGACGTCACTGGCCCGGGTGCAGGCGCAGCCCGTACAGACCGGCGACGAGGCCGCCGGGGCCGGCACGCCCGACGCCACGCCCGACGACCCGGTAGCGCTCGCCCTGAGTCGCGGGGACGGCAACCGCGTGTACGCCCTCTACTGCGACGACGGCGTACGCCGCGACGTGGTGGTGCTCGACGGCGACCGCCAGGTCGTCGGGCTCATCACGCGCCTGTGGCGGGCCCTGCGCCTGCGCGGCATCGAGGGCCGGGCCGCCATCTCGCTCAAGGCCGTCGCCGAGCGCACCGCCCTCCTGTCCTACGCGGCGACCGCCGCCGGTGTCCGCACCCCCCGGCTCCTGGGGATCGGCGAGTTCGGCGACTCGATAGCGCTCGTCCTCGAGCATGCCTCCCCGGCGCTGTCGCTCCGCGACCTGCCCGACGACGACGTGGACGACGACGTCATCGCCGAGGCCTGGGAGCAGCTCGGCCGGGCCCACGCGGCGGGCCTCACGCACCGCGCGCTGACACAGGACGTGCTGCTCACGCACCGCGACGCCGACGGCGACCCGCACGTGTGGATCACCGGCTGGGAGCAGGGCGACATCGCGTCGCCGCCGCTCTCACGACGCCTCGACCTCGTGCAGATGCTCGCGCTCATCGGGCTGCGGGTGGGCCCCCGGCGCGCCGTCGCGTCGGCGGTGCGCGCGTTGCCCGACGCCGACATCGCCGCCATCGGGCCGCTGATCCAGTCGATAGCCCTGCCGCGGACCACCCGCGAGGAGGTGCGGCGGGCAAAGGGCCTCCTGGGCGAGCTGCGCGGCGCCCTGGTGGAGCGCCTGCCCGAGGCGAGCGTCCAGCCGCAGCGCATCTCCCGGTTCAGCGCGCGCACCGTGCTCACCACGACGCTGATGATCATCGCGGTCGCCGTGATCGTGACCACCATCAACTTCAACGAGATCGCGCAGGCCGTGCGCGGAGCCAACCCGTGGTGGATCGCCGTGGCGTTCGCGCTCGCCGTCCTCACCTGGTTCGGCGCGGGCCTCACGCTCGTCGCGTTCTCACCGGTCCGCGTGCCGATCGGGCGAGCCACGTGCACTGCCGCGGCAGGCTCGTTCGTCGCTCTGGC
Organism: Promicromonospora sp. NPDC023805; assembly: GCF_040639635.1. Classification (NCBI taxonomy): domain Bacteria; kingdom Bacillati; phylum Actinomycetota; class Actinomycetes; order Micrococcales; family Promicromonosporaceae; genus Promicromonospora; species Promicromonospora sp. NPDC023805. The sequence continues at coordinate 83,226 of NZ_JBFAAH010000003.1, read as the reverse complement.
GGCCCCGGCGGGCATCGGCCCGGCGGCGCTGAACCTGCGCCTGCTGACGCAGCGCGGGGTGTCGATGTCGATGGCAGTGGCCACTGTCGCGCTGGTCCAGGTATCGCAGTTCGTCGTCACCGTGCTGCTGCTCGTCGCCCTGTCGATCTTCACCGGGTCCGGCGCCCTCGTGGAGCTGCCGTCGCCCGCTGTGCTGATCACCCTGGCGGGCATAGCGGTGGTAGTCGTCGCGACGCTGCTGGTGCCGCCGGTACGGCGGTGGGGCATGGGGTACATCGGGCCGAGGCTGCGGCAGGTGTGGCCCCGCCTGGCCCAGATGCTGAGCCACCCCGGCCGGCTGGCGCTCGGTGTGGCGGGGAACCTGATCATGACGCTGGGCTACATCATCGCCCTGTGGTGCTGCCTCGCGGCGTTCGGGCAGTCGCTCTCGCTGGTCGACATCGCCCTGGTCAACCTCGTGGGCAACGCACTCGGCGCGCTCATCCCGACCCCAGGCGGCCTGGGTGGTGTCGAGGGCGCCCTGACGGCCGGTCTGACGGCCGCCGGCGTGCCGGCCACCATCGCGTTCTCCGCGACCATCCTGTACCGCCTGTGCACCTACTGGGGCCGCGTGCCGATGGGCTGGGTGGCGATGAAGTACCTGGAGCGCAAGGGCGACCTCTGAGCGTGAGGGCGGCCGGCTGTACCCGGACATACGAAGGCTCGGACATACGAAGGCCCGACCCCCGTACTGGGAGCCGGGCCTTCGCCTCGCTATAAAAATCAGCGGCGAAGCGTCACTTCGCGACGGCCTTCTTCAGCAGCGAGCCGGCGCTGATCTTGACACCGAAGTTCGCCGGGATCTGGATCTCCTCGCCGGTGCGCGGGTTACGACCCGTGCGGGCGGCACGCTCGACGCGCTCGGCCGAGAGGAAGCCAGTCACCTTGACGGCCTCGCCCTTGGCGAGCGACTCGATCAGCACCTCCTGGAAGGCGTTGAGCGCGGCCTCGGCCTCGGTCTTGTTGATCTCGGCCTTGCTGGCGATGGCCGAGACGAGCTCGGACTTGTTGAGCGACATGCGGTTCCCTTCTTCGGTCACGTCGTGCGGCGGTACCCGCCCGACGACGAGGCCCCATACTGCCAGCAGATCGGCAGGAATTCGCGGAGAACGGGTACTTCCACGGCGAGTCGTGGGTAACTTTCTGCTCTCAGAGGACGCGAACCTGTGTACGAGCCTGTGGACGACGACGGTGAAGGGCCTCCTGGAGCAGTGTCACCCCGCACTATCCGATGACTTCCGCAACCCATAGGCGTCTACCGTTCCAGTAGTCCCGCGCCAATGAGAGGAAATCGTGGAGAAACCGCCGTACGAGCTCCCAGCCACCGCCGAAGGCGTCGTGGACACCTCCCAGGACGCCTCCGACGACGTCTCCGAGGACACCGCGAAGTCCGCTGCTCCGGCCCCCGCGGAGGCCCCGCACGCGCGCCGCAACCTGGTCGTGCTCGTGTTCAGCAACCTGCTGGCGGGCGTCGGGGTCGCGTCCGGTGCCGCCGTCGGCGCGCTGCTCGCGGAGAGTCTCGGCGGCACCTCCATGGCCGGCCTCGCGCAGGCCGTCGGTGTGCTCGCCGCGGCAGTCGCGTCGATCCCGCTCGCGACGTTCGCCCAGGTGCGCGGACGCCGCTGGGCGCTGTCGCTCGGCTACGCCATCTCCACGGTGGGTGCGCTGCTCATCGTCACGGCGGCCGTCGTGGGGCAGCTCGTCGTGCTGCTGGTGGGCCTCACGCTCTACGGCGTCGCCAACGCGACCAACCTGCAGTCCCGGTACGCGGCGGCGGACAACGTGGGTTCGGGTACCCGCGCCCGGACGATGTCGGTGGTCCTGTGGTCCACCACCGTCGGCTCCGTCGTGGGGCCCAACCTCGCGGCCCCCGGCGCGGTGGTCGGCGGCGGGTTCGGCGTGCCCGCTCTCGGCGGCCCGTACCTCTTCTCGATAGTCGCGTACCTGCTGGCCGGGCTCGTGCTCGCGGCCCTGTACCGGGACCCGGTGTCGAGCGCGGCGGTGGGCAGCGCGGTCACGGCCGCCACCACCGCCGTCGGGCGGCTCGGCAAGCGGGCCGACGACACCGCAAGCGCCCAGCCCAGGCGGACCGGGGCCCTCGCCGCCCTGCGGTGGGCCTGGGCGCACCCCCGGGCGCGGTTCGCCGTGGTGACCACCGCCGTCGCGCACGGCGTGATGATCATGGTGATGGTGATGACGCCGGTGCACATGCAGCACGGCGGGATGTCGCTGCAGCTCGTGGGCATAGTGATCAGCCTGCACGTGCTGGGGATGTTCGCGTTCAGCCCGGTGTTCGGGTGGCTGTCCGACCGTTTCGGCCCCCTGCGGGTCGCGGTCGGCGGGCTCGTGCTGCAAGGCGCGGCGGTGGTCCTCGGCTTCATGGCCGCGACGATGGTGCCCGACGGCGATGCGAGCCCCGGCGCGCATGCAGGCGCGCACGCAGGGCACAGCGCCGCCGGGCCGGCTCTCGACACCGAGGTGCTCACGGCGGTGGCCCTCGTGCTGCTCGGGCTCGGCTGGTCGGCGTGCGTCATCGCGTCGTCGGCGGTGCTGGCGTCCGTGGCGGAGCCGCACGTCAAGCTGCCGCTGCAGGGTGCGACGGATGCGTTGATGAACTACTTCGGCGCGGGCGCCGCCGCCCTGGCCGGCCCGCTCCTCGCGTGGGGCGGGTTCCAGGCGGTGAACACGGCGGGCGCCATCCTGCTCCTGCCCGCCGTGGTGACGGTGATCCTGGCGGTGCGGCACCGCGACAGCTCGCCGTCGACGTAACAATTTGCGCCATAGTTGCAAGAAACCGATGCTTCGCTGAAGAATTTTGATAGAAGTGGTTGCCCGGGGTCGTTCCCAGTCCTACGCTCGGCATGCGGCAGCGCAGCCGCCCGGCCCTCGGCCGGCGCCAGCCAGTCGGCCCTGGGCCGGCCCTACAGAGTCGAGTCGACGATGACACGCCTTGCTCCCCCACCTCGTCCCGCCCGGCCCCGACGGCCCCTCGACGTGCGGCTGGCCGCGGGCGTGGTGGCCGGCGTCCTCCTCGCGACCGCTGCCACGACGACGGCGTCCGCCACGGCGCAGCCCGACCCCGCGGACGGCCCGGTCGTCACCCGCGCCGGGCTCGACCCCGCGCTCGTCGCCGGCCGCGGGGCGGACGTGCCGTTCCTCGAGCAGGAGGCGGAGCAGGCCGTCACCACCGGCACCGTGCTCGCCCCGAGCCGCGACGCCTACACGCTCGCGGCGGAGGCGTCGGGGCGTTCGGCCGTACAGCTCACCGAGGGCGAGTACGTCGACTTCACGCTCCCCGCCGACGCGGACGCGATCACTGTGCGCTACTCGATCCCCGACGCACCGGAGGGTGGCGGGATCACGTCGCCGCTCGACGTGCGGGTGCTGCGGGCCCACCGCGGCCACCTCGTCCCCGCGGGACCGGCCCGCGCGCTGCGGCTGACCTCCGAGTATTCCTGGCTGTACAACGCGTACCCGTTCAGCAACGATCCGCAGGCCGACCTCGCGCAGCCCGACTGGTGGTACCCGGAGTGCGCCTGCGTACCCGGCACCGCGACGCCCGACTGGCTCGTCAAGCCGTTCCGGCCCAGCCACTTCTACGACGAGCAGCGCCTCCTGCTCGGCAAGACCTACCGGGCGGGCGATGTGGTGCGCCTGTCCGTCCCCCGTGGCGCCAGGGCGGACCGCACGACCATCGACCTGCTCGACTCCGAGCTCGTCGGACGGCCTGAGGCCAGACCGCGCGGCGCGGTGAGCGTGCTGCGGTTCGGCGCGGACCCGACCGGCCGCCGGGACTCCGGTGCCGCGTTCCAGCGCGCCGTCGACTGGGGGTCGGCCCACGACCGCACCCTGTGGATCCCGGCGGGCACCTTCCAGGTCAACCGGCACGTCGTGGTCGACGACGTGACCGTCGAGGGCGCGGGGAGCTGGCACTCGATAGTCCGCGGCCACGAGGTCGAGCTGGCCGAGCAGGCGCCCGACGGTTCGGTGCACACCGGCGTCGGCTTCTACGGGAAGTACGCCGAGTACGGCGGCTCTGCCGACGTGCACCTGTCCGGCTTCACGATCGTCGGGGACGTCCGCGAGCGCATCGACACCGATCAGGTCAACGGCGTCGGCGGGGCGATGAGCGACTCCACGATCTCGGACCTGTACATCCACCGCACCAAGGTGGGCCTGTGGTTCGACGGACCGATGTCGAACACGCACGTCTCCGACGTCGTCGTCACCGACCAGATCGGGGACGGCGTGAACTTCCACCGCGGCGTGACCGGCTCGTCCGTGACGAACAGCTTCTTCCGCAACACGGGCGACGACGCGCTGGCCATGTGGGCGCAGGCCGACCAGAACAGCGGCAACACGTTCGCCCGCAACACCGTCCAGACGCCGGTGCTCGCGAACGGCATCGCGATCTACGGGGGCCGCGACATCACCGTCGAGGGCAACCTCGTCGCCGACCCGGTGCGGGAGGGTTCCGGGCTGCATGCCGGTGCGCGCTTCGGCGCGGAGCCGTTCGAGGGCACGCTCACGTTCCGCGACAACACGACAGTGCGGGCGGGCGGCCTTGACCTGAACTGGCGGATCGGCCTCGGATCGCTCTGGTTCTACGCGCTGGACCGCAGCATCGACGCGGACATCACCGTCACCGGCGACCACTACCTCGACAGCACGTACAACGCGATCATGCTCGTCACGGAGTTCGGCGTGAAGGACGCCCACCGGATCGAGGGCGTGCAGGTCCGCGACGTCCGGGTCGACGGCGCGGGGACGTCGGTGGTCAGCGCCCGGACGGCGGGGTCGGCCTCGTTCGAGAACGTCGACGCGCGCAACGTCGGCTGGGCGGGGGTCAACAACTGCGGGGCGTTCAACTGGGACTTCGAGAACGGCTCGGAGTTCACGCTGGCCGACCTGGGCGGGAACGACGGGCAGACCATCACACCCTGGGGCGACGGACCCGCGAACTGGCTGACCCGGTACCTGCCGAACATCATCAGCTGCAACGACACCCCGACCGTCGTGGCGCCGCCGGCCCCGTCGCCCTGGTGACCGCTTCCCACATGTCAGAACCTCAGGTCACGTGCGTGACCTGAGGTTCTGACATGTGGGAAGCGGTCAGACGCGGGGCTTGCCGTCCGGGTTCGCGTTCGGCCTCTCGCCGTCCGGGCCCTCGGGGTCGTGCTCGTGAGCCTGACGCAGGCGGTCGTTCTCGAGGATCTTGCGCCGCATCATCACGACCAGGCCCAGCACGACGAGAACCGCCGCGACGATCCCGCCGGTGACGGCCAGCCCGCTGGTGCCCGCACCGTTGCCGGCACCGGCCAGCTCTGACGGCGCGCTCGGCTGCGCGGCGTCGGTGGGCTCGGCCTCCTGCGTGGACGGCTCGGCCTCTTCGGTGGCCTCGTCGCTCGGGGTCGCCGTGGGCTCGGCCGCGGCCTTCACCGTGTAGCTGAGCTCGCCGTCGATCGGGTGGCCGTCGGAGGAGACGACGTGCCATGCGACGTCGTACCGGCCGGCGGGCAGGTCGTCGGCGAGCTGGGCGGTCACCACCTTGTCGTCGACCTGGATGTCCTGGCCCTTCGCCGTGACACCGTCCGGACCGACCAGGGCGACCTCGATACCCGTGTCGAGCGGCGCCGCGCTGAACGTGAGCGAGATGCTCGCCGGATGCTCGTCGAGCGTCGCGCCGTCCTTGGGGTCGGACGACAGGAGCTGGTCGTGAGCGCTCGCCGGACCAGCCACCAGCAGGAGGGCCACGAAGGTGAGGACGGCCGCGAACACGGTGATCACGCGGACGAGGCGACGGCTACCGGGCCGAGCCAGGGCAACGGAGACAGCAGGCATACGAGGCACCCTACCCGCCGAGGATGTGGGCGTGATCGTTGCGGCGAGAAGTCCGCTTCGGGCGCAACGATCACGCTCACAGCACAGAGATTCAGGCCTCTGGGATGTTCTTCTCCAGCTCTGCCAGCCAGGCCGTGGGGGCCGCGTCCGAGGGCATCCGCCAGTCGCCGCGGGGCGACATGGTGCCGCCCGGGGACACCTTCGGGCCGTTCGGCAGGGCCGACCGCTTGAACTGCGAGGCGAAGAACCTGCGCACGAACACGTCGAGCCAGCGCCGGATCGTCGCGAGGTCGTAAGCGGTGCGCCGCGCGACGGGGAAGCCGGGCGGCCAGTCGCCGTCGTCCACCGCGTGCCAGGCGTGCCAGGCCAGGAACGCGATCTTCGACGGGCGGTAGCCGTAGCGCAGCACGTGGAAGAGCGTGAAGTCCTGGAGGGCGTACGGGCCGACAGTCGCCTCGGTGGACTGCGGCGTCTCGCCCTCCTCGGTGGGGATCAGCTCTGGGGTGATCTCCTGCTCCAGGATCTCCGTCAGGACGGCGTTGACCGGGCTGTCCGCGTCCGGCGCGAACTGGCCGCTGTCGACGGTCCAGCGGATGAGGTGCTGGATCAGCGTCTTCGGCACGCCCGCGTTCACGCCGTAGTGCGACATCTGGTCGCCCACGCCGTACGTGCACCAGCCGAGTGCCAGCTCGGAGAGGTCGCCCGTGCCGAGCACTATGCCGCCGCGGTGGTTCGCGAGCCGGAACAGGTAGTCGTAGCGCAGGCCCGCCTGGACGTTCTCGAAGGTCACGTCGTACTGCTTGACGCCGTCCGAGTACGGGTGGTCAAGGTCCCGCAGCATCTGCTCGGCGGCGGGCCGGATGTCGAGCTCCTGGAACGTCACGCCGAGCGCCTCGGAGAGCCGGATCGCCCGGTCCTTGGTCTCCTTGCCCGTGGCGAAGCCCGGCATCGTGAACGCGTGGATGTCGGTACGCGGCCTGCCGAGCCGGTCCATCGCCTTGGCAGCGACGATCAGCGCGTGCGTGGAGTCGAGCCCGCCGCTGACGCCGATCACGATCTTCGGCTGCCCGATGGCACGCATGCGCTGCTCGAGCCCGGTGACCTGGATGTTGTAGGCCTCGTAGCAGTCCTGGGCCAGGCGGTCGGCGTCGTCGGGCACGAAGGGGAAGCGGTCGACCTTGCGCCGCAGGCCGATGTCGCCCTGCGGGGGCTGGACGCTGAACGAGATCTCCCGGAACCCTCCGTCGTCGCCGGTCAAGCCGGCCGGGACCATCCCCAGCCCGCGCCGGTTGTCGTCGAACGTGCCCTGCCGGAGCCGTTCCTGGCGCAGGCGGTCCAGGTCGACGTCGACCACGGTGGCGCGGGCGCCGTCGGGAAACCGCTCGGTCTCGCCGAGCAGGTCCCCTGCCTCGTAGACCATGGTCTGGCCGTCCCACGACAGGTCGGTGCTGGACTCGCCCTGGCCGGCGGCCGTGTAGACGTAGGCGGCGCTGCAGCGATAGCTCCCGCTGCGGACGACCAGCCGGCGGTCCTCGGCGCGCGCCACGGTGACAGGGCTCGCCGACAGGTTCAGCAGCACCGTCGCGCCCGCGAGCGCCGCCAGCGCGCTCGGCGGCACGGGCACCCACATGTCCTCGCAGACCTCGACGTGGACGGCGAGGCCGCGCACGTCGTCGGCCCGGAAGATCAGGTCGGCGCCGATCGGCACCTCCTCACCGAGGAGGGTGAGGGTGCCGCGGTGCTCGTCGCCGGACGCGAACTGCCGCTTCTCGTAGAACTCGCGGTAGTTCGGCAGGTAGGACTTGGGCGCGACACCGAGGATCCGGCCCCTGTGCACGACGACGGCGGTGTTCAGCAGGCGGCTGCCGACCAGCAGCGGCGCGCCGACGACGAGCATCGTGCTCAGCTCGAGGCTGGCCTGCCGGATGCCGGCGAGCGCGTCGAGCACCGACTCGAGGAGGACGTCCTGCATGAACAGGTCGTCTATCGCGTAGCCGCTCAGGCAGAGTTCGGGGAACACCGCTACCGCTACGCCGTCGTCGTTCAGCTGTCGTGCCTGGTCCAGGACCATCGCGGCGTTCGCAGCGGGGTCGGCGACGGCGACCGGGATGGTGCAGGCCGCCACCCGGGCGAACCCGTGGGCATAGGCGTTGTAGAAGTCCACGGTTCGAGTCTATGGACGAGGGCTGGGCATGCCTCCCAGGATCAGGCCGGGCGGAAGCTGGCCCAGGCGTTCTCGCTCGCGTTCGCCCCAGCGCCTGGCGGCAAGCGAAGCTAGTAAGCCGCCAACGACGAGCGTGCCAAGAGCGAGAGTCGCGATGGACACGATCAGAGGTGCAGGATCGGCGGCACGTGCGATGTCGGCCTCAGCGATGGCCAGGTCCAGGTTGTCAGGGTCGTATTTGACAGCGAAGTCGTCGTACGGCGCGGGGGGAGCAACGCCGTAGTGCCACCCTGCCCCAGGAGAGTCTCTGAGCGGCTGCCCCGGTGCGACCAGCTCGACAAGCCGGCCACGCTGCTTTGAGTCGGGGTCGATCCAGGCGAGAACCCGGTCGGCGCGCGGAACTCCCTGGTCGTCCGTGACGTGGAACGAGAGGGCGTGCGCCTGCGTCCCCTCGCCGTGCTCTTCGAGGTACTGGGCTGTCAGTACCTCGCGCCCAGCCGTGAGGTACAGGAGTATTCCCAGGCCGGTGACGACCAGGCCCGCCGCCAGGACCAGGTCCGAGCGCCAGCCTCGTATGGCTCGCTTGGCCGGTCCGGACTCAACTCCCGCTCTGAACGCTTCGCGTCGCCTGTGCTCCTCTGGCGCATGCCGAATGAACGGGCGGACCAAAGACAAGGTCCAGATGATCAGAGCTCCCGCAACGATGGACGGCACGAGGTGGTTGCCCTCGGCGCGGCCATAGACGTCGACGATGTCCATGACACGGGAGCCGACCGGCTCGTCCCGGTCGTACAGGACGGTGAACTCGGTGTCGTACGGCCACGGCGCCGGGACCCACTCGTTGGCGGGCAGCCCATCCGCCCGCACGTTGATTTCGGGGAGCTCCACCGTCCGAGGCCCAGCGGTGAAGGCCACCTCGGCACGGAGCTTGTCGTCGCACCCGCGACAGGTCCGGTGGTACGCCTCGGCGTTGCTTGCACTTGCCAGTCGACCGTTGAGCCACAGTTCGTGGGCCAGGTTGTACCTGGCCTGCTCGTCGATTGCGATGAAGGCGAAGACGAAACTCAAGGACGCACCGAGGGCGAACGCCAGCATGATGAGCTGGCCGGACCACGTCCACCAGCGCGTCCTTCTCCTCCCGTCGCTCACGCGAGAACCCTGGCAGGGTGCGCGTCAGGCACACAATGCGCGGGCGGGTGAACTCCGGCGCCTTCGATGCACGCACGGCTCTGGTGGATAGGCTGCCGCATATGGAGCCCCAGCCCACGCTGTACGACGCGCTGGGCGGAATGCCCGCCCTCCGCCGGCTCAGCGATGCGTTCTACGAGCGCGTGCTCGCCGACGAGCTGCTCGCGCCGGTGTTCGCGAACTTCAGCCCGCGCCACGTCGAGCACGTGGCCGTTTGGCTGGCGGAGGTGTTCGGCGGCCCGACGGCGTTCACGACGACGCTCGGCGGCCACCAGTCCCTGCTGCATAGCCACCTCGGTCTGGGGATCCGCGACGAGCACCGGCAGCGCTGGCTCGAGCTGATGTCGGCGGCGGTCGACGACACCTTCCCGGACTTGCCGGACTTGCAGGGCCCGCTCATGTCCTACTTCGAGTGGGGCACCGCCATCGCGCAGGAGGTCTCCCAGGACCCGGTGGGCACCAGCCTTGGCGACCCGGGCCCGACACCGCGCTGGGGCCAGGAGGGCCTGCAGACTTGAGGTAGTGACTTCAGCCTTCGACGATGGCGTCCTGGTCCGAACGGAAAGCAGCCAGCGAGACGTCAGGAGCCGCCTCGGACATACCGGCGAACTCAGCGCGCGTGACGAAACGCGAGTGTCCCATTGGCTGTGGCTCATCGATCGGAAGGCTGTGGAAGCCGGCCTCGGGCTGATCACTCATCAAGGCGCTCCGATTGTGCAAGTAGTGCGTTTACCTCAGGCGATGCCTGCGATGTCGCCGTCGTCGAAGACGATCGCCTGCTGGAGCTCGCCGCCCAGAGCCCTCGCGTAGCGGACAAGTACCTCCTGGCCGGAGATCTTGCCCTTCTCGATCTGCGACACCCGTCCCTTGGTGACGCCCATCCGATCAGCGACCTCCTGCTGTGTCATGCGCCGCTTCTTGCGCAGTTCAGCGAGCCGGTATCCAGTCACCTCCGCCAGAAGCTCCTGCTTGCCGTGCTCGAAGGCCTCCTCGCCGCCAGCCTTCTCGACGAGATCGCCCCGGATCTCTGTCCACCGTACGTAACCAGTCACGATGCACCTTCCCCTTCTTCTTCAGCGCGTCGGCTCAAGTACTTCTGATACCGCTCTTCGGCCAGCGGGATCGCCTCGACGTACCACTCTCTCCACCGTCCGGACTTGTCGCCGGCGACCAAGAAGATCGCCGACCGCCACGGATCGAAGACGAAGAGCAGCCGTGCATCACCTGGTCGAAGTTCCTTGAGGTTGGCAAGCGAGGAGTGCTGGATGGTGTCGACCAACGGCCGCCCCAATCGCGGCCCACGTTCCGCCAAGACATCGATCGCCTGAGCGACTCGGTCGCGCGCAGTCTCTCCATTCCTCGTCCGCCATGCCGCGAGTTTAGTTATCGGTATACATGCTCGCACGGCGAACGGACACCTGTCACGCTCTCTCGCCCACCGATGAGTCCCGACTGCCAGCGGCGTCTGCCCTGTCAGATCGCGGCGCCGACCGGCGCCGCACCCCACGCGAAGGGACCACCCGATGTCATTCCAGGCCTACCTCGACGCCGTCGAGACCAAGACCGGGCACACGCCCCGCGAGCTCATCAGGCTCGCCGAGGAGCGCGGGTTCGACTCGTCCACCAAGGCGACCCCGATCCTCGAGTGGCTCAAGGAGGACTACGACCTGGGCCGCGGGCACGGCATGGCGATCGTCCACGTCATCACCAAGGGGCCGCGGATCAGCACGAAGCATGTGGGCACCTCGGGCTCGCACAGCGACGAGTCCGACACGCTCTGGCTCGACGGGAAGGCGACCAACCCGGCGTCGCTGGGTTGAGCAGACCGAGGGCGTCGACCCCAACACGATGCACGCGACACGCCGAAGATGGCGTGCACGGTGTTGGGATCGCCTCTCGGTTCCACAGCCTGGGCGTGTCCCGGCACGTCATTACTCCGGGTAATGATGTACCCATGACAACCCGCTCCAGCATCGCCATCGTCAACGCCCACGTCGTGCCCGTCGCCTCCGAGCCCATCGAGAACGGCACGGTTCTCATCGAGGACGGCGTCATCACCGCCGTCGGACCGGACGTGGCAGTACCCGAGGGCACCCGGACGATCGACGCCCAGGGCAGGTGGCTGCTGCCCGGGTTCGTCGAGGGGCACGGCCACATCGGCATCCACGAGGAGGGCGAGGGCTGGGCCGGCAACGACACCAACGAGATGACGGACCCGAACGGGTCCGCGTTCCGTGCGCTCGACGCCATCCAGGTGGACGAGGACGGCTTCCGGGACGCGCTCGCCGGCGGCGTGACGACCGCGGTCATCAAGCCGGGTTCGGGCAACCCGATCGGCGGGCAGACCGTCGCGATCAAGACCTGGGGCGGCCGCACCGTGGACGAGCAGGTGATCAGCGACTCCGTGTCGGTCAAGAGCGCGCTCGGCGAGAACCCGAAGCGCGTGTACGGGGACAAGAAGCAGCTCCCGTCCACCCGCCTGGGCGTCGCCAACGTGATCCGCGCGGCCTTCGTCGACGCGCAGAACTACGTCGCCAAGCGGGACGCCGCCGCGGCCGAGGGCAAGCCGTTCGATCGGGACCTGGGCAAGGAGACGCTGGCGCGCGTGCTCGCGGGCGAGCTCGTCTGGGACCAGCACACGCACCGCGCCGACGACATCGCGACGGCGATCCGGCTCTCCGAGGAGTTCGGCTACCGGCTCGTCATCAACCACGGGACGGAGGGCCACCTCATCGCCGATGTTCTCGCCGAGAAGGACATCCCGGTCATCTACGGCCCGATGTTCGTCTCCCGCTCCAAGGTCGAGGTGCGGCAGCGCGCGAACCGCAACATCGCGGTGATGGCGGCGGCCGGCGTGCGCGTCGCGATCACCACCGACCACCCGGTGATCCCGATCAACTTCCTGGTGCACCAGGCGTCGTTCGCGGCGCGCGACGGGCTGCCCCGCGAGACCGCCCTGGCGGCGATCACGACCAACCCAGCACAGTTCCTCGGCCTGGACGAGCGGGTGGGCGCCATCAAGGAGGGGCTCGACGGCGACGTCGTGCTGTGGTCGGGCGACCCGCTCGACACCGACTCCCGCGCCGAGCACGTCTTCATCACCGGCACCGAGGTCTACAGCTGGGACCCGGAGGCCGACGGCGGGCGCGGGGCAGGCCGCGTGGTCGAGCGCTCGGCGCGCTTCGCCTGAGCCGGGCCGCCCTCCCGGCACCGGGGTACGACACGCACCGGTACCGCGGTCGGACGCGTCGGGGCCCGCCCGGGCGTAGCGTGCGAGCATGCTGGGCACCACCCGTCCCACGAGCGACACCCTCCCGGACCCGCACGCCCCCGGACCGTTCGACCGCGCGCGACCACGCGTGTTCGTCGCGGTCGCCGTGGCGTTCGCCGCCAACCTGGGTTCGCTCGGCGCCGCGCGCGGCCAGGCCTGGGCGTCGGAACCCGGCCTCGTCGGGTTCCTCCTGCTGCTGGTCGCGCCGGCGGCGCTGCTGTTCCTGCTGCCCCGGCGCCCCGCGCTGGCCGCCGTGCTGTCGGTCGCGGCGACCGTCACGTTCCTGCTGCTCGGCTACCCGTGGGGGCCTGTCTTCCTCGGGCCGGTCGCCGTGCTCGCGGGCGTCATGCTCAGCGGTGACGTGCGCAGGGCCCGCCTGATCGCGTGGTCGGGCGCCGCGCTGCTCGCCGGGGGCGTGAGCGCCGTCGCCGCGCTCATCGCACCGCGCGTCGAACAAGTCCTGGCCGACGAGCCCCCGCCTCCGCGCGGGGAGTGGGGGCCCGGCTACGGCGGCCACGGCTGGAACGCCGACGACGGCGGCTGGTTCCTGAGCCCGGCGTCGCTCATCGCGGCGGCCGCATGGCTGGCCGTCGTGCTGCTCGTCGCGAGCGGCGCGCGGGACCGGATCACGCGGCGGGTGGCGGCGCGAGCGGCGGCCCGGGCCACCGCCGCGGAGCGGGAGCGCACCGCCGTCGCCTCGGAGCGGCTCCGGATCGCGCGGGAGCTGCACGACGTCCTCGCCCACTCCCTGTCGGCCATCAACGTCCAGGCCGGGGTGGGCCTGCACCTGCTCGAGAAGAATCCAGGGCAGGCCAGGGAGGCGTTGTCCAACATCCGGGACACCAGCAAGGACGCCCTCGCGGAGGTCCGCACGGTGCTGGGCATAGTCCGTGAGGGCGCCTCACCCCCCGCCCAGGGCACGCTGCACGACGGCGCCGCCCCGCTCGCCCCCACCTGGGACCTCACCGGTCTGCACGCCCTGGCCGACCAGGCAAGGGCCGAGGGTCTCGGCGTCACCGTCGAGCTCGCCGACGACGTGCGCGGCCTGCCCGACCACGTCGTCGGCGTCGTGCACCGCGTGGTGCAGGAGTCGCTGACCAACGTACGCAGGCACGCGCCCTCGGCCCGTCGGGTGACCCTGCGGGTCACCAGGCACGACGGCGTCGAGGTAGTCGTGGCCGACGACGGCGTCCCCGCGGCGGGGCCGGCCGAGCCCGGCTACGGGCTCCTCGGGATGCGCGAACGGGTGGAGGGCGCCGGCGGGACGCTCACCGCCGGACCCCGTGGGGACGGCACCGGGTGGGAGGTCCGTGCCAGGCTCCCGGTACCGCAGGGCGCGCCTGCCTCGACCCCGCCGTCAGACGAACCCGAGACCGGAGACACCGCATGATCGACGTCCTGCTCGCCGACGACCAGGCACTGGTGCGCGGCGGGTTCCGCGCGCTCATCGACTCCGAGGACGACATGCGCGTCGTCGCGCAGGCGGCCACCGGCGACGCCGCGGTGGCGCTCACCCTCGAGCACCTGCCCCACGTGGTGCTCATGGACATCCGGATGCCGGGCCTGGACGGGCTGGAGGCGACGCGGCGGATCATCGCCGAGCCACGGGCGGCCGGTGTGCACGTCGTCGTCGTGACGACGTTCGAGCTCGACGAGTACGTCACGGAGGCCATCCGCGCCGGCGCATCGGGATTCCTCGTCAAGGACACCGAGCCGGCCGAGCTGGTGCGGGCGGTGCGGGTGGCGGCGTCGGGCAACGCGCTCCTGTCGCCGACGGTGACGCGGCGGCTGCTGGCCAAGGTCGCGGAGGCGACCCGCAACGTCCGGCCGGTGCCCGCGCTCGGGGAGCTCACGCCGCGCGAGCGCGAGGTGCTCGTCGAGGTGGCCGGCGGGCTGGCGAACGACGAGATCGCCGGCAAGCTGTACCTCTCCGAGTCGACAGTGAAGACGCACGTCTCCCGGGTGCTCATGAAGACCCGCTCGCGCGACCGCGCGCAGCTCGTGGTCCTCGCGTACGAGGCGGGCCTGGTGCGCCCCGGGTGGGCCGGGGCGGGCTGAGCGACCGGGCCTACCCGGCACCACAGGGGTAGACGAGCAGGTACGGGGGGCTGACGACCCCGGCGTCGGACGGCGGCAGCCTGGTGCTGTGGCCGGAACGACCGGCCGAACCGAATGCTGGAGGTCGACATGCTCACCGCGACCACGGAGGTCCTCGCCAACGGGCCGCACGACGGCTGGGGCGGACCCGGCCCGTTCTTCTTCATCTTCCCGCTGCTCTGGTTCCTGCTGTTCGCGACGGTGGTCTTCCTGATCGCCCGGCGCGCACGGCGCGGCCCGCGCGGCGCCTGGGGCGGTCCGTGGGCGGCGCACGCCGCGGCCGGCGCCGACCCGGTGACGCTGCTGGGTACCCGCTTCGCTCGCGGGGAGATCGACGAGGCCGAGTACCGCTCTCGGCTCACCGTGCTCCGCTCGGCGGAGCCGTACCCGACGGCTCCGCCGAGCGCGGGCCCGAACGCCGGACCGACGGCTCCCGACGCGCCTCCCACGCCGCACGATCAGCCGCCTGCCGACGACAACCGCTGACGAACCGCCCCGCGCGACCCTCGGCGCCCAGGCCACTCCGGTGACCTGGGCGTCGGGTGCGTGCCGTGCCGGTCCGCGCGAGGCCTGGTGCCGGAACCCCCCTCGTCACGACGGCAACGATTGACCTTCTGTTGCGGCGGTGCCGCTAGACTCGCGGGCGAGTGCGACCGAACGCACTTTTCTGACCCGATGACGTGAGGGAAGTAGATCGTGAGCACCAGCAAGAACTGGGCGACGGCCGCACTGGTCTCCTGTGCACTACTGCTGTCCGGCTGTGCGGCCCTCGAGAGCATGGCCAGCGACTTCGCGCCCTCTGGCGAAGAGGTGACGCAGATCGTGCCGTCGCCCGTCGCCAAGGCCCCGATCAGCACGGGCGAGTACGACCTCGTCGAGTCGTGCAACGCGTTCTTCAAGACCCGGCTCGTCACCGACGTCACCGCCGCCAAACCAGCCGTCCAGGCGCCGCTCAACGAGGAGCTCACGGGCGCCTTCAGCACCATCAGCAAGACCATCGGCCTGCTGATCGGCAAGGCGGACGCGGTGAGCATCGAGCACCTCGAGGCGGTCCGCGCACCGTTCGACCAGGCGCTCGACGGCTCGATCGCCCGGCCAAAGGCCGTCGATGCAGCGATCAAGAACTACGAGACCGCATGCACCGAAGGCGGCTTCAAGGGCTGACCCGAGCGGCCCGGTGGTCGAGCTCGTCGGTCTCGACAAGCTCGACCACCGGGGACGCGCGGGGACCGCGGGTCAGCTGCCCGTGAGGAACTTGTGCATCACCGGGCCGGCTGTCGTCGAACCCAGCTCGCCCTCCTCGATGAACACGACGGCGGCCAGGTCGTTCGTGATGGCGAGCATCCAGACGTGGGCCTTGCTGCCGTCACCGAACTGAGCGGTTCCCGTCTTCGCGCCGACGATCCCTGGCACGTCCCGCAGCCTTGTCGCGGAGCCTTCCTGCACCACGCCGCCCATCAGGCCGCGCAGGGTGGCCGCCTCCTGCGTGGTCAGATCGCCCGCCGGCGTCTTCTCCGCGGCCTTACCGTCGGACGGCTGCACCAGCCACGGCGACACGGTGTGGCCCGCGGAGACGCTCGCCGCGACGGTCGCCATCGCGAGCGGCGTGCCCAGCACCTTGCCCTGGCCGATCATCGACGCGGCATGCTCCGTGGCCGCCGCCTCCGCCGGGACGTCGCCCATCGCGGCCCCGGCGCCGAAGGCCTTGGCCTCGACGCCCAGGCCGAGCGCCGCCGCGGCGTCGTGCAGCTGCTGCTGCGAGATCTTCTGGTGCTGCGAGATGAAGGCCGTGTTGCACGAGTTGGCGAACACCGTCCGGAACGGCACCGCGTCTCCCGTCGCGGACGCGGGGTAGCCGGGGACGTTCTGGAACGTACGGCCCTCGACGTCGATGCTCTCCGTGCAGGGCAGCGGGCTGTCCGGCGTGATCCCTGAACGAAGCATCGCGAGGGACGTCGCGATCTTGAACGTGGAACCCGGCGGGTACTGACCCAGCGTGGCCGTGCTGTACCCCTCGGAACCGGGGCCCGACGCCGCCGCGAGCACCTCACCGGTCGACGGCTTGATCGCGACGATGGCACTCGCCAGGTCGTCGAAGCCGGCCAGTGCCGCCTCGGCCCGGACCTGGGTAGCGGGGTCGAGCGTGATCGTCAGCGGCTCGCCGTCCTTCTTGTCGATGGTGAACGCCTCGCGGCCCTCACCGCCTTCACCGCCCTCGGCCGGCTCGGCAGGCTCGATGGTCACCGCCAGGCCGGGCACACCGCGCAGCTGTTCGTCGTGGGCGGCCTGCAGACCGGACAGGCCGACCATGTCGCCAGGCTTGATGGCGCCCTTCGACTCCTCGACGATCTCCGCGGTGGCCTCGCCGACGGAACCGAGGAGCGGCCGCGCGAAGTCGCGCTCCCGCGCGAGCGACAGCTCGTCGGGGATCCCGACCACGCCGGGGATCGCCATGGCGCCCTCGAAGTCGTACTCCGAGTCGTTGTCACGGATCGTGATGACCTCGACGAACGCCTTGGCCCCCGCAGCGGCGACCTGCGCGGCGATGCCGTCGGTGGTCTCCTGGTCGAACTTCAGGACCCTTCCGAGCTGCTCGGCGGCCGTCTCCCAACCCGGACGGGTCTTGTCGATGCCCACGCGGTGCACGGGCGTCATACCGACGATCGTCTCGCCCTTCGTCGTGACGATCTCACCGCGCGCCGGTTCGGTGCGCTCGACGGCGAGCCGCTCGCCCGCCTCGAGACCCGGCGCCAGCACGCCGGTGTTCCAGCCGGCCTCCCACTCCCCGGCCTCGCCGTCTGTCGCACCCGGGTAGGTCAGCTGCGCGACGGTCTCGTACTCCCAGGCCTCCTCCGTCGCGACGGGCCAGGACCAGGCGAGCGTCGCGGTGGCGGTAGCGGTGCCGTCGTCGCCCTCCTCGATCGGCGTGACGCTCTTGACCTTCACGGTCCCGGCGTTCTCGCCGACGGTGGCCAGGAGCTGCTCGAACACCTGGGCGTACTGCTCGTCCGGCGCGGCCGACGTCTCCATGGCGAGCGGGACGCCCGCGGGCTTGCCCTCCTGGAGCGCCGCCGCGAGCTGCTCGGCGGCCGGCTCGGGGTCGGGGATCGGCGGATCACGGAAGAGGAACCAGAGGCCGACCCCTATTGCCAGGAGCAGGACGACGACGCCGCCGATGATCAGCGCCAGCCGACCCTTGCGGCGAGGAGCCGGTGCGACGGGCGGCTGGCCGCCGGTCGGCGGCACCTGTGCGTACCCACCTGGAGGGGGCGGAACCTCTGCATACCCACCTGGCGGAGGCGGGACCGGCGCATGACCGTCCGCAGGCAGGTGGGGTGAAGAATATCCGCTCATGCCCAGGAGCCTAAGGGCCGGGCCATGAACCGCACGTGTTATCTCTTGGGAGGAATCGGGCGGGCTTGGGTGAAGGAAATGGGCGGGGCCGCCGAACCCCCTGGATCTGCGGCCCCACCCATCGACGTCACGCGTCGCCGATAGAGAGGTACGGGCTCGCGGCTTGTGACCGCGGCGACAGAGCCCGACAGGTCAGGCGGTCGGTGCCGACTTCACCACCGGACCCCATGCCAGCGGGTCGAGCGTGCGGGCGTCGTCGTCCGTGTTCCCGGCCCAGCGGCGCGCATCGGCGATCGTCGCCTCGAGCAGGCCACGCAGCCGCGCGTCGACGTCGGGCACGAACGCCTCCGAGATGCCCTGCACCGCGGTGGAGACCACGCTCGGTGCGGCGTCCCGCACGAACCGCTTGGGTCGCACGCTGGTGCCCGCGCAGAAGCGCTCGGCCCAGGCCGCGGTCTTCGGTACGGCCGCGAGCGCGTCCTTGCTCTCCGGCGCCAAGGTGCCGGGGGGCCGGTCGTCCAGGACGTCGAGCATGCGCTCGGAGCCGAGGATCGCCACGGCCAGCGTCTGCTGCCGGTCGGCCGGCGAGACAGGTAGCGCCGTCTGCGCGGCGCGCAGCGCGATGCGCACGTCCCAGCGCGGGTCGGTGCTGGTCAGGCCGATGACCGACGGGATGAGCGGCGCGAGCTGCGGACGCGAGTGGTCCGCCGTCAGGTCGTTCACCGCACGGGCAAGCATCGCGATCAGCGGATGCGTGCAGGCGGGGTGATCGCTCCACTTCTCGCCTGCGAGGAAGGATGCGAGCTCCATGAAGCACGCGCCCTTCTTTGGGTTGCGGTGCTTTCCACGGCCGAGCATGGGCAAGATGTCGTACGTTCCAGCTTCGGTTCCGGTCACGATTCCACCCCCGAATTGGGTTCGCTGCTTGCTCCAGTGTGCGTCTGGTGTGACGTAGATCGCAATAGTGAGCCCGTGAACAGCCGGAATCTCGCCCGCCACCGGGGCCGGGCGGGCTTCCCGCGCGGCACCTCAGACCACCTCAGGGGTACCTCAGAGGCACCTCAGGGGTACCTCAGAGGCACCTCAGAGGACCGTCTGAGGTATGCCGCGCGCCAGGACTGCCCGACCGTCCGATCCGCGGGGTCCGACCTCAGGACGAGTGTCTTCCTCATCAGCCGGACGGGCACACGGCCCGCCGGGGACATCCGGAGGAATCATGTCGCTGTGGGGACCCGCCATGGAAGCGGAGATCGAGTACCGGCAGGCCGAGGTCAGGAAGGCCTGGGGCCACCAGGGGAAGAGCGGTGCGGACGGCGCCGACCGGGCCGAGCGCCGGTCGGAGCGCCGGGTGCGGGCCGGCCGCGCCGAGCAGATCAGGGAGGGCATCGCGGGTATGCGCCCGGCGGCGACCACCCGTCGCGGCCTGTTCGCGTGATCACGGTGGGAGCCGGGACGCAAAAGGCTGGGGGGAGTGTCGGTGAGCGGTGGCACGATGTGCAGGTGCGACGCTCCACGACGATCCCCCTGGTCTCCCGGCAGGAGCAGGTTTCCTCCCTCCTGCTGGCGGTGGGGCGCGCCTCGGCGGGCCGTCCCGGCTTCGTGCTCGCGGGCGGTGACGCCGGCGTGGGCAAGACCCGTCTGATCACGCACGTCGCGCAGGCGGCGGAGCAGGCGGGGGCGAGCGCCGTGGTGGTCCACTGCGTGGACCTGGGCCAGGTGGGCATCCCGTACCTGCCGTTCACCGAGGCGCTGACCCAGCTGCAGGCCGGTGCCGCAGGGCCTGAGGCCGCGGCGCGGGTCACGGAGCTGGTGGCCGAGCGGCCGGCGCTGTGGCGCCTCCTGGAGCCCGGCGGGACCGGGGACGCCGACCACGACGAGCGGCTCCAGCTCTTCGAGGGCATCGGGCGCAGCCTTGCCCTCTCCGGCGTGCCCGAGCGTCCGCTCGTGCTGGTGATCGAGGACGCGCACTGGGCGGACGCGTCGACGCGCGACGTGCTGCGGTTCCTCGCGGCCCGCGCCCGCTCCGAGAACGTACTGATAGTGGTGACCTACCGGACGGACGACGTCGACAGGCGTCATCCGCTGCGCCCGCTGCTCGCCGAGCTGTCTCGGCTGGAGCACGTAGAGCGGATGGACCTGCAGCCCTTCAACGAGGACGAGCTGCGCGAGTTCACCACTGCCCTGGCCGGCCGGCCGCTGGCGCCCGCGGGTTTCGCCGAGGTGCTGGAGCGGTCGGAGGGCAATGCATTCTTCGCGGAAGAGCTCCTGGACGCCGGACCGGACTCGGCGAGCCTGCCCTGGACTCTCACCGAGGTACTTCGCACCCGGCTCGAACGGCTGGACCCCGAGGTGCAGCAGGTGCTGCGCATCGCGTCGGTCGCCGGACGCCGCGTGCGGGAGGAGCTGCTCCGGGCCGCCGCCGCGCGCTGGGGGGCGCCGGACATCGACGCCGCGCTGCGCGAGGCAGTGACCCAGCAGGTCCTCGTGGTGTGCGACGCGTGCCTGGAGTTCCGGCACGCGCTGCTGGCCGAGGCTCTGTACGCCGACCTGCTCCCGGGCGAACGCTCGGCGGTGCACCGTGCCTACCTCGCGGTGATCGAGCAGGACGGGCCGGACGGCATGCCGATCGGCAGCGCGGCCGAACGCGCCCACCACGCCTTCGAGGGACACGACCTGCCCGCTGCCCTGAGCGCGTCGCGTGACGCCGCCCTGCGCGCCCGCCGGCTGCTCGCACCCGAGGAAGAGCTCAAGCACTGGGAGCAGGTGCTGGCGCTGTGGGAGTCGGTGCCGGACGCCGAGGAACGGATCGGCGAGGACCGGGTCTCCGTCGCCCTGTCGGCGGGGGAGGCGGCCGCACGAGCGGGCGACCCGATGCGCGCGGTCAAGCTGACCAGGCGCGCGGCCGAAGGCGTCGACGACCCCGTGCGGCGCGCCGGCCTGCAGCACGTGCTCGCGCACCGCAATCTCGACCTGCCCACCTGGGACGAGACACCGGGCCAGGTCGAAGCGGCGATCGCGGACCTGCGGGCCGCCCTGGAGATCCTGCCGAAGCGCAGCCCGGAGCGGATCTGGACCAACGCCCTGCTCGCTCGGATCGCGATGATCGTCGACCAGGACGACGACGCCCGCGTGCACGCCGCCTGCGCCATCGAGGAGGCGCGTGCCACGGGCCAGCCCGGAGCGCTCGCCGCCGCGCTCTCCACGCTCGCCGTGCTCGACGTCGCCGACCCCGACCGGGCGGCGGCGCTGCTCGACGAGGCGCGTTCGGCAGCCGTCGAGGCAGGGGACGTGCTCACCGAGATGCGCACCCTCTACAACGCCACGGCCAACCGCTTCTACGCGGGTGAGCTGGACACCGCGGAGCAGCGGGTGCAGCACGCGCTCGCCCGGGCCGAGGAGCTCGGCCTCGCCTGGAGCACGCCCACCGTCAACCTGCGGATCCTGCAGGAGGTCATGCTCTACTTCCGCGGCGACCTGACGGCCCGCGCCGCCGACGGCGTCCCCGCCACGTCCAAGCACATCATGGACGCGGGCCGGATGTACGCGGCGGTGGCCCGGGGCGACGGCGACGTGCTCGCCCGTGGCGAGGCCCTGCTGGACCACTGGCAGAACGACGGCCAGATCGCCCTGCTCGGTGGTGGCAGCATGGTCGACGCCCTGACGTGGGCGGGCCGGTACGACGACGCGGCGGCCCTGGCCGTACGGATCACCGACCACCTCGGTGAGGTGTGGACGGAGGTGTTCCTCGGCCGGATCTGGCTGTCCGCGCTGGCGATCGCCGCCCTGGCCGACGCGGCCGAGGCCGACCGTTCGGCGGGGCGCGTCGGCGCCCCGGGATCTGCCGCCGCGACCGCCGTGGAGTCCCGGGCTGCCGCTCGGATCGAGAGCGGTGACTCGCTTCTCGCCATCGCACGGGAGACCGCCCAGCGCGGCCGCCCCCGCGGCGGCGTGCTCGGTCCCGAGGGCAGGGCCTGGCTGCAGCGCGCGACAGCGGAGAACGCCCGCCTGCACGCCGTGGTGGGGCACGCCCAGGGACCGGCGGGCGACGAGAGCGACGGATCGGCGTCGGACAGGCTGTGGCGGGAGGCCGCCGACGCGTGGCAGGAGACGGTGAACGCCTTCGACTTCGGTTACCGCTACGAGGTGGCGCGGTCGCGCTACCGCTGGGCCGAGGCACTGCTGGGGACCGGCGAACGAGAGGCCGCGGAGGTAGAGGCGGCCGAGGCTCTCTCGGAGGCGGAGGACATGGGGGCGAAACCCCTGGCGGAAGCCGTCCGCGCGCTGGCCAGGCGGGCGCGGCTCGACCTGCCGGGCGTACGTCGTGCCACCGCGTCGACCCTGACGGACCGCGAGGAAGAGGTGCTCGGCCTGGTCGCGCAGGGCCTCTCGAACCGGCAGATCGGCGAACGACTCTTCATCTCCACCAAGACGGTGAGCGTGCACGTGTCCAACCTGCTGGCCAAGCTCGGCGCCTCAGGACGGGCAGAAGCAGTGAGCCTCGCGCACCAGCGCGGCCTGCTCGAAGTATGACCCGAACGCGGCAGGCTACCTGCCCGGCGCAAAAGGGACACATCCGGTACATCTGTCGCGCACGAGCCCTTCTCTCGCAATACTGAGCAGATGCCGACGGACCTCCAGGCGTTGCGGGACCTTGAGCACGTCGGTCTCGGTGCTCCCACTGCTGATGAGGCCTTTGACCGATTTGCTCGCCTGGTCCGGCGCCACCTGAAGGTGCCGGCGGCCGTCGTGTACTTCGTGGTCCCTCAGGGGCAGGTGCTGGCGGGTTCCTCGGGGATGCCGGAGCCCATGCAGTCGAACCGCATGCTGCAGTACCCAGGGACGCTCACGAACGTGATCGCGACGCGCGGCGAGCCGGTCGTCTCGTCGGACGCCCGCCTCGACCCGCTCCTGCGCGACAACTACCTCGTCCGCGAGATGGGCCTGGTCGCCGTCGCCGGCTACCCGGTGTTCGACCTGCGCGGCCGCGCCGTCGGCGCGCTGTGCGCGGTGGCCGACGAGCCCCGCGAGTGGTCGGAGGACGACCGCGCCTCCCTCGCCGACCTCGCCGCTGCCTGCACCGCTGAGCTGCGGCTGCGGGCCGAGCGGGAACGCGCGCGCCGGATCCAGCAGACGGCGGTCCGCGCCAACCGGCGTAGCCGGTTCCTGCTCTCGCTGAGCGAGGCGTTCGCGAACGCCAACACCATGGACCAGGTCGAGGAGGTGATCGTCGAGGTCAGCACCGCCGGTATCGGCGCGCGGTACTGCGCGTTCGCCCTGATGGACGCCGACGGGCGGGGGATCACCTATCGCTCGCTCGTCCACGCCGAGCCGCAGTTCCCGCAGCGGCTGCGGCAGGCGAAGCTGGACGACCAGCGGCCGCTGGCCGAGGCCGCCCGGACCGGCCGTCCGCTGCTCTTCCGGTCGGGTGACGAGCTCTTCTCTTCCTTCCCGGACCTCAAGGACCTCTGCGACCCGGACATCGGCGCCCGCGCTTTCCTCCCGGTGGTGACGGCCGGCGCCGTGGTCGCCGTCATAGGGCTGGCGTGGGACCGCGACCGCGGGCCGGACAAGGACTCGTACGCCCTCCAGACCGGCCTCGCGCACTACACGGGTCACGCGCTCGAGCGCGCACGGCTCCTGGAAGAACGTCGCGAGTCCGCGAAGACGCTGCAGCGGGCGATGCTCAGCCGGCTGCCCGAGGTACCGCACCTCGACATGGCGGCCACCTACTCCCCCGCCACGCGCTCCGACCAGATAGGCGGCGACTGGTACGACGCCGTAGCGGTGGACGACGACGCGACCATGTTCATGATCGGCGACGTGACGGGCCACGACATGCGCGCCGCGGCCAAGATGGGCCAGCTCAGGTCCCTGCTGCGCGCGTTCGCGTGGAGCCACGACGAGTCGCCGTCGGCCCTGTTGTCCCTGCTCGACAAGGCCAACTCGGGCCTGGGGCTGCTCGCCAGCGGGACCGCGGTGGTCGCCCGCCTGGAGCGGGCCGGCTCGGCCTATCAGCTCACGTGGTCGACCGCCGGCCATCCGCCGCCCCTCGTGCTCAGGGATGACGGGACGGTGGAGCGCCTCTCGGTGCTGCCTGACATGATGCTCGGCGTACGGCCGACGGCGAAACGCACCGACCACGTCACGACGCTGCACCCCGGTGACACGCTCCTGCTCTACACGGACGGCCTCGCCGAGCAGCGCGGCACCACGCCGGACCAGTGGCTGAACCGCCTGCAGAAGACGCTCGGCGTGCTGGGCGACACGGCCACCGCCGCACTGCCCGTCACCCTCGTGCGCCGCCTCGCCTCGGACGACCAGCGGGACGACGTCGCAGTGCTCGCCGTCCGCGTGCGGGCGGCGGCCCCGTCGGGACCGCCGTCGCTGGGGCGTCCCGCCACCGCGGAGCGCAAGCTCGCCCCCTCCCTGAGCGACGTCGGCCCGGCCCGCATCTGGGTCGACGACGTGCTGGAGAGCTGCGCCGTGCCGATGGCGCTGCGCCGGACGGTGATGCTGCTGACGTCCGAGGTGCTGACCAACGCCGTCGACCACGGGCAGGCACCGTTCACCGCCACCGTCGAGGTGGACATGGAGCGCCTGCGCGTAGGGGTGCGGGACTCGTCGACCGCGCAGCCCGAGCTCCGCGACCCGACCGTCACCGACTTCGGCGGGCGCGGCGTGCAGTTCCTCGAGCGGCTCGCGTCCCGCTGGGGTGTGGACCGGCACGGCGAGCCGGCCGACGGACAGCGTCAGGTCGGCCGGCGGGGGAGTCGGCGGACCGGCAAGACCGTCTGGTTCGAGCTCGACCTGCGCTGACGCTCGACCTGCGCTGACACCCGGGTGAACTTCGGCCGGAGGCTTCGGCCAGGATCGAATCCACCGGAGCGTGTCAGTGGTGCCGCGTACCGTGTGATCCATGGCACAGACAGCTTCACATCCTAGGCAAAGCACCGGTGAGGACCTGGCTGCGGACGAGTTCTCCGCACAGCTGGAGGTCTACCGCCGCGAGCTCACCGGGTACTGCTATCGGCTGCTGGGCGGCGCGTTCGACGCCGACGACGCCGTGCAGGAGACCCTCCTGCGCGCGTGGCGGTCCTACGAGCGGTTCGAGGGCCGTTCCTCGCTGCGCACCTGGTTGTACCGGATCGCCACGAACGTCTGCTTCGACCAGCTGGGTTCGAGCCGGGCCAAGCGCGAACGACCCATGGGCCTCGGCGCCGCGGTCGACCCGGTCGAGGAGAGCCTCGCGAACGTACTGCCCGAGTACGCATGGGTCGAACCCGTCCCGACGGAGCACGTGCTCCCCGGCGCGGGTGACCCCGCGGACACGACCATCGCGCGCGAGTCGGTGCGTCTGGCGTTCGTCGCCGCGCTGCAGCACCTGCCGGCCAAGCAGCGCGCGGTACTCATCCTGCGCGAGGTGCTGCGCTGGCCCGCGACCGAGGTCGCCACACTGCTCGACACGTCGGTGGCGTCCGTGAACAGCGCGCTGCAGCGGGCGCGTGCGACGCTCGCCGACAAGGCGCCGGACAGGTCGGGGACCTCGGAGGCGTCCACACCGCCGTCGGCGGGCGAGTCCGAGCTGCTGGAGCGGTACGTCGCGGCGTTCGAGCGGTACGACATGCAGGCGCTGGCCAACCTGCTGCGCGAGGACGCGGTAATGAACATGCCGCCGTACGCGATGTGGCTCGAGGGCATCGAGAACATCCAGGCGTGGATGCTCGGTCCGGGCGGCGGGTGCGAGGGCTCCCGCTGCGTGCCGATCCACGTCAACGGCACCCCGGGGTTCGCCCAGTACCGGCAAGACCCAAAAGGAGGCCACTTCGCGTGGGGCATCGTGGTGCTGGAGAACGACGGTGAGCACATCACCGGCATCACCACCTTCATCGATACGGAGAAGTGGTTTCCCCGATTCGGCCTGCCGAGCCACCTCGACTAGCCATTTGGCCATACCCTCACAAGGGTGACTGTGCGATCCGTGGTGGTCGGCGTTGACCACAAGAATCCGGACCTGGCTCGGCGGGCAGCGTCGCTCGTCCAGTCCCTGGGTGGAAGCCTCATCGAGCTCGTATGTGTGTGGGTCGACGAGACAGCTGTCTCGGACTCGCGGGGATTCACCGTATCGGTGGATCCGGACATCGCCGTGCCCTCGGACGCGTACGGGGCCGACGTCCTGGCGGGCCTGAACAGGGCGATGGCCGACGTCGGCCTGCCGTGGAGCGCCCTGCGCGGCGCCGGTGACCCGGCCGCCGAGCTGGGGCGAGTGGCCGACCAGGTGGAGGCGGCGATGATCGTCGTCGGCGCGCGGCGCTCCGGCCTGCGTGGCTGGACCACCAACATCGTGGGCGGGACGGTCGCCGGCCGGCTCATCCACAACCAGCCGCGACCCGTGGTGGTTCTCCCGGGGGCGGCGCCGACATCGTGAGCGATAGGTTCTTCCACAACCTGTCGAACGTTCACGAAGGAGCACACCGGGTGGCCCGAGCGCCGCATCGCGACTGGCGGTACGTCGGTCTCGTCGCGCTCGGCGGAGCCGCCGGTTCGGTTGCCCGGCACCTGCTGACCATCTGGTCGGGAGTTCTCCTGCTGCCGCTGACCCTCCTGTTCCCCGGCGCGGCCCATACGATCCTTTTCTTCCCGGTCGGGACGCTCGTGGTCAACGTGGTCGGCGCGCTCGCCCTGGGATACCTCCTGGAGGCCCTCGCCCGCCGCGGCCGCGAGACCGTGCGGCGGCGCAAGATCCGCATCGGGATCGGGACCGGCGTGCTCGGTGGGTTCACCACGTACTCCGCCCTGGCGCTGCAGACGCAGCAGCTGCTCGACAACGGGCTCGGCTGGCTCGCGCTGCTCTACGTGGTGCTCACGCTTGCGGGCGGAACCGCTGCGTGCCTGGGCGGGATCGCGATCGCGGCACGCGCCGACCGACGACGAGAGCGCAGGTGACGTAGATGTTGGAGCTGCTCGTGCTGGCCGCCGGCGGGGGCCTGGGCGCCGCCGCCCGGTTCATGGTCGACGGCGAGATCCGAGCCCGCCACAACGGCGGGTTCCCGTGGGGGACGTTCGTGGTGAACGTGACGGGCTCGTTCCTCATCGGCGTGTTCTCGACGCTGTTCTTCCCGCTCGTCCACCTCGGGGTGCCGAGCAGTACCGCCCACCTGGTGCAGCTCGCGCTCGTCACCGGCCTGTGCGGCGGGTACACCACGTTCTCCACGACCACCGTGGAGTCCGTACGCCTCGCCCAGTCCGGCCGGCTGCGACTCGCGCTGGCGAACTCTCTGGGCACGCTGACGGTCACCGTCACGGCGGCCGGGCTGGGCGTATGGCTGGCCATGGCGGTGAGCGGGCCGTACGCCTGACCCGGGTCCGGGACGCCGCTCAGGTCACCGTCGGTGGTGCGCTCCGTGCGGCCGCGTTTACACCGGCACCTCGCCGCGGTTCACCGCGCCGAGGAAGAGCTCGGCCAGCAGCGTCCACTCCTTGAGCGGCCGGTCGCCCACGAAGCGTGCCGCTTCCTCAGGCGTCCGGTTCACCAGCGCGATGTCGACGACGAACTGGCCGCCGCCCTCTCGCCAGACGACAGCGGCGTTCGTCCGTCGGCTCGATCCGCTGATCCCTGCCCGGAGCTCGTTCTCCGGCTTCTGCGCCCGCTCGATCAACGGGTAGTCGCTGGTGTGTTCCCAGCTCGACCACGCGAAGCTCAGCGCACGCTCGAGATCCGCCTTGGCGGACGTGACTCGCGTCTCGCCGATAGCTGCCATGCCAAGGCCGAGTCCCTCGATCACCTCGGTCACCTGCTGTTCTTTGCTTGCCATGTTCGGACACTACGGGCACACCAGACCGGAACCGGCCTTCGACCGCCATTTCACCCAAATTGTTCCCGTACTGCGCCCTACGGGGCCCACAGCGCGCTTAACGTACGCGTGTCGGTGTGCCGTGGCAGGCTTCGCTGCATGAGCCTGATGCTCCTTGACACCGCCTCGCTGTACTTCCGTGCCTTCTTCGGCGTGCCCGACTCGCTGCGGGCACCGAGCGGTGCGCCCGTGAACGCCGTCCGTGGCCTGCTCGACACCATCGCCTGGCTCGCCACGACGCACGGTCCCGACCGCATGGTCGCGTGCTGGGACGACGACTGGCGTCCCGCGTTCCGCGTGGAGGCGATCCCGAGCTACAAGGCGCACCGCGTGGCGCAGGAGGTGCCCGGCACCACCGGCATCGAGGAGGTGCCCGAGGTGCTGCTCGCCCAGGTCCCGATCATCGTGGAGGTGCTTGCCGCGCTCGGTATCGCGCGCGTCGGTGTGCCCGGCTACGAGGCCGACGACGTGATCGGCACCCTGACGGCCCGCGCCGTCGAGCAGAACTCCGGCCCGGTCGACATCGTCACCGGTGACCGCGACCTGTTCCAGCTGGTCGACGACGCCGCGGGGGTGCGCGTGCTCTACCCGGCGCGCGGCATCCGCGACCCCGACGTGGTGAACGAGAAGCGGCTGGCCGAGCGGTACGGCGTCGCGTCCGGGCAGGCCTATGCGGACATGGCGACGCTCCGGGGCGACCCGAGCGACGGCCTGCCCGGCGTTCCGGGAGTCGGCGAGAAGACGGCGGCCAAGCTGCTCGCCCAATACGGCGACCTGGCGGGGATCCTCGCTGCCCGTGACGCCGGCGACAAGGGCCTGACCACTACGCAGCGCCGTCGCCTGCAGGAGGCCGACGCCTACCTGCAGGTCGCGCCCGTCGTCGTCCAGGTCGCGCGGGACGCGCCGCTGCCGGCGTTCGATCCGGCGGTGCCCAAGGCGCCCGCCGACGCCGACGCACTGGCGGCGCTGACCGCCAAGTGGGGCCTGCAGTCCAGCGTGGGGCGGGTGCGCACCGCATTCGGCTGGGCCTGAGGTACGTCAGGGGCTGACAGCGGCGGCGTAGCGCTCCAGCACGACCTGGACCAGGCGCGGGTCGGCCTTCTCCGCCCCGGCCGGACCGGCGACCGGGTCTGTCACGACGTCGGCGCCGGCCTCCAGCACGCGGTCCAGGAAGTATCCGGGCGCCAGCAGGTAGGAAACGACGATCACGCGCGCCGTGGGCTCACCGCCTGCCCGGGCGGCTGCCACGGCGGCGGGCACGCGTGGTTCCGCCCCGGCGCCGTACGACGGCGTCACAGGCCGCCCGAGTCGCTGGGCGAGCGCGCTGGTGACCTCCTCGACGGCGGTCGCCGCGGCCGCCACCGAGGATCCGGCGGCCGCGAGCACCACCGCGTCGTCCGGTCGGAACGGGCCGTGCGCCGCCTCGGCGGCGGCGTACCGGTCCGCCAGGATGTCGACAAGCAGCGGGTGAGGCCCCATCGGTTCCGCGGCGACCGCAACGCCCGCGCCTGAGGCGTTGACAGCGGCGACGGCCTGCGCGATGTCGTGCCGCACGTGATACCCGGTCGACAGCAGCAGCGGCACGACCACGGCGGAACCCGCGTCCCGCACCGCTCCCGCCAGCACCTCGTCGACCTCGGGCTGCTGGACATCCACGAACGCCTCGCGCACGTCGAGCTCGGGCCGTGCGGCGCGCACGCCGTCGAGCAACGCGCGCACCGCCGCCTGACCCGCCGGATCATCCGTCCCGTGGGACGTCCCGACCAGTACCGCACTCATCGTCTCTCTCCCATCGGTCCACCGGATGTTCCCCACAAGGTGCCCGCGAGGTCGGTCAACTGCACTGCTGCATCTTCAGCTTCGGTCGCTTGCACCGAGATCGGTCGTTTGATGGACCGATCTCGAGGCAACCGACCGAACTCACTGGCCGTTGACGTGCAACGGACCGAACTCAGCGGCGACGCGCGCCGTCACCCCGTGTTCTGCAGGCCCGCCGAGACACCGTTCACGGTCAGCAGCAGCAGGTGTTGCAGCCGTCCCGCGTACTCGCCGTCGACAGCGGAGCCGCCGTCGGACCCGGTACGCAGGCCGCGCAACGCGCGGACCTGCAGCAACGAGAGGGCATCGACGTACGGCGACCGCAGCTGCACGGCGCGGCCGAGCACCCGCTTCGAGGCCAGCGGCCACTCGTTCCCGCTGATCTTCAGCACCCACTCGCGCGTGAGGCGGAGCTCGTCGAGCACCATCGCGGCAAGGTCGTCGCGCGAACCCAGCGCGAGGTACTGCGCGGCGATCCGCTCGTCGGTCTTGGCGAGCGACATCTCGACGTTGTCGAGCAGGGTCGCGAACAGCGGCCACTCGGTGCGCGCCGACTTCAGCAGCTCGACGTCGCCGACCGCGGCGAGCGCGGTGCCCAGCCCGTACCAGCCGGCCAGGTTGATGCGGGCCTGCGACCAGGAGAAGACCCAGGGGATCGCACGCAGGTCGTCGAGCGAGTTGACGGAGAGGCCGCGCTTGGCGGGACGCGAACCGATCGGCAGCAGCCCCACCTCCTCCAGCGGCGTGACCTGTGCGAACCACTTCGGGAACCCGTCGGCCTTCACGAGCTCGTGGAACCGCTCGCGGGAGGTCGCGTCGAGCGCCTTGGCGAGCGGGGCGAACTTCGCGGCAGCGTTCTCGTTGACCGCCTCTACCGACGGTGCGGACGCCAGCAGAGTCGCCGCGGCCACCTGCTCGATGTGCCGGGAGGCGATGACGGGGTCGCCGTACCGGGCGAGGATGACCTCGCCCTGCTCGGTCAGCTTGAACCGGCCGTCCACCGAGTGCGGCGGCTGCGCCAGCACCGCGCGGTTGGCGGGGCCGCCACCGCGGCCGAGCGCACCGCCGCGGCCGTGGAACAGCGTGAGCTTGAGGTCGTTGTTGCGGGCCCACTCGGCGATCCGCGACTGGGCGTCGTGCAGCGCGAGCGTCGCGGCCACGGGACCGACGTCCTTGGACGAGTCCGAGTAGCCGAGCATGACCTCGACGCGCCGGCCGTTCTCGGTCAGCCGCTTCTGCACCGCGGGCAGCGTCAGCATCGAGTCCAGGATCGGCACCGAGTTCTGCAGGTCGGCGAAGGTCTCGAACAGCGGGATCGCGTCGATCACCGGTCCGGCCTCCGGATCGTCCGCGAAGGCGTACGAGGCCAGCTCGTAGACGGCGGCGAGGTGCTCCGGCGCCTGCGTGAACGACACGATGTAGCGGCGTGCGGCGCGCTCGCCGAACCGGCGCTGGATGGCGCCGAGCGCACGGTAGGTGTCGAGCACCTCGCGGGTCTTGTCGCTCAGCGCACCGTTGATCCCCAGCTCGCGGATCTCGGCGAGGGCCGCCGCGTGCACCTGCGAGTGCTGCCGCACCTCGAGCTCCGCCAGGTGGAACCCGAAGGTCTGCACCTGCCAGACCAGGCGCTGCAGGTCGCCGTACGCGGCGCGGGCCGCGCCGGCCGCCACCAGCGAGTCCTGCACGATGATCAGGTCCGCCTCGAACTGCTCGGCGTTCGCGTATGCGAGGTCGGCGTCGCGGGTCCGGGTCGCGGAGATCCGCTCCGCGAGCGCCAGCATCACCGCACGGTGGGGCTCGTTCGGCGAGGCGTCCTGGGCCCGCCGGGCGACCTCCTCGGACATCTGGCGGATCCGCTGCCAGAGCGCGTTGAGGTCCGACGACGGGGTGGTGCCCTCGGCGTCGAGCGTCAGCTTGCGTCCGGTCTCCACGGCCAGGCGCTCCAGCGCTGCCAGCGCGTGGTCCGCGGCGAGCGCCGCGGCCTGCCGGGTGATCTCCGCGGTGACGTTGGGGTTGCCGTCGCGGTCGCCGCCGATCCAGGTCCCGAGCTTCACGAACGGCTTCGCGACGGGGGTGGAGCGACCTGCTTCGTCCGCCAGGAGCCAGTCGTCGAGCCGCCGGTACACGTCGCCGAAGACGTCCACGAGGACGGCGTCGAACACGCCCATCACGGTCTTGACCTCGTCGATCACCGAGGGCTTGCTCATCCGCACGGGTGCGGTGCGCCACATGGTGTCGATCTCGCCGAGCATGCGCCGCTCGTTCTCGGCGAGCGTCACGCCGCCGGGGCGGCGGGTGTCCCGCTCGGCCAGGAGGTCCGCGAGGCGGCGGATGGTGCCGCTGATCGCCCGACGGCGCGCCTCGGTCGGGTGCGCCGTGAGCACGGGCCGGAACTCGAGCTCGCCGAGCCTGCGCAGCGCCTCGTCCCGCCCCACCTCTTCGGTGAGCCGGGCGAACGCCGCGGGGATGGTGTCCTCGAGGACCGCCGGACCCGTGGTGGTCTCGGCCTCGCGGGAGCGCAGCACGCGGACGCGGTGGTACTCCTCGGCGAGGTTCGCGAGGTGGAAGTAGCAGGTGAACGCGCGAGCCACCTGTTCGGCGCGCTCGACCGAGAACGACGCGACCAGGTCCGCCGCCTCGTCCAGCGCGTGTGGCGACGGGTCGCCGTAGGCGCGGATGGTCAGCTCGCGGAGACGTTCGACGTCGTCCAGCAGATCCTGGCCCCCGTCCTCGCGGAGGATCCTGCCGAGAAGTCCGCCGAGGAGACGTACATCCTCGCGCAGCGGGTCGGGTACCTCGTGCCGGGCGTTGCCGCGAACGGTCTGAGTTGATTCACTCACGGGTGAGAGCCTAGGACCAGATTGCCATTGCCCGTTCATCGTGTCCGATTGTTGGTCTGGCCATGACCTGCCCGACTCTGGTTGGCTGTCTGTCTGTGACCGGTTATGACGCAGAGTTCCTCGGTTTCACCGTCCCGCTTCCGGTCTCACCCGTCGAGGTACGCGTCCTGCACTACACCCACTTCTCGGTGCTGCTCGATCCGCTGCGGCGGCTCGCCGCGGCCACCGCCTGCATGGTCGACGGCGCGACGCTGCTGGCCCTGCGCCGCAGCGGCCGGTGGCGGCTGGATCACCGGGTGGCTTCAGGGGAGCAGTCGGGCAGCGAGCTGTACTCGGGCAACCCGCTCGACCGCGGCCATCTGGTCCGCCGTCTCGACCCCGTGTGGGGAGACGCCGAGACCGCCGCCCGGGCCAACCACGACACGTTCACGTACACGAACGCCGCGCCGCAGGTGAACAGGTTCAACCAGTCGAAGGAGCTGTGGAACGGGCTCGAGGACCACGTGCTCGAGTACGCCGCTGCCCATGACCACCGCCTGGCGGTGCAGACCGGGCCGGTCTTCGCCGCCGACGACCCGCTCTACCGCGGCGTCCGGATCCCGCGCCTGTTCTGGAAGGTGGTGGCGTGGGTGGGGCCGGGCGACGCGCTGCGGGCAACGGGCTTTGTGCTGGACCAGACGCCACAGCTCGACGACGCGCGCCTGCACGACATCACGGCCCAGGCGCTGGCCCGGGACGACATCCCGCCGCTGGGCCCGTTCCGGACCTACCAGGTGCCGGTGGCCGACGTCGCGGCGCTCACCCGGCTGGGTCTCGGCCCGCTCCCGGAGGCGGACGTTCTCGCGGAACCGCCCCGGACGCCGTCGGGCACCCGGCCGACGGACATCACCATCCACCGCCTCCCGCGCGCCCGCGCCTGGTCCGAGATCCGGACGAGCGACCAGATCGCCCTGCCACTCCACCCGCCGAGGTAGAACTCTGGCGAGATAGAACTGCAGCGAAGTAGTCCTGGCGCATCGCGCTCCGGGACTACTTCGCTGCGTGACTACCTCGCCAGATGACCATGTCGGCGAAACAGGTCAGACCCAAATTCGTGAGTAGTGCGGACTCTTGTGTTTGCGACGGACCTCGCAGGTAGGACACGGGCCTGCGACTTGTCCCATTCTGATCGAAAAGCGAAAGCTCTTCCGTCCCGTATGTCCGGATGTTAACGTTCACAGCGCCACAAGGGACACAGGAGGGCAAAGTGATCGCACACGATCAGTCTCTGGACATCCATGTCCAGCTGAAGTCAGGGCGTACAGTCATGTCCGGCTCGATTCCGCTCGGCGACATGGCCACCATCGACATGGACAGCGTCCGGATCCGTGTCGGCAGCGAGCACCCGTACGCGGTATCGGTCGAGGCACCGCCGGGTGACTCGATCACCGCCACGACCTACACGCTCCGCAGCCCGATGCGGAACTTCACGGGCGTGATCCCGCCGGACAGCGGCCGCTGGTTCATGAACCTCGCCGCCGCCACCAGCTTCTGGAAGTTCGGACGGGACCTCCGATCCCGGGTCCAGGACGTCAAGGTCCCGCTGTACCTGTTCCTGGGCGCCAACCGGCACGTCGAGATCGCGATGGGCGTCGTCGGCGACCTCACCGAGACAGACTGCCGCCTGATCGAGCCGGAGTCGAACCGCGCTCTGAACATCCACACCGGTGGCGTCCAGGTCGCCTTCACGCGCTACCACAGCAGCGGGGCGGAGGACGGCGTGCAGGCCGTTACCGAGCACATGTACGCCCGGCTCCGGGCATCGGGCGACGACGGCGAGACCTGGCTCGACGTCATGCGAGACTTCTCCGAGCAGACCCGTGCCCGGTTCGGACGGCCGGACGTCGTCGTCCCGGCAGCGGTGGAGCCCTACTGGTGCAGCTGGACGGACTGGGACAGCGCCGACGTCGACGAGGAGCTGGTCCTGCAGAACGTCGCGGCAGGAGTCGCTCTCGGTGTGCGCAACTTCATCCTCGACGACGGCTGGTTCGGTCCGGGTCTGGACTCCTCGTACGGCGTGCCGTTGAACATCGGCGACTGGTCGCCAGACCCGGGCCGATTCCCCGACCTTCCTCGCCTGATCACGTCGGTCGGCGAGCTGGGCGGCCGGCTGATCATCTGGTGCGCCCCGCACGCAGTCGGGCCAGCGTCCGACGCGTTCCGGAAGCAGGCAGCGCTGCTCATGGCCGACGCCGACGGACGCCACCTGCGGAGCGAGACGCAGTTCTTCTCCCTGTGCCTCCGGTCGGAGGAGGCCCGGGAGGTGATGGTGGACGTCTGCGTCCGGCTCGCCCAGACCGGGTTCCACGGAGCCAAGTACGACCTGTTCAACTGGCTCCCAGAGGAGGCGTGCGAGAGCCCCGACCACGCGCACGACCTCCGCTCACCGATCGCCGGCCTGCGCGACTTCCTGCGGCGCGCCGACGATGCGGTCCGTGCGTTCGCGCCCGACTACGTCGTCGAGCTGAAGCAGAACTACGGCACGGCGCTCCTGGCGCCCTACGGGACCTCGATGCGCGCGGGCGACGCCCCGTACGACCTGACGACCAACCTGCAGCGCACCCTGCACGTCCAGGGCTACACCGGCCTCGCCATGAACGACTACCAGAGCTTCTCGCCGACGGACGGGCCCGAGTCGAAGGCGGTGATCGTCGGCCAGATGATGGCGGCGGGGATCCCTGCTTATGGAACGGACCTGGCGCACCTCGACGACGCGTCCCGTGCGGTGCTCACCTTCTACCACGACCTGTACCACCGTAATCTGGCGGGGTTCGCCCGGTACCGAGTTCCCGAGGACGCAACCTGTACGACCCTACGGGTGCCGTCGGCCAACGAGGACATCGTCTTCCTTCTCGAGAACGCGCACCGCTGCACCGTCCGTCGCCGGACAACGGTCGTCAACGCTCGCTACGACGAGCACGTCACCCTTGAGACGTACGGCAGCACCGTGGCCGTGCGGGTCTTCGACTGCACTGGGCAGGAGTCGTCGTCGCTACGGCTCTCGCCCGGCATACACCCGGTCCGAGTCCCCGTGGGCGGCATGCTCCACGTGGATGAGGACGGGTCCGACGCATGACGGTCGACCTGCTCGGCCGGGACACCGACGTGCGAACGAGGCTCTCCTCGATCCGCGAGCGACCCTCGTCGGTACGGGCCGACGCCGTCGAACGAGTCGTGCTGGTCGTGGCCTCCTCGCGTGGGGGTAGCAGCTACGTCCACGCCGTCCTGTCGTCCTCGCCGTCCGCCGCGTCGATCGGGGGCGAGCACACCGGTCTCTACCGACTGCATGGTGTCGAGCGTGGTGCCGACGGCTCGGACCGGATCGAGAGCGACTCGGTCCGGGATGACCAAGTGGAGGACGTCGCCGCGGAGATCGCCGATCTGCTCCGGGTCGGCCCGGGTGGCACTGCGCTGCACCCCGAGGTCTACGCGCGGGCGGCGGCGGTCCGGCTGGTGCTGCAGTGGCCATGGGTGCCGTTCGCGGCGGACGACGTCCGTGACGCCTCCTTCCGGGTACATGCCGCGGCGGCGGGAGCAGGGCTGTCCGACAGCGACCTGTTCGTCCGGTTGCTCGCCGAACTCGAGGCGACCTATCCAGATCTGCGGCGCGACGCCTACGACGGCCTTCGCGACGCAGGTCCGGGTCCAGCGTCCGACGGTCCCCACCCGCCCCCCGGACCGGCGATCGTCGAGGAGCCTCCGTTCGTCGTGCCCTTGCGCCGGCGCCGGCCCTCACTCGCCGAGCTCCGTCGCAGCGTCGTCGTGCTGAAGGCCTCCGTGGACGCCTACCGGCTCCCTCTAGTCCGTCGGTTGTTTCCACGGGCCGAGATCGCCGTCGTCCACCTGACGCGTAACCCGGCGGCGAGTGTCAACGGACTGATCGACGGATGGCTCGATCGGGGCTTCTTCTCGTACGACGTCTCGGCGGAGACGACGCTGGACATCGCCGGCTACAGCGAGCGGGCCGCGTTCGCCAGGGCATGGTGGAACTTCGACGTGCCGCCGACGTGGCGATCGGTGGCGGACCGGCCGCTCGCCGAGGTCTGCGCGAACCAGTGGTCACAGGCGCACCGATGGGTCCTCAAGGAGGTAGACGCCGTCGCGGACCGCCTACTGAGGGTGCGGTTCGAGAACCTGACCGGCCCAGGTGCAGACCAGGAATGGGATCGGGTGTTCCGGTTCGCCGGACTGGCTCGAGCCGACCGCAGCCGGATCCCCGTGGTGATGGCGACCGCGTCGCCCCGGGCCGGACGGTGGAGAGGGCGCGAGGCGCTGATCCGGCCCGCGATCGCCCAGGCGCCGGTCCACGAGATCGTCCAGGAGCTCGGCTACACGAAGGAGGAAGGATGGGTCTGAGAGGCTCGTCGGCATATCACGGCCCGGGGTGGCAGCCCCGGCAGGGAACGCTGGTCGACGACGTGCGTGCGGGCGCGCACTGGCGGTCCTACGCCGTCGACGCGGACTGGGCACCGCTGCGGGCGGTGGCCCTGCACAGCCCGAGCGCGGAGCGCCTGGACCAGGCGCCACCCGACGTCCTGCAGCACCTCGACCGGGTAGATGCCGCGGCGCTCGAGATGGAGATCGATGTCCTGGCCGCCGTATACCGCGGTCTGGGCATCGAGGTCCACATGATCCCGCCGCTGCGGGTTTCCTCGCTCGGACGCTCTCTCGCGGGGGCGAACGCCATGTACGCCCGGGACCTGTTCTGGATGACGCCGGGTGGTGCCGTCCTCTCGCGAATGGCCAGCGTCGTTCGCGCCGGTGAGGAGGCTCAGGCCTTCGCGCTGCTCGCCTCCATCGGTGTGCCAGTCGTGCGCTCCGTCTCGGGCACAGGGACCTTCGAGGGCGCCGACGCGCTGTCGCTCCGTCCCGACCTGGTAGCCATCGGCTACGGGCGCCGGACCAACCCGCAGGGACTGGCACAGGCAGCCGCGATCGCTGAGGAGCAGGGACGGCACGTCATCACCGTCGCCGTGCCGGACGGCGTCCAGCACCTGCTGGGCGTCGTCCAAGTCCTCGACGAAGACCTTCTGGCCGTCAGGACCGAGCTGGTGCGTCCGGAGGATGTCGCCGCTCTCCGCAACGAGGGCTTCGACCTCCTCTCCGTGGCCGAGAGCGAGGAGGTCCGCGAGAGGCTCGGCTTCAACTTCGTCGTCGTCGGACCGCGGACGGTGGTCATGATCGCGGGATCCCCGGGGCTCGAACAACTGCTCACGCAGCACGGCGTCGAGGTCGCGGCGTCTATCGCCGTACCCCAGCTCCTCCGTGGGGCCGGCGGGATCGCCTGCGCCACCGCCGTACTCAGCCGTGACCGGGTCGGTGGTGAATTCCGATGAAGCTGCTCAGCGTGGTCGTCCCGATCTATGACGTGGAGCACTACCTCGACGCCTGCCTGGCGTCGCTCCACCGGCAGACGTACCCCGAAGTTGAGGTCGTCCTTGTCGACGACGGGTCGACCGATGCCAGCTCCGCCATTGCCGAGCGGTGGGCGTCGGAGTGCGGCTGGAAACTGGTCGTGCAGGAGAACCTCGGCCTGAGCGCCGCGAGGAACGCAGGCGTCGATCACGCCTCGGGCGACCTCCTCGCCTTCTGCGACGCCGACGACGTCGTCGTCGAGACCGCCTACGAGATGCTGTGCGCGTCCCTCGAGCAGAGCGGGTCCGACGTCGCTTCGGGCGCGGTCATGCGGCTGGACTCGAACGGCACGCGGGAGCACCCCCGGTACAGCGACCTGTTCCGGGCAACGCGACTGCGGACGCACATCCGTCAGGACCACTCGATCGTGCTGGACCGGATGATCTGGAACAAGGTCTTCGTCCGGCGGTTCTGGGACGCGAACGGCCTCGCATTCTCGCTGCCGCAGTACGAGGACGCGCCGGTGACGATCAAGGCACACCTTGCGGCGCGGTCCGTCGATGTCATCGACGACGTCGTCTACCTTTGGCGCATCCGCGAGGCGGGCCAGAGATCGATCACCCAGAAGTTGTACGAGCCGAAGAACATCCTGGCCAGGATGCACATGGTGCTCGGCACGTGGGACCTCCTGGCACCCGAATCGCCCGAACTCCGGGACGCCTATCTACGGGACATGTGCGCTGGAGACGTCCGGATCGCGTGCGAGGCGCTCGTCGCTACCGGCGACCCGGTCATGCCTGCGATCGACGTCGCCCGGGACTTCCTCCTCGCGGCAGGCGATGCGGCGATCTCCCGGCTGGAACCCGACCTGCGAGCACGCGCCGAAGCCGTGCTGGCGATCGACGTCGGTCGGCTCATCGCGTCGGTCGGCTGAGAGACCGGTCGCTACGATGGTCGGCGCTCGCCCAGGGCGAGGACGGGCGCCGTCCAGGTTCCGTCACTTTTGCACGTCGGCACTGGCGCCGGCCGGGTCATCAACGCCGGCCGCCAGTGCGCGGCTGCCGAGCCACCAGACGACGGCGTAGGCCAGCACGATCGCTGCAAGAATCCTTGTGAGGACCGCTTCGTCCACAAACAGCACTGCCGCCGCCACCCCGAGCTGACTCACCGCGATTGCGAGCATCGCCAGCATGTTGTCGATCGCGAAGGTCCGGCCCTGGATCTCGTCGGGGACGATCGCCCCCAGACCGTAGCCCGAGAGCGTGGCGTTCATGCTCCCGCCGACGTGCGCGAGAACGACGAAGCCGATCGCCAGCGGCAATGAGCCGACGAGCGTGAACGCGAGATATCCGAGCCCGTACAGCGCGATCGCCGCCGCGATCGAGCGCCGCAGGTTCCCGGCTGTCGTCATCAGCCGCTGAGCGACGAGCGGGCCGAGCAGCGCCCCCACGCCCCGGGCGGCGAAGAGCAGGCTCGCGCCCACCGAGTCCACGTGGAGGACCAGCGCGGCGACCGCCGGGAACAGCGCGATCGCACCGTTCCCGAGATGGCTGCCGGGCTTGGAAAACATGAGGGTGAGGACCCGTTGGTCCGCACGCCCGAGCTCTGCGACCTGTCGCAGGTCCCGCCGGAGGTTCAGCCGCTCGGCACGTGAGCTCGGCACACCGGGTCGCGTCAGCTTGTCGCGCGGGATCCGGGCAAGCAGGACCGCGGACAGCACGAACGTCAGAGAGTTGATCACGAAGCAGACAGCCGGGCTCGTGACCGCCGCCGCGATCCCGCCGAAGGTCGCACCAAGCGTGAGCATCACTCCCCACAGTGAGGCGATGCCTGCGTTGGCGGTGAGCAGCTCCTGCGGGGCGACGAGCCGCGGGACCGTGGCGCTGACCGTCGGCGAGAAGAACGCCTTCGACGCCGCCAGCGCCGCGTACGTGACGATCGAGATCCACGCGGTCGCGCTCGTCTGCACCAGGAGCAGCAGGAGGACCGCGGCGGCCGAGCCGATCTGGCAGCACAGCAGCACTTTCCGCCGGTCGATCCGGTCGACCAGGGACCCGGCGAGCGGTGACATCGCAGCGATGACCAGGGTCTCGGCGCCCATGAGCAATGCACCGAGCGCACCGTGGCCCGTGATCTGGTGCAGGAGCGTGATCAGCGGAACCATCGCGAACCAGTCACCGCCTTGGCTCACGACCTGGGAGATATACACCCTGCGGTAGTCCGCGTTCCGGCGCAGGAGCGTCGCGATGGAGACAGAGCGCCCGCCGACGTCGGTCGTGGTCACGAGCGCCACCTACGTCGATGCCGAGGCTCGTGATCTGCTGTCATGCGCGCACCAGCAACACGACCACAGCCACTCCCTCATGTTCAGATGGCACCCCTATAGCGGCCGCGCGGCCAGACCGAAACGCATCAGGCGGACAAAAGGTAAGAAGGTGCCGGCCACCGGATTCTCTCCGAACGACCGGCCGTCGAAAAAGTGCCGGGAGCCGGGCGTTCTGTCGAGATCTCAACTTCCCTTTCCTCACACATTGTCGCGAAAGGAGCCTGTTGACGTAAACATCGCGCCGGACGTGGAGCCTATCGCGTGGCTCGGGCGAGCACCAGGGTGCACTTCAACGCGGGACCTGGGCCGGGCCGCCGCCTCGGCCACGGGCCGCCGCGCGCCGTAGGATCTCGTTCTTCTGCTCCAGCACTCGGGTCAGACCTCGTCCTGCCAGCGGTGCTCCGGCGCGTAGCCCAGCACCCGGCGGGCCTTGTCGATGCTCAGGAGCGTCTCCCGGCCCTGGAGCGGGCGCTTGTGCGGCACGTCCGGGAACACCTCGGCCACCAGGTCGGCCGACTCCCGCTCCATCACCGTGTCCTCGTTGGCGATCACGAACGCCTCGAACCCCGTGAAGCCCGCCTCCAACGCGAGGCGCACCGCCTGCGCACCGTCGCGACCGTCGATGTAGCCCCACAGGTTCCAGCGTCGGGCAGCGGCGTCGTCCTGCCAGCTTGGGAACCGGGCGTAGTCCTCGGGACGCATCACGTTCGAGAACCGCAGCGCGGCTACCTTCAGCGCGGGGTCCCAGCGCGTGAAGTGCTTGGCCATCTCCTCCTCGAGCGCCTTGCCGAGCGAGTAGGTGGACTGCGGCAGCACGTCGTACTCCTCGTCCACCGGGAGGTACGGCGGCGGCACGTCGAACGGGAGGCCGAGCACGGTCTCGGACGACGCCGTCACCACGTTCCGGATGCCGACGACCTGGGCGGCGCGCAGCACGTTGTACGTGCTGGGCACGTTGTTGCGGAACGTCGCGGCATTGGTCGCCAGGCCCGGCGCGGGGATCGCGGACAGATGCACGACGGCGTCGGCAGCCCGCCCTTCGTCCACGCCGGACAGGAGCTCGATCACCTGGCCGAGGTCCGTCAGGTCCGCGACCGTGAAGTCGCCCAGGCTGCCGGACGGGGGCGCCACCCGGTCGGTCGAGACCACGTCATACCCCGAGTCCGCCAGGTGCTCGACGACGAACTGGCCGAGCTTTCCGCTCGCGCCGGTGACCACTACCCGCTGCGTCGTTGCCATGCGTCCGATCCTGCCAGGTGGTCTCGCCAAGCTCGACCCGCGGGGGCGAGCTCGAGCAGCAGGGAGCGGTCAGCCCAGGCGCTCGCGCAGCCAGGCGATGTCCGGCGCCATGTCGCCCTTGGTCTCGCAGATGACCGGGGCGCCCGCCGCCGCGACCACCCCGACCAGGAGCTCCTCGGGGATCAGCCCCTTGCCGAAGTTGATGTGCCGGTCCGCACCGGACCCCGCGACGTCGCGCGAGTCGTTGGCGTGCACCAGGTCGATGCGGCCGGTGATCGCGCGGATCTGCTCGACGGCCGTCGCGAGGTCGAACCCACCGGCCCAGGCGTGACAGGTGTCGAGGGTGAACCCGACGTTGTCCCCGCCGTTCGCCGTGGTCACGGCCGCCCACAGCTCCTCGATCCGC
Organism: Promicromonospora sp. NPDC023805; assembly: GCF_040639635.1. NCBI lineage: Bacteria > Bacillati > Actinomycetota > Actinomycetes > Micrococcales > Promicromonosporaceae > Promicromonospora > Promicromonospora sp. NPDC023805. The sequence goes on along the minus strand of NZ_JBFAAH010000003.1, from coordinate 41,398 downwards.
TCCAGCCGGCGGGCCATGGAGTAGTCGCCGCCCGCCGTGTTCTCGATGAGCACCGGGACGTCGGTCTCCAGGGCGTCGATCGCCTTGCGCCAGTTGTCGAAGCCCTTGGCCGGCTCGTCGTTCGCGGTGACGTGCCCGCCGTGCACTACGACGCCCTTGGCGCCGATCGCGGAGGCTCCGTCCATGATCTGCTGCAGCAGCTTGCGGCTCGGGATCCGGATCCGGTTGTTCGTGGACGCCACGTTGATCACGTACGGCGCGTGCACGTACAGGTCCACGCCGGCCGCGGCGGCGTCGGCCCGGAGCGCCTCCGCATCACCTTCGTACGGGAGGTCCGGGACCTTCCACGCCTGCGGGTCGCTGAGGAACACCTGCACCGTGTCCGCGCCAAGCGTCCTCGCCGCACCGATCGCGTCGGTCAGGTCCACGTGCGCGCCGATCTTCACCATGGCCCCACCATAGGACGGCTCACCGACACGGCGTCGGCCGACGCCGTCAGCCCAGTCCGCGCACGCCCCCCTGCGTCACCGCGAGCAGACGGCCGCCGACCGCGACCAGGGGCGCGCCCTGAGTCGGGCCGAGAACGTCCGCGATGGGCACGTCCCAGGCGAGCTCGCCCGACACCGTGTCGAGCGACACGAGATCGAAGGTGCCTGCCTCGTCGTGCAGGAGCAGGAGCGCATGGCGGCCGTCGGTGAAAGCCTGGAACAGGAACCGGACGTCGGAGGACTCGCCGTCGGCTCCCTTCGCGATGTCCAGGACCCACCGCCGGTCCCCGGTCGCGACGTCCAGCCCGCGTACCTCACCGCCCGAGGCCACGACGACCGCCGTCTCACCCACCTCGGCGGCGAACTGGAAGGTGTCTGATTCCCGGGCGTCCCAGCGGGGCGTCCCGTCCGGCTCGTAGGCGTGCACGCCCGGCGCGTCCTCGTCCCAGCCGATCAGCAGGCCCGCTCCGTCGACCACTGCCGCCTCGACCGCATAGCCGGCGACCGTCCCGAGAACCTCGCCGTCAGCCGAGTAGACGACGGTGTCCGTCGTCGAGTCGGAGCCCGGCGCGAGGTAGCCACCCGTGCTGAGGCCCACGATGCCGCTGGCTCCGGATGGCGCCGCTCCATGGAGCAGCTCTCCGTCCGACGTGACGGAGGCGTTGGCGCCGCAGCCGCTGAGGGCGACGAGATCGCCGCTGATATGCGCGCCGAACGCGTCGGGCTGCAGCGGGTCGTCGCTCACGGCGTCGGAGACCTCGCCCCATGCGCCGCCGCCCTGCCACGGGTTGCAGTTCGCGGCGAGGGTCGCCACGAACGGCGCGGTGACGCTCCAGCGCTCCGCACCGGTGACGGCGTCCTCGGCGCGTAGCCTGATGTCCCGGCCGGACTCGACGGTCCCCGTGCAGTCGCCGGTCGGCGAGCAGACGGCGTCACCCAGGTCCACCGCTGAGGTGTCACCGACCCGTCGCGCCCGCAGCACCGTGCCGTCCGGCCCGGGCCTCGCGGACCCGTACCGGCGCGTGTCCGCGGCATCGAGGGTGCGCGGCTCGGACGCCACCCCGTCCGGCCCGACCACCATGACCTCGCGTTCCTCGGGCGCACCCTGGAGGCACACCACGGACGCGGTGGTGACGTCCGTCCCGCCTGGGTACCCGGTAGGCCCGCAGTCCGGGCGGTCGCCGAGCGGGATCGACCATGCCTCGCCGCCCGTCGCCGGATCCAGCGCGAGCAGCTCGTCGTCCACCACGAACACCAGCAGGTCGCCGAGCGCGGCCACCTCGACGCTGCCCCAGTACTCGCCGACCCCGCTGGTGGCGACCGCGCCCTCCCATGCCCACCGCTCGACGAGCGGGGACGACAGGTCCGCCACACCGCCGCGCACCGAACGAATCCGGTCCAGCTGTTCGGCGGCACGCACTCCGTCCAGGGCAAAACCCGTCCCCAGCACTACCGCGAGCACCGCGGCGACCGGCGCGAGCGGGCGCAGCCACCGGGTCGCACGGCCAGGCACCACGGGGTCGTCGCCGCTCGCGCCGTCGCGCACCTCCGAGGCGTCGTCAGGACCGCCGTCGGGAAGCGACCGGTCGGGACGCGGGGGAGCGTCGAGCGCATCATCGTCACCCGCATCGTCGTCGATGAGGTCGAAGACGAACGCGTCACCACCTGCCGGATCGCGTCCCATGCGGCTGAGCGTATGCGGAGCGGCCCGCCGATTCACCGGAAGTACCGTTGCGCACCGCTCAGCCGAGCCCGCGGACGCCGTCCGGCATGACCTCCAGGAGGTTGCCGTCGATCGCCAGCAGCCCGCTGCCGCCGATCTGGCCGGCTCCGTCGAGGACGGCTTCCTCGCCGTACTGCTCCCAGGCCACCTCGCCCGAGACCGCGTCGAGCGATACCAGCCCCGCGCTGCCGTACCCGTTCTCGACGACCAGCAGCACGTACTGCCCGTCGGTGAAGCCACGGGCCACGTAGAGCTCCGCCCCGTGTTCGCCGGGGGCCGTGTCCTTCCACGCCCACCGTTCCTCGCCGGACGCGAGGTCCAGCCCGCGCACCGTCCCGCCGCCGGTCAGGATCACCGCCGTCCCGGCGACCTGCGCGAGGAAGCCCTGGGCATCGGTGGTCACCCCGGCGTCCCAGCGGCGGGTACCGTCCGCCCCGTAGGCCGCGGCCCGGGCTCCCGGCTCCCCGACGCCGAGGAGCAGGTCGGGCTCGGACCCGTCCACGGCACCCGCCTCCGTGGCGTACCCGTCGATCTCGCCGACGGCGGTGCCGGCGGAGTCGTAGAGGACGGTCCGCACCTCCTCGCCAAAGGTGTAGCTGGTGTACCCGCCGTTGCGGAGGCTCTCCACGCTGCCGGTCCCGGGCTCGATCTCGGTACCGAGCATGACGCCGTCCGAGGTGATGACGGCCTCGATGCCGCACCCGTACAGCTGCACCAGCCTGTCGCTGATCCGGGCGCCGAACCCGCCGGGATCGAGCATGTCGTTCAGGTCCACGGCGGTGCCAGACCCGTCCCACGAGGTGCCGTACCAGTTGGCGCACTGGTCGGCGGGCGTGGGCCGGAACGGGATCGTCACGCGCCAGCGCTCCTCGCCCGTGACGGCGTCCTCGGCCCGGACCGTGAGGTCCTGACCTGCCCGCACCGTGCCTGTGCACTCCCCCAGCTCGGTGCACCTGCCGTCGCCGCGGCCGGACGTCGGCGCACGGCCGGTCCGCTCGGCGCGCACCACCGTGCCGTCCGGCCCGGGCCGGGGCTCCCCGAACCGGCGGGTGTCCGCAGCGGAGAGGACGCGGGGCGCCGAGACCGCACCGTCCGGTCCGACGACCGTCACCGCCCGGTCCGCATCCGGGCCGGCCAGGCACACGAGGGCCGACGTCGTGACCTGTCCCCAGCCCACCGAGCCGGTCGGCCCGCAGTCGGGGTCGGTGCCGAGCGGGACGGCCCAGGCCTCGGCGCCCGTCGCAGCGGAGAGCGCGACCAGCTCGCCACCCGACTCGAACGCGAGCACGTCACCGAGGACCGCCACCTCCACCCCCAGCCCCTCCTCGACCGCCCTTCGCGGGCCGACGTCGCCCTCCCAGGCCCACGTCTCGGTGAGCGGTGCGGACACGTCGACCACACCCCCGTGGACCTCACGCATCCGCTCCGTCCGTGCGGCGTCCCGTACGCCGTCCATCCCGAGACCCGTGCCGAGCACTATCGCCAGGACCGCGGCGACCGACGCGGCGCCGCGGAGACTCCGGCCCGGGCCGGCCGGGGGCTCACCGGGTGCGGCTCCCTCCGCTTCCGGGTCGTCCCCGTCCGGGTCGTCCCCGGCAGCCGCAACCTGCGGTACGAGAGGGCCTGCGGGGTCGGCCGCACCGTCGTCGACCAGGTCGAAGACGTACGCACCACCCTGCTCCGGATCGCGTGCCATGCGGTCGAGCGTATGCCGGTCGGGTCGCTCCCACCCAAGTCTCATCCCAGGCCACGCACGCCGCGTGGGGTGACCTCCAGCAGGTTGCCGTCCACCGCTATCAGGTCACCGACCACGCCCTGCTCGACGGTGTCGCCGTCCGCCAGGTCGAACGTGGTGATCGGCCCACCACCCGCCCGGTCCCAGAGCACCGCACCGGAGGCCGCGTCGAGCGCCACCAGGCCCTGCGTCCCGCCGCCCGCCTCGCGCTCGGTCAGCAGGAGCACGGACTCGCCGTCGGTGAAGGCCTGGACCACGTGGACGCTCCCGAAATACCCGCCGTCGTCCGCCGACACCGGGGCCGAGCCGTCCCAGACCCACCGCTCCGCGCCCGTGGCGAGATCCAGCCCGCGCACGGTTCCTGCCCCGGACGTGACGACCGCCGTGTCACCCACCTGGGCGAGGAACTCCTGGCCACCCGACTGCAGGACGATGTCCCAGCGGGGTGTCCCGTCCGGTTCGTAGGCCCGCAGCCGGCGCGCGGGCTCGTCGACCGCGAGCAGCGTCACCGGCCCTACCTCGTCGGTGGCCGCCGGGCTGAGCGGATAGCCGGTGACCTCGCCGACCACGTCGCCGTCGGCCGCGTACAGGCTGGCGCGGGCGACACCCTCGAAGCTCACCCCCGCATACCTGGTGGTACCCAGCATGACGACGCCGCCCCTGCCCGGTTCGATCTCCGTGCCGAGCACCACCCCGTCCGACGTGACGGAGGCCTCGATGCCGCACCCGTTCAGGTGGACGAGGCCCGCGGTGACCTGGGCGCCGAAGGTGTCCGGGGTGAGCTGCCCGCTGAGCACCAGCCGGGTGTCAGAGCCGCCCCAGGACCCGCTGAACGTGCGCGCGCACTGCACGGCGTCCGCCGCCCGGAACGGGACGGTCACCGTCCAGCGCGCGACGCCGGTCGCCGCGTCCTCGGCACGGAGCAGCAGGTCCCGGCCCGCCTGGACGCTCCCGGAGCATTCGCCGGCGGCCGTGCACGCGGCGTCGCCGAGGTCTATCACCGAGCGCGGTCCCACCCGCTTCGCGCGCAGCACCGTGCCGTCCGGCCCGACGTGGGGCAGGCCGTACCGGCGGGTGTCGGCGGCGTCGAGGACACGCGGGGCCGCCGTCGCGCCGCCCGGCCCCACGGCGACCACCTCGCGCTCGGCGCCGTTCCCGGTCCCCTGCAGACACACCAGCGCAGCCGACGCCGGATCGGTCCAGGCCGGCGAGACCATCGGACCGCAGTCCGCGTTCCCGCGGAGCCGCACGGTCCAGGCTTCCCGACCCGTGGCCGGGTCCAGCGCGACCAGCCCGTCGTCGGACCTGAACGCCAGCAGATCGCCGAGCACCACGACGTCGGCGGTGGACCTCTCGCCGGAACCCACCGTGCCGTCCCACACCCACGTCTCCTCCAGGGGTGCCGACAGGTCGGCGACGCCCCCTGGGATGTCGCGCATCCGCTCGATCCGCGCGTGGTCGCGGATGCCTTCGACGGCGAGCCCGGTCCCGAGCACTATCGCCAGGACGGCCGCGGTCTGCGCGGTGGCGCGCCGTTTGCGCCCCGGGCTGCCCGACGCCGAAGGGTCGGCCGCCGCGAGCCCGGCATCGGGCGTCCCGCCTGATCCGGCAGGGCCCGTCGGCACGTCGCCAGCGGCCGCGTCGTCGTCGACCAGGTCGAAGACGAACGCATCACCCTCGTCCGGGTCGCGCGCCATGCGGCCGAGCGTAGTGCCGGGCGCCGCACGGACCAGCCGGGTCAGGCGGAGATCACCCGAGGCCGCGCACGCCCTCCGGGGTGAGCTCCACGAGGTGCCCGCCGACAGCGATCGCCGGGCCGGTCATCGGCATGTGCCAGAGCTGCTTGCCGGTGTCCAGGTCGAGCGTGACGAGCAGCCCATCGGAGGAACCGTCCCGCGACAGGTACTCGAGGGCCACCGTCTCGCCATCGGTCAGGGTCCGGAACGGGATCATCTCGGTCAGGTCGTCGTTGCTCCAGCTCCAGAGCTCCGCGCCGGTGATCCGCTCCAGGCCCACCACCCGGTTCCCGCGGTTCACCACCACCACGTCCCGCCCCGCGAGCAGCACGCTCTGCCCGTAGCGCTCCGACCAGGCCACTGACCCGTCCTCGCGCACCGCCTCGAACCCCCACGCCTCGGTGGTCGTCTTGACGAACCACAGGTCGGCGGGCGCGTCGGGCGACGTCGCTTCGGTCCGCATCGAGCCGTCCAGGGTCTGCAGGGTCTTGCCGGTCCCGTCGACGACCGTCGTGCCCAGCCACTCTGCCTCCACCGCGAAGCGGCCGGGACCGATCTCGGTGACCCACGCCGGTGCGGTCAGGCCTCCGCCGCCCGCCAGATCGAGCCGTACTCCCGACGCGGACAACGTCGCCGACACGCCGCACCCGTCGACGACCACCGTCTCGGCCCCCGCACTGACGGTCACCACGTCCCCCTTGCAGTTCATCGAGTTCATCGGGTCGAACTCGACGATGCTCGTCCAGCGTTCCGCGCCGGTCCCGGCGTCCTCCGCGGTCAGACGCACATCCCGGCCGGGGGCCAGGTACCCGGACGAGCAGGTGCCCGACACGTCGCACTCCACCTCCCCTGCCGGATCGCCGGTCCGGACCGCTCGCACCGCCGTCCCATCCGGGCCCGGGAACACGTGCTCGCCCTCGGCAAGCTCCGCGGACCGCGTAGTGGTGCTTCCGTCCGGGGCGATGGCCAGCACCTCACGCGCGTCGGCCCCACCCTGCACGCAGACCAGCACCTCGGTCGACGTCGACGCGTCGTTGCCGGTGGGTCCGCAGGTGGGGCGCTCGCCCAGCGGGACCCGCCAGGCCACCCCGCCCGATGCGGGATCGATGGCCACCACCTCCTCGAAACCCGGCGGGACGGGCCCGCCGGGCCCCGGCGCGGGGTCCACCCAGTAGCTCTGCGCATTGGTCGGGGGCACCACGAGCAGCCCGTCCATGATCACCAGCTGCTGGTCCATGGGCATGCCCTCGTCCTGTTCGACCGGTGTGTCGAACCGCACCGCCCAGGTCTGGGGCGGCGGGTCCGCGAGGGACTCCACACCCACCGGCGAGGTGCGCATCAGCTCCGCACGCCGGTGGTCCCGCACCAGGTCGACCGCCGTGACCGTCACGACGCCGATCGCGACCGCCGCGGCGGTGAGCACCCAGGTCCGGCGCGACAACCGCGAGAGCCTGACCAGCAGCCCGGGACGGGGCTCGGCGGGGACGTGCGGTCCCCCGCCGACCACTCCCGCAGCACGGTCCGCAGCACCGTTCGCGTCGTCGTACGCGTCACCGTCCGACCCGTTCTCCTCGACCAGGTCGAAGACTACGGACTCCTGCTTGGCGGGCCGTGGCATGGCGGGAGCCTACCCGCGTGACCTGCGAGATCAGCTACCCCGTACGTGATCAGCCGAGACCCACCACACCATGCTGCGTGACCTGCGCCAGATGACCGTCGACGCTGATGAGCTGCGTGTACGGGGTCTCCTGCTCGAGCTCCCAGCGCACCGATCCGTCCCGGAGGTCCAGGGCGAGCAGCCGCAGCCCGGAGGCCTCGCCGCTCGGGTCCGCGCTCACCGGGAGCAGCAGGGTGTCGCCGTCCGTGTAGGCCCCGAAGATCGACGACTCCGCAGCCCAGGCCATGTCGTCGAACGAGAGCGTCTCAGGGGCGAGGGTCCAGCGGTCTGCGCCCGTGCCGAGGTCGATGGCACGGACCACCCCCTGCTCGTCCAGGACGACGGCGGTACCGGACACCTCAGCCAGCAGCGTCGTGGCCCTGAGCTGCGGCGCGGACCAGAGCAGCGCCCCGGCATCGTCGTCGGACGTGGACCTGGCCTGCGTGCGCACGCCTACCCGCTCCAGCACGAGTCCCGGATCGCGCCCGTCGGTGGCCCATGGCACGAGGACGTGACCGTCGAGGTTGACGGCGGCTCCGTCCGCCAGGTGCACCACGTCGTTGGCCATCGCGGCGTCGGTGGCCGCCGTATCCGGACCGACCCAGGCGCCGCCAGGCAGGGACAGGAACGAAGCCGTGTCCACGCCGTCGGCGGGCGGGTCCTCCGTGTCCTTCGGGTCGTCGAGCCGGGTGCCGTCGAGCCGGAAGGCCCCCGAGACACCGCAGCCCTGGACCTCCAGCACGTCGCCGTGCAGGTCCCAGCCCAGCGCGCCGGCGACGTCGAGAACCGGCGCGCCGGCCTCGTCATAGGTGATGCAGCTGTCGGGCCGCGGAGACCCGAACGTCAGGGTGTCGCTCCACCGCTCCGTACCCGTCGCGGCGTCCTCGACACCGACCGTCAGATCCGGTCCGACGAAGGCCTTCGGAAGGTGGGGAGCGCCCAGCTTGTCGACCACCACTGGACGCCGCTCCGTCTTGCCGCCCGCGATCTCGAAGTGGAGGAGACCACCGCCGGCGACGGGGACGACGTCGGCCCCGGGGTCGAGCTCCCGGCTCCGCGTGGCGCCGTCCGCCTCGATGACCGTGACGCTCTGCTCGCGTTCGTCGCCCTCACCGGAGGACGTGACGCAGACGAGCGGGTCTGCCGGCTCCTGGGTCGACGGCTCGCCGATGCCGAGGAGCGCCGACGGACCGCAGCTCAGGTCCTCCTCGAGGTCGACGGTCCACAGCACCTCGCCCGACGCCGGGTCCACACCCTGGACCTTCGCGTCACCGGCGATCGCGAGCACCCCCGGCATCTCGACAAGCGTCGAGCCGATCGGGTTCTGGAGGTCTATCGACCACTGCTCGGTGGGCTTCACCTCCAGGTCACGCACCCCCGCCGGGGTCGCGAGGAGCGCCTGCTCACGCAGCCGCGCGTCCACCAGCACCCCGGCCGCCACAGCCAGCACGACGACGGACACCACGCCTCCGACCAGCAGCACCTTGCCGCGCCGGGTGGTGGGCAGCCGCCATCGGACGGCCGACCCACCACGCCGCACGTTCCGCCCGACGGCGGCCCGGGCGCTCGCGAGCGCGAGCGCCGCCCGACCGGGCTCGCGAGGAGCCGGCTCGTCGGCTTCGGCGTCCGGCTCCTGCGCGGCGGAGTCGTCGCCGTCCGGGGCCTCGCTGTCCGGGCCGTCGGAGGCACGGGGGACCTCGTCGATGAGCTCGAAGGTCTGGACCTTCGACGGATCGGGGGTCCCGTTCCCGGTGTCGTCCTGCTGAGTGCGTTCGGTCACGCCCCGAGGGTAGTGCCCCGGTCCGCTGTCATGGCCGCCTTCCAGCTGACCCGGCCACCCGTCTGCATGAGCGCCCCGCGGTAGGCGCGCTCGCTGAGGAGCACCGCGCCGAGCGTGGTCAGCAGGAGGACGAGGAGCGAGACGAGCGGCTCCCACCAGAGCGCGTCGCCGTTGAGCACCCGCACCGGCATCGACACGATGGACGCAGGCGGGATGTAGGACAGGACGCGCTCCAGCATGCCGTCGGCCGAGAAGGTCACCACGTACACGCCAAGGATCAGCATCATCAGCGGGCTGGTCGTGTACTGGAGGTCCTCGGTGCGCGACGCGAGCGAGCCCGCCACCGCGTACAGGGCGGCCACGGCGACGAACCCGACGGTGAAGAAGACGACGAACCAGATCATCGTGGCCGACATCGCGGGCAGGATCGCCGAGAGATCGGTGAACGAGGCGCCGATGAGCCCCACTCCGGCGAGCAGGAGGTTCTGCGCCAGCGCGATCACCGAGCTGCCGATGATCTTGCCCGCGAGCAGCTGCCGCAGCGGCACGGCGGTGGCGATGATCTCGACCAGCCGGGACTGCTTCTCCTCGATCACGCTGCCCGCGATCATCGAGCCCGACCCGACGGCCCCCATGAAGAACAGGAACGCGAGCACGAACCCGGCCACGAACACGATCTGCGGGTCCACCGGGTTGCCGTCGAGGCGTTCCGTCTCGATGTCGCTGCCGGCCGTGAGCGCATCGACGGTGGTCCCGGCGGCGTCCGCCCGGCCGGCCATCACCTGGTCGCGCACCGTGGACCCGACCAGCGCGGCCAGGTCGCTGTCGGGCTCCCGCCACCCGGAGAGGGTCCAGCCGCCGGCCTCGCCGTCGCCGGAGCTGAGCCAGGCGTCGGCGGTCTCGTCCTCGAGCGCCGCCTCCGCCGCTGCGGCGGAGTCCACGCGCACCACGTTCAGCTCGATGTCCTGGTCGTCCGAGGCCGCGGTCCCGGTGGCGGACTCCAGCGCGGTCGCCGCGGGCTCGTCCCCCGCGACCACCGCGACGTCGAACGACTCGGTGCGGCCGTCCATGTAGGACGTGAAGCCGATCAGCCCGCCGATCATGACGACGTTGACCACCAGGCCGATCAGGAACCCCTTGTTGAGCGCCCGCACCACTACCTCGCGGGTCGCCACCAGCATCCATGCGTTCTTCATGCCATCTCCTCTGCCGCGTGAGTCTGCGGCTCCGCTCCGGCTCACGCGGTCACCTCACGGTAGATCTGGGCCAGAGTCGGCCGCACTGGGGAGAACTCCTGGACGGCGCCCCGCTCCAGGGCCGCGGACAGGAGGCGCGTGGCCGCGGCGGCGTCGTCCACCTCGACCAGCGCGGACGCGCCGTCCACATCCACTGCCAGGACGCCCGGCACGCCGCGGACGAAGCCCGCGTCGCCCGACAGGACCAGCCGGTGCCTCGTCACGCCCTGGGCGCGCAGGCCGTCGGGTGTGCCGTCCGCGAGGAGCCTGCCCCCGCCCAGGATGACGAGCCGCTCGCAGAGGCGCTCGACGAGGTCGAGCTGGTGCGAGCTGAACAGCACGGGCACCCCGCGCCGCGTGTGCTCCCGCAGCAGGTCGACCATTGCGTCGACCGCCGCGGGGTCGAGGCCGCTGAACGGCTCGTCCAGGACGAGCGCCTTGGGCTGTCCCATGATCGCCGCGACGATCTGCACGCGCTGCTGGTTGCCGAGCGACAGCTTCTCCACGTGCTCCTTCGCGCGGTCCGCCAGCCCCAGCCGGTCGAGGTGCTCCAACACCTCCCGGCGCGCGACCGGAGCCGCGATGCCCCGCAGACGCGCCAGGTAGACGAGCTGGTCCAGCACGGGCTGCTTCGGGTAGAGGCCGCGTTCCTCCGGCATGTACCCGAACTCGCGGCGGTCGTGCCGCGTGACCGGCTCGTCGCCGAACCGCACCTCACCGCTCGTGATCGCGAGCACTCCCATGATCATCCGCATGGTCGTCGTCTTGCCCGCGCCGTTGGCCCCCACGAACCCCGTGAGCAGGCCCGACCTCGCCGTGAAGCTGACGCCGTCCACCGCTCGCCGGGGCGCGCCGCCCGACACGAACACGCGGGTCAGGTCCCGCACCTCCAGATCGCTCATGGCAGTCACGCTATGGCCGCGACGTGGGAGGGGGATCCACCGCAAGGCGGAACCCCCTCCGCCTCCCGGCGGGTGCCGCCCGCTGACGTGGTCGGCAAAGCGGCAGAAGATCGGCATTTCGAGTTGCCGAGCTTGTGACATTCGGCTGACCGCGGTCTGTGCACCTGCATCCACATACCCATTGACCTGGTATTACACGTACCAGTTGCCGATGGCGTTCTGCCACGTATTGTCCCATCCGGAGCGTTACGAGAACGAGAGTGGCGCTGAATGGTTCGTCAGCCCGTCCACGGAGGAATGAGCATTCCACTCCGGAGGATGTTTTTGCGGTCCGGTACAGAGGGAACGGACCGTCACGACAGAGGGCACAACGCAGTATCTGAACCCGCAGGGGGAGCTGAGCGTGCGCAAGCGTTTGATCGTCACAGGGACAACCGCAGCCTTCGTGCTGACGGCGGGAATCATGGGTGCCGTAGCCGTGCAGCCGCCAGGACCGGACCAGGACCGGGACACGACGGCCGCACCTGCTGTGCCCGATGCGCTGCAGGGCCTGCCGCCGATGATGGTGAAGCGCGAGGCCATGTCCAGCCAGGGGGAGAACGGCACGGTCGACGTGCGTACGCGCACCGGGCAGAACCGGTTCACGTACACGCCGCCGGCCGCGTCGACGTACGTTCCCCGGCACATGGCCGATTCGCCGCCTGACCAGCCGAACAGCGGCTTCACGATGGCGCCGCTGCCCGGGATCGACCTCGGCAACGGTTCTCGGCCGACACCCCCCAGCAACCCCTCGCGCCCACCGACGACGAAGCCGCCGACGCAGTCGCCGACCCCCACGCCGACGCCGACACCTACGCCGACCCCCACGCCGGAGCCCACGCCGACGCCGACTCCCACCCCGGAGCCGACCCCGACGCCGACGCCGACTCCCACGCCGGAGCCGACCGACCCGCCGACGCAGGAGCCCACGGACCCGCCGACGCAGGAGCCGACCGAGCCGCCGACGGAGCCGACTCCGGAGCCGACCGTCGAGCCTTCGCCGGAGCCCTCGACCGATCCTTCTCCGGACCCGTCGACCGAGCCTTCACCTGAGCCTTCCACGGAACCGACCGAATAGTCCGGTTTTCTGAAGTCTCACCGGTGTATCACAACGCAGAGAAGCGAAGCCCTTTCCCCAGGGCCTCGCTTCTCTGACCCCTTTCCCATGCTGCCAGGAAAGGGATATATATCCGATTCACTCAAAGCGGATGTCGGCGGTCGGTGACATCGGCGTAGGTGTCGGCGGTCGATGACATATGGGCGACGGCAGCGACCATTCCCGCTCAGACCAGGCCCACGCGGTGGGCCAGGACGACCGCCTGCACCCGGTCCCGCACATGCAGCTTGGAGAGCACGTTCGAGACGTGCGTCTTCACCGTCGCCTCGCCGAGGTACAGGGTCGAGGCGATCTCCGCGTTCGAGAGCCCGGTACCCACCAGCTCCAGGACCTCGCGCTCGCGCGGTGTCAGGAGAGCGAGGCCGGCCGGGGCCGCCATCTGCTGCCTCGCGGTGTGGGTACCGACGGGCTCGACCAGCGATCTCCGCTCGGACGGCGGCTGCCGCTCCCCCGCGACCATCTGCTCGATCACCCGTCGCGTGATCTGCGGCGCGAGCAGCGCATGACCGGCCGCCACCGTCCGCACGGCCTCGACCAGGTGCTCCGCGTCGGAGTTCTTGAGCAGGAACCCGGAGGCCCCCGCCGCCAGCCCGTCGAAGACGTACTCGTCGTGGTCGAACGTCGTCAGGACCAGCACCTTCGCGAGGTCCTCCGCCACGATCCGACGTGTGGCCTCGATACCGTCCATGACAGGCATCTGGACGTCCATCAGCACGATGTCGGGCCGCAGGGCGCGGGCCAGCTCGATCGCCGCGGCGCCGTCGCCCGCCTCGCCGACCACCTCGAAGTCGTCCTCCACCGAGAGGATGAGCGAGAAGCCGGAACGGACCAGCGCCTGGTCGTCGACCAGCAGCACGCGCGTCATCCGACGACCTCCGTCCGGGCCACGGACAAGGCTTCGGCCGGAGCCGCCGTCTGCCGCGCGGAGGCCGTGGGAGGTACCGGAACCACGCCCGGACCCGGCGCGGGCAGCGGCAGCCGCACCCGGACGCGGTACCCGCCCGTCGCGCGTGGCCCGATCTCGACCATCCCCTGGTGCGTGGCGACCCGCTCCCGGATGCCCAGCAGCCCCAGGCCGGAGCCGGACGTCCCGTGGCGCGGACGGCCGTCGTCCAGCACCTCCACCTCGGCGAAGCCGTGCTCGAACCGCTGCCCCGCCTGCGTCTCCGGGCGGCGGACCACGCGCAGCGTGACCGTCGCGGACCGGGCGGTCGAATGCTTCCGCACGTTCGCCATCGCCTCCTGGGCGGTTCGGTAGAGGCTGAGTCCCATCGGGTCCGGCACGTCAGCTGCGGCGCCCGCGGGCTCCTCGACCTGGCGGAACGTGGTGTCCAGGCCGTCGTGGTCGGCGGCGGTCAGGGCCGGGAGGTCGGCAAGGCCCGGTTCGGGCGCCCGGGAACCTGCGCCGTCCGGCCCGGACGACGAGCCCGTGCCACCGGCGTCCGGCACCGAACGGAGCGTGCCGACCAGGTTCCGCATCTGCGCGACGCCCTCGCGGGACTCACGCTCGATGGTGAGGAGCGCTTCCGCCGCACGGGCCGGGTCGCGGTTCAGGACCCGCCGGGCGGCGGCCGCCTGGATGCCGATCACCGACACGTGGTGCGCGACGACGTCGTGCAGCTCGCGCGCGATCCGCACCCGCTCGGCGACTATCGCCTGGTCGGTGAGGGCCACCGCCTGCTTCTCGATGGTGACCGCCTGGTCGGTGAGCTGCCGCCGACGCAACGCCGCGTTCCACCGCATCTGCCCCGCCACCACCGCGCCGCCGAAGAACGCGATGTTGATGATGAACTGGTAGGCGCTGTTCGCGAGGTACGGGTCGATCAGGCCGGGCCAGTCCGCGCGGGTCGGGAACTCCTCGAGGAGCGTCTCGATGCCCTGCTGCAACGCGAACATCCAGATCAGCCACGTGAACATCACCAGGACGCACGCGCTGACGACAACGAGCATCGCCCGCCGGTCCCGCGCCCAGGCGACCGCCGTGAACAGCGCGACGAAGTACATGACCTGCATCGGCATGAGCACGGTGATCGCAGGGATCGTGAGGCCGATCCCGAGGAAGGACCCGTACACGAGCACGAGCGACACCAGCGGGTAGCGGCGGCGCCACGCCAGCGGCATGGTGCTGACCACCCCGAGAAGGTAGACGAGCCACAGGGGCTCCGTCACCTCCTCGAAGATGCCCATGCTGCGGCCCAGCTCGATCGAGACCGCCGCGAGCACGGCGAACCCCGCACCCAGCAGCAGGTCCCTGCGATACGCGTCACGGCCGGCGGGAACCCGCTCCCAGTCGGAGTCGACGCCGAACCAGTCGAGCGCGCGACCGGCGACGCCCTCGGCGGAACGGGACGTCGCGGCGCGCGACAGGTCGGGCTGCCGGGCGCCGGGCGGCGGGACGTCGGGCGGGGATGGAGCATCGGACATGCCCCCAGCCTAGGAAATGCGAGCCCCGACCGCTTCCACCTGAAGGCGGAGACGACAAGACGAGAACGGGGTTGTGTTCCGTCCGGGCCCTCACCGGAACACAACCCCGTTCTCGTCCCACCGCCCCGGGCGGGGTCAGCAGATGTTGCGGGAGCCGTTCCCGGTGAGGCTCCAGGTCGTGTTCTCGCCGCACGGCGACTCCCGCACCGAGGTGTTGTCGACGCGGAGCGTGATGTGGATGTTCCGGTTGTTGGGGAACTCCGTACGCGCGGCGAGCCGCACCTCGCCGCCTCCGTTGACGGTCCCGCCGGCGATGGTGATGTCCGAGCAGTTCTCGATGAGTATCGAGTTGTTGCCGTTGCTCGCGAGGTCTACCGAGTTGATCCGCGCTCCCCGCGAGTTCGACACGCAGAACACGCCACGGCCGCCGCCGCGCGACTTCACGCGGTTCACCGTGATGTTCGGCCCGTTGGCGTTGGCCATGCGGAAGGTGGCGTAGCCGGTCCCCGTGGCCACGTTGTCGCCGTCGACAGTCCCGATGGTGGCGTTGCTCGTGCCCTGGATCAGCAGCCCCGACTCGCCGACGTTGCGCGCGGTGACGGTGCCGATCGTGAGGCCGTTGATGTGCCAGGTCTCGATCGCGTGCCCCGGCACGCCGGAGGCGTAGACCGAGTCCATGCGCACGTTCGTGCTGCCGGGCAGGTCACGCTCGAAGCGGATGCCGATGCCCCGGGTCGTCCGCATGTCGATCTGGCCGAGGTGCAGACCGTGCACGTCGGCGAAGCGCAGGGCGAAGTACGGTGCCCCGGTGATCTTCAGGTAGGGGATGGACACGTCCTCGACCCCTACCGCCTGGATCGCGCCCCGTCCCGCGACGTAACCGGTATCGAGCGTGCCGCAGACCTCGAACGACGTGTGGCTCGGGAGGTCGATGGCGTTGTTGCCGATCCAGGCGCTGGCCATGACCGACACCTTCTCCTGGCTGGTGCGGCCCGGTGTGAGCGCGCTGATGCCCCGCCTGATTGCGTCGACGTAGCTCGAACCCTGGTAGACCGTCCGGCCGCGATACGCAGTCGTGAACCCGGACGACTGGCTTCCGGTGACGAGCGCATCGGCGCCGTCGCCGCAGGCGGCAGCGGGTGCCGCGACCGCCGTCGTGCCGCTGGCCGCCGTGCGGGCCGCGGTACCGGCCGCCGTTCCGGTGGGTGCGGCCGCGACCCCGGGCGCGGCGAGCAGGGAGACGACTACTGACAGTGCTGCGACTCCTGCGGCGAGAAGCCGCGGGCGGCGCCGTGACGTTGGTGCCATGGTCACTCCTCCTTGAGAACGGCGGCCTACAACGTTGTAAGCCCACGTGGTCACGAGCGTATGGATTTCACCCCGCCCGCGCCAGACCCGGGAGAAATCTGAAACGATTCACATTTCGACACACCGGTACGCCACGCCGGACGAGCGACCGAAAGTCTTCGCGACCGACAAGGATTTGCTGGACACGACCACTGCGCGGGCGCATCGTGACGGAGCAGCGCCGCCGCAGCGATGCGGCACCGGCCCGACGAAGGAGACCTGACGATGGCGTTCTGGATCTGCCGCACGTGCGGCGTGGAGCACGAGTCCCGGCCCGAGGTGTGTGCCGTCTGCGCGGACGAACGCCAGTGGGTGCCCGCCGACGGGCAGCACTGGACCACGCTGGAGGAGCTCGCGGCGGAGGGGCAGAGCATCGCCGTCGAGGAGCTCGAGCCCGACCTGTTCGGCCTCACCACCGTGCCCGACGTCGGTATCGGGCCCACCGCGAAGATCGTCCGGACGGCTCGGGGGAACCTCCTGTTCGACGTCCCGGGCTATGTGGACGACGCGGCGGTCGCCGCGGTCCGGGGCCTGGGCGGGCTGGCGTACATCGTGGCGAGCCATCCGCACATGTACGGGGTGCAGGTCGAGTGGAGCCGCCGGCTCGACGGCGTCCCGATCCTGGTCAGCGAGGCCGACGCCGGCTGGCTCGCCCGGTCCGACGACGCCGTCGAGCTGTGGAAGGGCGACCGGGAGATCCTGCCCGGTGTGACCCTGAGCCAGCCGGGCGGGCACTTCCCGGGTTCCTCGGTGGCGCACTGGTCGGCGGGTGCGTCAGGGAAGGGCGTGCTGCTGAGCGGCGACACGATCTTCGCCAACCCGGACCGGACGTCGGTCTCCTTCATGCGCAGCTACCCGAACCGGCTCCCGCTGTCGGGGCCCGTGGTCCAGCGGGTCGCGCACCACGTGGGGCGGTTCGAGTTCGACAGGCTCTACAACAACTTCCGGGGTGTCATCCCCGTCGACGCGCGCGAGATCGTGCTGCGTTCCGCCGACCGCCACGCGGCCTGGACCCGAGGCGACTTCGACCACCTGACCTAGGCCCCGCTGGTCGACCCCCGCTGGTCGAGCTTGTCGGGACAAGATCGACCAGCGGAGGCCGGCGACGCGTCAGCAGCAGCGCGCGCCCGGATTGGCATCCTGCTCCGCGTACCGATCGCGCCAGTACTCCCGCGCGGTCGGCACGGCGGCGTCCGGGTGCACACGACGCAGGTGTGCGACGTACCGCGGGTAGTCGCTCTCGCCCAGCACCCCGGTGACGTACCAGGCCAGTGCGCGCCAGCCCCGGCGGACGACGGCGAGCACGCCGCCGCCGTCCGCCGTCCGACCCGCTACCGGGTGCGAGCTCACGCGTGCGTCCCCGTCCGGAGCTTGTCCGGGTTCTCCTCGTAGTAGGCGGTCCACTGGGCTGCCACCTCCCGTTCGGCGTCGGTGGGCACGAGGCTGGACGGCGCGAACATCGCCGACTGCGAGTCCGGCTCCTCGCTGGTCGGCAGGCCGCCGGCCCGGATCGCCTTGACGCACACCCACAGCGCCACCAGCGCGACGGTCAGCACGAGCAGCGCGAAGACTATGGACAGCGTGCCCTGCAGGAACGTGTTGCGGATGACGGCGTCCATCGCAGCCGTGTCGGCGGCGGTCCCGAACGACGTCTCGCCCGCCTCCCGCGCCTCGCGGAACGCGTTGTGGTTCGCCCAGAACCCGAGGCTCGGCTCGGGCGAGAAGATCTTCTGGTACGACGCCGTCATGGTCACCGCGAGGTCCCACACCAGCGGGACGGCGGGGATCCACGCCCACTTGAGATAGCCCTTCTTGACCACCACCACCGTGACCAGGGCGAGGGCCATGGCGGCGAGCAGCTGGTTCGCGATGCCGAACAGCGGGAACAGCGAGTTGATGCCGCCCAGCGGGTCGGTCACGCCCATGAGCAGGATCGCGCCCCACAGGCCGCACACCACTATCGAGCAGATCCACGCGCCCACCCGCCAGGACGGGTCACGGAACTTGCGCAGCGGGCCGCCGAGGTTACCGAGCGTGTCGGACAGCATGAAGCGGGCGACGCGCGTACCGGCGTCGACGGTGGTGAGGATGAAGAGCGCCTCGAACATGATCGCGAAGTGGTACCAGAACGCCTGCATGCCGGCGCCGCCCAGGAACGAGCCGAGAATCTGGGACATGCCGAACGCGAGCGTCGGCGCACCGCCGGTGCGGGAGACTATCGACTCCTCGCCGACGGCGTCGGCGGCGCCCTGGATGTCGGCGGCCGTTGCGGGCGTCCCGCCCAGACCGAGGCCGTTCACGTAGTCCGCCGCGGTTGCCGGATCCCCACCCGTGAGCGAACCGGGAGCGTTCATCGTGAAGTACAGGTGCTGGTCGATGGAGATGGCGGTGACCAGGGCCATGATCGCCACGAACGACTCGGTGAGCATGCCGCCGTAGCCGATGAGCCGGAGCTGGCTCTCCTTCTCGACCAGCTTCGGGCTCGTGCCGGACGAGATCAGGGCGTGGAACCCGGACAGCGCACCGCACGCGATGGTGATGAACAGGAACGGGAACAGCGATCCGGCGAATGCGGGCCCGTTGCCCTCTATCGCGAAGCTCGACACGGCGGGGGCCTGCACAGCGGGCTGCGCGATGAGCACGCCGATGGCGAGCAGCACGATGGTGCCCACCTTCATGAACGTGGACAGGTAGTCACGCGGCGCGAGCAGCAGCCACACCGGCAGCACGGACGCGAGGAACCCGTAGCCCACGATGAGCCAGGCCACCGTCACCGGTTCGAGCGTGAACATCTCGGCGCCCCAGGTGGTATCGGCCACCCAGCCGCCCGCCACGATCGCGAGGACCAGCAGCACCACGCCGATCACCGAGACCTCGGACACCCGGCCCGGGCGGATGAACCTCAGGTAGACGCCCATGAAGAGGGCGATCGGGATGGTCATGCCGACGGAGAACACACCCCACGGCGACTCGGCCAGGGCGTTGACCACGACGAGGGCGAGGACGGCCAGGATGATGATCATGATGACGAACACGCCGATCAGGCCGGCGGCGCCGCCGACGCGGCCCATCTCGTCGCGGATCATCTGGCCGAGCGAGCGGCCGCGGCGTCGCGTGGACAGCCATAGGACGAGGTAGTCCTGGACGCAGCCCGCCAGGACCGCGCCGATGATGATCCAGAGCGTGCCGGGCAGGTAGCCCATCTGCGCGGCGAGCACCGGGCCGACCAGCGGGCCAGCACCGGCGATCGCGGCGAAGTGGTGGCCGAACAGCACGCGACGGTCCGTGGGTGCGAAGTCCCTGCCGTTCTCGTGCTCCTCGGCGGGGGTGGCGCGGTCGTCCCGCGGGCGCACGACCTTGTACTCGATCAGCCGCGCGTAGAAGCGGTACGCGACCACGTACGTGCCGACGGCGGCGACGACGAAGTAGGCGCCGTTGACCGCTTCGCCGCGCACGAACGCGACGAGGGCCCACGCGACCGCCGCGACCAGCCCGATCACCGCGAAGATCAGCTTCTTGCCGGGAGTCATCGGTCTGCGGTCGATGACCGCGACCGGGGGGAGGTCCGGATTGTTCCGAACCAGCTCAACGTGCTCGGGTGAGCGCACGACGGCCTCCTTGCCGGGGTGGCCGGCCCGTCTGGGGGCCGGAACCTGGATGAAATCGTTACTACGCACTGACTCTAGTTGTCCCGGAACGCGAAGAACCAGGCCGGACGTCGACAACGCACCCCGTTCGTGTGGGAGCCTCGTCCCCGTGACCCTCACCCTGCCCGCCTCGCTGGTCGCCCCGGCGCGCCTCACCGCCGCCTTCCTCGTCTCGGCGTCGGCGATCCTGCTCTTCGCCATCCACATCCGGCCGATCGCTTACCTGCCGCTGGTGCTGGGTATAGCGCTGGGCCTGTGGGCCGACCGCGCGCTGGGCCGCGACCTGGCGCTGATCGGCGTGGGCATGGGGATCATCTCGATGATCTCGCTGCAGGCGGACCTGTCCGACGCCGGGATGCTGCGCTTCACCCTGGCCCTCGGCGGGTCGGTGCTCGTGCCGTGGGCGCTGTCCCGGTTCGTGCTGAAGCAGGACACCATCCAGTTCCCCGTGCTGACCGGGCGCCGCTGGACCCGCGGGCAGTGGGTCTACCTGGCCGCCGTCGTGGCGCTCGGGTACGTGCTGCTGCCGTTCTACTTCCTCGGCTCCGGCGCCTACCTGAACTGGCCGGACCTCGAAGGGACCAGCGACATCTGGCGGCTCTTCGTCGGCGTGAACGCCGTCGGCATCTGGGACGAGCTGTTCTTCATCTGCGTGGTGTTCGCCCTGCTCTGCAAGCACTTCCCGATGTGGCAGGCCAACCTGCTGCAGTCGATGATCTTCGTGTCGTTCCTGTGGGAGCTCGGCTACCGCGAGTGGGGCCCGCTGCTCACCGTGCCGTTCGCGCTGGTCCAGGGCTGGATCTTCGCGAAGTTCAAGTCGCTCAGCTACGTCGTGGCGGTGCACCTGCTGTTCGACGCCGTCGTGTTCGCCGTCCTGGTGCACGGCCACCACCCGGAGCTGTTCGACATCTTCGTCACCGCGCCCTGACCCGTTCCGGCTCGGCTACGAGCCGGAACCGTCGTTGGAGCCTGGGCCGCCGATGCCCGCGAGCGCGTCGCGGACGTCCTCCACCTCGACGCGGATCGCGTCGGCCTCGGCCTGAGCCAGCGCCTTCGCCTCGGCGTCCTCGCCCTCGGTGATCTCCTTGTCGGCCGGCTGCAGCCCGCCGTAGTGGTGCTCGACGAGCGCGGCCAGCAGCGCGATGTCGAAATCCTGCGCGTGGAGCGCGGCGATCCCGTTCACCTGCTCGTCGGTGAGCATGCCGTGGCTCCCGCCCTCGTGCGAGTGTGCGGTGGCGCCGGCCCGGGGCCCGCTGCCGTCGTCGGGCAGCTCGGTATCCAGGCCGTCCGCGGCGAGCGCGAGCGCCTCCCGGCCGGCCACCGGCACCGGGATGTCCCGCGCCTCGAGCCATGCGGCGAGGTCCTCGACCCGGCCCGCCGAGGCCTCGCCCACCTCGACCGCGAGGGCGAGCACCTCGTCGTCGGTGGACCGGCCGGGGGCGAGCGCCGTCAGCTGCACCGCCTGCGCGTTGTGCTCGATCGCGACGGCGGCGTAGGTGGCGTCCGCGTCCGAGTAGCCTGCGGCTTTCTGCTTGGCCGGGACCAGCACGCCCAGCCAGAGCAGCAGGGCCAGCACGACGGCGAGCCCGCCGGCGAGCACCGCGCCCATGAGCCGGAGGCGGCGGCGCAGCCCGTACTCCGGCGTCGGCACCGGCGTCCGCGCATCAGGCACGCTGCCCGACGGCGGGGTGGTCTCCTCGGTCGTCGAGTCCTGGGGCGTCATGTCCGGGAGGTTCCCATACAAAGCCCCGGTCGCGCCATCACGGAAAACCCTCAGACGAAAACCCGAGCCCCTTCGTCGAGCCCACCTGCCGAGGTAGACCTGCGGCGAGGTAGTCACCCAGCGCGAACCGGGTGACTACCTCGCCGCATGTCTACCTCGACGGACGACTACCTCGACGGGGTGGGGTCAGGGGTCAGTAGCCGTACGACTCCTGCATCTGCGGGTTCAGGCTGTACTGCTTGACCCGCTCGGCACGACGGTCGATCGAGTCGTCGATGTCGAACGTGTCGAACCCGATGCCGAGGTCGTTCGAGTAGGCGTACCCGTTGTAGTAGTACGTCGACCAGGTGCCGCCGCTGCTCACACCCTCACCACGGTCGAACCACGCGAGCTCGCGCGGGTTGTCCGAGTCGGTGAAGTCGAAGACGGAGACGCCGCCCTGGTACCAGGACTGGACCATGATGTCCTTGCCCTTGACCGGGATCAGCGAGCCGTTGTGCGCGACACAGTTCTCCGCGGCCGTGTTGATCCGCGGGATCTTGTAGTACGACGCGAACTCCAGCTCCTTCTTGCCGTACCAGGAACGCTTGATGTCGTAGATGCCGTTGGCACCCAGCTCCGGCGCGTACTCGTCGGTGCAGGTCGCGAGACCGCCGCCGCCGAGCTCGTCGGTGAAGACCACCTTGGTGGCGTCGTTGTTGAACGTGGCCGAGTGCCAGAACGCGAAGTTCTCGGTGTCCCGCACCTGGCTGATCACGCGGGGACGCTCACGGTCCTTGATGTCCATCAGGATGCCGTCACCCATGCACGCGCCGGCGGCCAGGTCGTACTTGGCGTAGGTGGTGATGTCGTGGCAGCCGCTCGTCGTCGAGGCCCTGCGGGTGGGGTCACCCTCGTAGCCGCCGTCCGGGAACAGGTTCGGCGTGGCGACCAGCTTGGCCGCCGTCGGGTGCTTCACCGGGATCTTCACGATCGAGACGAAGTCGTGCGGCGGCTGGCAGTCCGGGTACGTCGCGTTCGGCGAGTAGGACGACACGTACGCGTAGAGGTCGCGGCCGCTCTTCGACGGGGCGAGCGAGTGCGTGTGCGAGCCGCACTCCGTCTCGATCGACTTGATGTACTCCGGGGCGAGCGGGTTCGAGATGTCCCAGATCTTGATGCCTTCCCAGGCCGCCTTCTCGGTGGCGGGGAGCGACGTCGACGCGCACGAGTCGTCGCTGCGCGACGAGTCGGTCGACAGCACCAGCAGGTTCTTGTAGACAGAGATGTCGTTCTGCGAGCCCGGGCAGTACACCTGGACGACCTGCTCGGGGTTCTGCTTGTCCGTCAGGTCGTAGACGGTGAAGCCGTCGTAGTTGCCGGCGAACGCGTACTTGCCCTGGAATGCGATGTCCGAACCCGTACCTTGCAGCGCACCGTTCTTGGGCTGGTTGCTGAGGTGGGTCATGTTCGAGGACTGCGTCTCGCCCGGCGGCACGTCCGGCTCTGCGGCGGACGCAGCCACGGGCCCTGCCAGTGCCACCGTCGCCGCAGCGAAGAACGCTGTCAGGGCGACGCCAGTGGCACCCCGGACGCGAGATCGGGTAAAGGTTGGACGACGCACGGGCGTCACACCTCCTAGATCGGTTGAGGCAGTGTGGCTCACAGGTACCTCTCAGTACCAGGATTATTGGCGATTTTTTACACAGTGGTGACAATTGCCCCAAGCGACGCAAGACTGCCCGACGGCAGACGGGGCACCTTCCGTACGGAAAGCAGCCCGCCGCCGTCGGGCAGCCTGGTGCGCCGGAGCCGGCGTGGTTCTTCTGTGCGGACGCGTCAGCGGCCGAACGACTCCTGCATCTGCGGGTTCAGGGACCGGAGCCGCACCTTCTCGGCCTGCCGGTCGATCGAGTCGGCGATCTCGAAGGTGTCGAAGCCGATGTCGAGGTCGTTCGAGTAGGCGTAGCCGTTGTAGTAGTACGTGGACCACGTACCGCCGCCGCTCACACCCTCGCCGCGGTCGAACCAGGCGAGCTCCCGCGGGTTGCGGGAGTCCGTGAAGTCGAACACCGAGACGCCGCCCTGGTACCAGGACTGGATCATCACGTCCTTGCCCGGCACCGGGATCAGCGAACCGTTGTGCGCCACGCAGTTCTCGTTCTCCGTGTTGATGCGCGGGATCTTGTAGTACGACCTGAAGACGAGGTCCTTCTTGCCGTACGGCTTGCGCTTGATGTCGTAGATACCGTTGGCGCCCAGCTCCGGCGCGTACTCGTCGGTGCAGGTCGCGAGGCCGCCGCCGCCGAGCTCGTCCGTGAACACGACCTTGGTGGCGTCGTTGTTGAACGTAGCCGAGTGCCAGAACGCGAAGTTCTCGGTGTCCCGGACCCGGTCGATCACCCGGGGGCGCTCACGGTCCGAGATGTCCATCAGGATGCCGTCGCCCATGCACGCACCGGCCGCCAGGTCGTACTTGGCGTAGGTGGTGATGTCGTGGCAACCGCTCGTCTCCGAGGCCCAACCGTCCGGGTCACCCTTGTAGCCGCCGCCCGGGAACAGGTTCGGCGTCGAGACGATGCGGGCCGACTCCGGCGAGCGCAGCGGGACCTTCACGATCGAGATCTTGTCGTGGGGCGGCTGGCAGTCCGGAAACTCCTTGGCCGGGAAGTACGAGGAGACGTACACGTACAGGTCCCGCTTGTTCTGGGACGGGGCCAAGGAGTGCGTGTGCGAGCCGCAGGAGGTCTCGACGGACTGGACGTACTTCGGCTTCCGGGGGTTGGAGATGTCCCAGACCTTGATGCCTTCCCAGGCCGCCTTCTTGGTCTCGGAGAGCGGCTTCGACTTGCACGAGTCGTTGCTGCGCGACGCGTCCGTGGACAGGATCAGGATGTTCTCGTGGACGGAGATGTCGTTCTGGCCGCCCGGGCAGCGGACCTGGACCACCTGCTCGGGGTTCTCCGGGTCGGACAGGTCGTAGACGGTGAAGCCGTCGTAGTTGCCGGCGAACGCGTACTTGCCCTGGAACGCGAGGTCCGAGCCCGTGTTCCGCAGCGCGCCGTTCGGGCGCTGGTTGCTCAGGTGCGTGATCTTCGAGGACTCGGTCTCGCCCGGCGGTACGTCCGGGTCTGCCGAGGACGTCGAGGTCGTGCCGGCGACGGACTCCTCCGCCGTACCGTCGCCGGGCGAGGCCAGGCTCGGTGCCGCGACAGCGAGCATCGTCGCCGCGAGAGCCGCCGCGAGGGCGGCAGCAGCGGCGCCCCGGACATGCGATCGGGTAAGGATTGGACGACGCAAGAGCGTCACACCTCCTAGGTCGGTATAGGCAGTTTGACCCACAGCGTTCTCCCAGCACCACGAAACTAGGGCCCTCTTTTTACACAGCCGAGACAAATTGCCTGGCAGGATCGTCGCGTGCCGACAACTGTCGGAGTCCGGAGACCCGGTCGCGACAGCACGTACGAGAGGATCGCCCCGTGGAGATGCTGACAGGTACCGCACGACGTTCGCGCTTCCGCGCGGTCGCTTCCGGCCTCGCCGTGCTGATGCCGCTCACCCTCGGCCTGGCCGGTTGCACCGGGCCGGCCGACGAGCCGGAACCGGTGTCGACGCCCAGCTCCGTAGTGCTGCAGCCGGGGAAGCCCGGCGAGAAGAACGAGACGATCGCCCCCGAGGACTACGAGGGGGCGCCCGCCCAGGCACAGTTCTCGAAGGGCGACGCCGACTTCCTGAGCGACATGATCGTGCACCACACGCAGGCGATCGAGATGTCCGTGCTGGTCCCCGAGCGGAGCGACTCGGAGCAGCTGCAGAAGTTCGCCGCCCGGATCGACGTCGTGCAGGACAGCGAGATCGACCTCATGTCCGACTGGCTGGAGGAGAACGAGTACACGGTGCCGCTCACCGCGGAGGCGGGCGACGGCTCCGGCCCTCGGACCTCCGGGCACGGGCACGACACCGACGACATGCCCGGGATGCTGACCGACGCCGAGATGGCGGCGCTCGAGAAGGCGTCAGGGACCGAGTTCGACAGGCTGTTCCTCGAGGGCATGATCAAGCATCACGAAGGTGCGCTCACCATGTGCGAGGAGGTCGCCGGGTCGGGTAGCGAGGAGCGGGTCCTCGAGCTGGCGACCAACATCGCGGCCGACCAGATGGCGGAGATCGACCGGATGGCGAACATGCTCGCCGAGCTGTGAACATCACCTGACACGAGATCGCCGGGACGGAGCGGTTGGCTCTGTCCCGGCGATCCGTGGTGATCGGTGCTGATCAGGCGCGGCGGCGGTTCAGCAGGATCAGGCCGGCCATAGCGACCAGAGCGGCGAGCGCGGCGACGACGATGGCGCCGATGCCGATGCCGGCTGCCGGGAAGCCGCCCACGCTGGTGCGCAGGAGGCCGGTGCCGTCGGAGACCTGCTCCGTGCCGGATGCCACCTCGGTGGTGCCGTCCACCAGCTTGGCGGAGCCGTCCGCGAGCTGCTGGGTGCCGTCGGCCAGGGTTACTGCGCCGCCTGCCAGCTTCTGGGTGCCGTCGTCCAGGGCACCCGTGCCGTCGACGAGCGTGCGGGTGCCCTTTCGAGCTTCCTCGAGCCCGTCACGGACCTTGACCGACCCGTCGGCCAGGCGCTGCGACTTGCCGACCTTCGGGACCACGCGGTCGCGTACCTCGATGATGCCGTCGACAAGCTTGCCGGAGCCGGTGTGCAGCCGGCCGACGCCGGAGACGAGCGCCCCGGAGCCGGTGTGCAGCTGGCCGACACCCGAGACCAGACCCGGCGTCTTCGACGCCAGGTCGGCGTTGCCGCCGGCCACCTGTGTCGCACCCGCGAGCAGCGTGGGCAGGCCTCCCTTGAGCTGACCAGTACCCACCGCGAGGTCGGCGTTGCCGTCGGCGACCTGCCGGGCACCGGAGAGCAGTGCCGGAAGACCACCCTTGAGCTGGCCGGTGCCGGCCGCGAGGCCTGCGTTACCGGCAGCCACCTGCGAAGCGCCCGCGACCAGGGTCGGAGTCTTCTGGGCAAGCTCGGCGTTGCCACCGGCGACCCGACCTGAACCCGCGACCAAGGTCGTGCTGCCCTCGTATGCCGAACCAACGCCGGCCACGTACTTCTCCACGCCCGGCACAAGCTGCCCGAACCCGGCGTAGAGGGAAGCGCTGCCGTCCTTGACCTGCTCCGCGCCGCCGGCCACGTCGTTCGCACCGGCCGAGAGCTGTCCGATCCCCGCGGCCACCTGGTTCACCCCGGTGGAGACCTTCGCGGTGCCGCCGGCCACGTTGGCCGCACCGGCGGAAACATTGGCGGCGCCGGCCGAGAGCGTGCCCAGCGAGGAACCGAGGCCGGAGGCCCCGTTCTGCGCCTGAGCCGCCCCATCCTTGACCTGGCCGGCACCCGCGGCGAGATTGCCCGCCGAGTCGGCGAGCGCCCGGAGCTGCCCCTTGAGCGTCGCGTCGTCAGTGGCGTCGGCGAGCTGGTTCAGCTGCGCCGAAAGGGCCTGGTTGCCCCCCTGCACGTTCTGCGCCCCGTTGACCAGACCTCCGATGCCGGCGGCCAGCTGGTTCGCGCCGTTCTTCGCGGCACCGACACCGCCGGACACGGCCGCGGCACCGTCGGCGACCTGGTTGGCACCGGCCGCCGCAGCGCCGGCCCCGGAAACAAGGGCAGGGGTGCCTGCGTCGAGCTGCTGAGCGCCTCCGGCGACCTTGTCAGCTCCGGCGTCCAGTGCTGCTGCGCCAGAGGCCAGGTTGCCCGCACCGCCCTGGAGCGCGGAGACACCGCCCAGGATGGTGCTGTTGTTCGCGGCCAGCTGCGACAGCCCGGTGTTCAGCGTCTGGCTGCCGACGAAGACCTGCGAGGAACCGTCGGCGAGCTGACCGGCGGCTGAGTCGACCAGGCCGGCCCCCGCCGCCACGCCCTGCGATCCGGACGCCAGCAGGCGCGCGCCCGCATCGAGCGGAGTCACGCCGTCGCTCACCTTCGCGACGCCGTCCCGCACATCTCCGGAACCAGAAGCGAGAAGGCGCGCACCCGCATCGAGCGGGCTGACACCCTCGTTGACCTTCGCAACACCTGCTGCGACCAGGAGGGATCCACCGGCGAGCCGTTCGGCACCGTCCGCCAGCTCGGGTGCCGCAGCATTCAGCTGCCCGAGGCCGTCGTTCAGCTTCGTCGAACCACCGCTCAGCTGACCGAGGCCGTTGTTCAGCTTCGTCGAGCCTGCGGTCAGCAGCAGCGACGCATCAGCCAGGTCGGACACGTCCTCCGCCGTCTCGGCGGTGCCGTCGGCGATCTTCTTGGATCCGTTGTGCAGCTTGATCACACCCGCGCGAAGCTCGGCGGCACCGGCGTCGAGCTGACCAGCCCCGTCGGCGAGCTTCTCGACGCCCGGAACTACGTCGTCCTGTACGGCCGTGTTGAGGTCCGCGGCGCCGGCACCGAGATCGCCGACGCCGGCGACCAGGTCCGCCTGCACGCCGTCGTTCAGGTCGCCTGCGCCGTCGGCCAGGCGACCTGCGCCGTCAGCGACCCCGCCATGGAACATGAGCATGAAGGCCGTGACCACTATGGTGCCGGCGAGCAGCACGGCCACGCCGAGCGCCGTCATGATCGTTGGACCTGGCCCGGATCGTGGTGTTCGGGATGCGTGCAACTGCGTCATCGGTTCGCCTCTCGCTCCGCGGGCACCGTCGCCCCGCGAAAAACTTGTCCAACCGGCGCCACCGCCGGGCTCGCCGCCGTTGGCGAGCACGAAGCCCGTCATCTCGGGCGTCTGGGCTGAACGTACCGGCGGTCGGGGCTCTGGGGAACGCTTCTATTGATCACAACTCAGTAAAGCGGGGAAAGATCACCCGCCGACGCCGACCTGCGAAACTCATCAACCTGGCCCCGCGGTCGGACGTGGCTGCGCCCCCGCGTACGCGTCCGCAGCCGGCTCCTGCGCTACCCCTTGTCCGCGCCCGCGGTCAGCCCTTCGGTGAGGGCACGCTCGGCCACCCCGTACAGGAGCACGATCGGCACCGTGAGGAGCACGCTGCCGGCCATGAGGACCGTCTTCGACACCTCCTGCCCGTCGGCGAGCCGCGTCAGTCCGAGCGACACCGTCCACAGGTCCTGCTTCGCGGACAGGAACAGCAGCGCGAACAGGAACTCGTTCCACGCGATCATGAACGAGTACAGCGCCGTCGACATGATCGTGGGCATCGCCAGCGGCACGGTGATGCGCGTCAGGATCTGGAGGCGCGAGGCGCCGTCGATCACCGCCGCCTCGTCTATCGACTCAGGGATGCCGGAGAGGTAGTTGCGCAGCATGTGCACGGAGACCGGGACGGTCAGCGCGACGTACGCGATCACCAGGCCCACCAGGGACGACCCCAGCCCGAGCACCTGGAACCCGACGAACACCGGCACCGCGATGATGATCGTCGGGAACAGGTAGACGGCAAGGAACAGCCACGAGACCTGCGAGCGCCCCGCGAACCGCAGGCGCGTCAGGGCGTACGACGCCGGGACCACGAGCACGACGGTCAGCGCGGAGGCCCCGACCGCGACGATCGCGGAATTGCGCATGAACCGGGCGAACCCGTACCCGCCGTCCTCCTCCGAGGCCAGGACCTCCCGATAGGTCTCGGTGGTGATCCGGTCGAGCGCCGGCAGCACACGCAACGGGTCCCGCAGCAGGTCGTCGATGCGCACGAAGCTCAGCGAGAGCATGTAGACGAACGGCACCACGGTGGCCACGACGAGTCCCACGATCACTACCACCCGCAGCACCCGCAGCACGTTGGTCTGGACTGTCACCGCGCTCATCGCGCCTCCCTCTGCCTGGCCGTCAGGCGTAGGTAGATCGCCAGCGCGACGCCGAGGAACACGGCCATCACGGCGGCGGTCGCGCTCGCGCCTCCGATGTCGCTCGACCCGGTGAGCTGCTCGAACACCCGCACGGACGCCACCTGGGTGCCCGCCGCGCCGCCGGTGAGCAGGTAGACGTCGTCGAACTCGTTGAACGCCATGACCATGCGGAACAGCACCAGCAAGGCGACGGTGGGCAGCAGCTGGGGCAGGACCACGAACCAGAACTTCTGCAGCGGTGTGGCGCCGTCGACCACTGCGGCCTCCTCGATCTCGCGACTGAGGCCGGTCAGTGCCGCGCCGAGGAACATGAACGCGAACGGGAAGTACCGCCAGATGTCGTAGACGATGACCGTGAGGAGCGCGGTGGGCGCGGACGAGAGGAAGTTGACCGGGTGCTCCCAGCCGAGCACCTGGGTGCCGAACGCGTTCACCACGCCGTACTGCGGGTTCAGCGCCACCTGCCACACGAACGTGGTGGCCACGACCGGCGCGACGTAGGGGAGGAGCATCACCGCACGCAGCGGCGCCCGGAAACGGAACCGGTCCCGGAACGCGAGCGCGGCCACCAGACCCACGGTGATCGACCCGGCGGTGGTCGCGACCGAGTACTCGACTGTGGTGAGCAGTGCCTGCCAGAAAGCCGGGGCCGTGAGGACGTCGACATAGTTGTCGAGCGTGAGCTCGTTGAACAGACCGTTGCGGGCCACGTCCACGTAGCGCGCGTCCTGGAAGGACAGCACCACCGTCCACACGATGGGGACGACGATGATCGCGGCCACCACCAGGACAACGGGCACGACGAGCGCGATCCCGTCCCGGTTCTCGGAGCCCCGCAGCTTCGACGCCATCCCGAGACCCGCGTCCTAGTCGCGGGACGCTATGTCGGCCACGGCGTCCTGCATGGTCGTCTGCGCCTCTGCCGCGTCCGTGGTGCCCGAACCGAGGTCGGCCGCTGCCTTGGCGAGCGGCAGCTCGCTCGTGATCGGGCCGAGGATCGCGCCCTGGCCCTGCGGCAGCGCCCAGCGGTCAGCGGACTCGGGGGCCGCGGCCAGCGTGTCGGTCACCTCGGCCGGCCAGACGTCGGAGAACGTCTTCTTGGCGTCGACGCCGATCTCCAGCTCGGACCACGCGTCCGTGTACTCGGTGGGGTTGTCCGCCGTGCCGGTCCGCACGGGCACCTTGCCCTCCGGCGCCATGGACAGCCAGTCCACGTACGCGTCGGACATCATGTACTCGACGAAGTCAGCGGTCTCGGGGTCAGCGCCGTCGGTGATGCCCCACGACACGAGCTCCACATACCCGGCGGCCTCGCCACCCGCTGACGGACCCTCGACCACGGGAACCACTCCGGTGTTCTCGGCCAGCCAGCCCGGGTCGCCGCCGCACTCGTCGCACGACGGCGTGAACTCCTCCCGCAGCCCGGCCATCTCGTCCAGCAGGAACGACGACCACACAGCCATCGCCGCCTGCCCGGCGAAGTAGGTGGATCGGGTGGACTCGACACCCTGCGTGCCGTCGGGCGAAAGGTCGCCGGCGAGGTCCGCGTAGAGCTCTATCGTCTCGGTGCACTCCGGGCTGTCGAGGGTCGCCGTGCCTGCGTCGTCGATGAGCTCGCAGCCGTTGCCCTGCGCCAGGAACTCCAGCGTCTGCTGCGTGAACGGGTCGGCCGCGTCGGTGGCCAGCGTGATGCCGTGCCGACCGTCCGTCGTGAGCTCCTCGGCCGCCGCCCGCAGGTCGTCGTAAGTGGTGGGCGGCTCCAGGCCGGCCTCCTCGAAGAGGTCGGTGCGGTAGTAGACCAGCATCGGCCAGGCGTCCGAGGGCACGGCGAGCAGCTCGTCGCCGTCGCTGGTGAGCTCGAGGGCCGACGACGTGAACGTGTCCTCGCCGAGCGCCTCGACCACGTCGGCGGCGGCGTCCCGGTCGAGGTAGCCGTCCCGGTCGAAGGCGCGGACCAGCCCGGGGCTGATCGCGTTGACGACGTCCGGCATGTCGTCGCCGGACAGCGCCGCGGCGGACAGGAGCTGCGACACCTGGTCCTCCTCGACCGGCACCAGATCCGTCTCGATGCCCGACTCCTCGGACCAGGCAGCCATCGCCTCCTCCTGGATGGCCAGGCGTTCAGGCTGGGTCTCGACGGTCCAGACGCTGACCACCCCGTCGGACTCGGGGCCGCCGCTACCACAGGCGGTGAGCGTGAGGGCCATGGTGGCGGCCGTGGTGGCTGCGATCGTCAGGCGGACCGCAGCCGCCCGGTTCTGCCGGAACATGGCATCTCTCCTCGTCATCGAGTGAGTGGATCTGGCACCCAGGTTTAACCCATTGGCAAGAGATGTTCAAGGAATTGCCGAAAAGTGTCGCTCGATGCCGGGCCGGTGCCACGCATGCGGAAGGCCCCGGCTCCCCACATGGGGAACCGGGGCCCTTCACGATCACGCGATCACGCGGTCAGACGATCAACCAAGCGTCAGCTCAGTCGGCGACGACCTTCACGCCGATCTTGGCCGACACCTCAGGGTGCAGGCGGATCGACACCGTGTAGTCACCGGTCGTCTTGATGGACTGACCGATCTCGATCTTGCGCTTGTCGACGGACGGGCCGCCGGCAGCGGAGACCGCACCGGCGATGTCCGCCGTGGTCACCGCACCGAACAGACGGCCACCAGGGCCGGCGTTCGCCGCGACGACGACAGGCTTCGCGGACAGCGAGTCGGCCAGGGCCTTCGCCTCGTCCAGCGATGCGATCTCGCGGCTCTTGCGAGCCTTACGGATCGCGTTGATGTCGGACTCGGCGCCCTTGGTCCAGGGCGTCGCCAGCGAACGCGGGATGAGGAAGTTACGGGCGTACCCGTCCTTCACCTCAACCACGTCGCCGGGCTCACCCAGGCCGGTCACCTCGTGGGTCAGGATCAGCTTTGCCATTGTTCTCGATCCCTTCCTCAGCGAGCCGTTGACGTGTACGGCAGCAGGGCCATCTCGCGGGCGTTCTTCACGGCCTTCGCGATCTGACGCTGCTCCTGCACGGAGACACCAGTGACACGACGAGCACGGATCTTCCCGCGGTCAGAGATGAACTTGCGCAGGAGCGCCGTGTCCTTGTAGTCGATGTTGTGGATCTTCGCCGACTTGAGCGGGTTGATCTTCTTCTTGGGCTTGCGCACCACAGGCTTTGCCATGGTGTTGCTCCTTTGTCAGGTGCTGCTCACTCGACCTGGCGGGCCGTGCGAGCAAAAAGAATGAACGTGGGGATGTCGATCAGATCTATCGCTGATGCTCTGTCGGGCTCCGCTTCGGGCGAGTGCCTCGTACCTCGGCCCTCACCCTGCGCTGCGCCCTCTGTCGCATCAGAACGGCGGGTCGTCCGAGAACGAACCACCGGACGACGCCGGGCCTGCCGTGGCCCACGGGTCGTCATTGCTCTGACCGCCACCGGAAGAACTGAATCCTCCACCGGAGCCGCCGCCCTGCTGGGCACCGCCACCGTTGAAGTTACCGCCGCCACCGAAGCCGCCGCCACCACCGGACCGCTGGGCCCGGGTGACCTTGGCCGTGGCGTAGCGCAGGGACGGACCGATCTCGTCCACCTGCAGCTCGACAACGGTTCGCTTCTCGCCCTCACGGGTGTCGTAGGAACGCTGGACCAGGCGACCCTGCGCGATGACGCGCGTGCCCTTGGTCAGCGACTCCGCGACGCTCTCCGCGGCCTCGCGCCAGATCGAGCAGCGCATGAACAGGGTTTCCCCGTCCTTCCACTCGTTGCTCTGGCGGTCGAAGGTTCGCGGGGTCGACGCCACCGTGAAGTTGGCGACCGCAGCACCTGAAGGGGTGAAGCGCAGCTCAGGGTCCCCGGTGAGGTTCCCGATCACTGTGATGACAGTTTCACCAGCCATGCCAATTCCTCGATTCAGTCGACGTTCCGTACGCGGTATCCGGGTTCGCGGTGAATGCAACCACGAGACACTGACACTCGCGCGGGCGAAGAGGGGTCAGTTCGGACGACTCACTTGTCGCCGGTGCGCAGGATCTTGGTCCGGAGCACGACCTCGTTGAGGCCGAGCTGACGGTCCAGCTCCTTGGCGGTGGCAGACGTCGCGGTGAAGTCGACCACGGCGTAGATGCCCTCGGACTTCTTCTGAATCTCGAAGGCCAGACGGCGGCGCCCCCAGATGTCCACCTTGTCGACGGAGCCACCCTCGGTCGTGATGACCGACAGGTACTTGTCGAGCGACGGGGCAACGGTGCGCTCCTCGACCTCCGGGTCAAGGATCACCATCATTTCGTACTGACGCATGTGTATACCCACCTCCTCTGGTCTCAGCGGTCACGGTCGTTCCGTGACAGGAGGGTTCACAGCAAGGGCCAAGACTACCCGCCATACGGACGACGGCGGAATCGAACGGCCGAGAGTCCCCTCACACACGAGATCTCGGCGACCTTGCGACGGCCGAGGGGCCGCCTCCAGCAGGAGACAGCCCCTCGGTCACGGGTCCGGAAGGACGAGCGCTAGCCGCCGCCTCCGCCGTTACCGTTCCCGTTCCCGTTCCCGTTCCCTTCGCCCGTCGGCTCGCCGGTCGGGAAGCCGATGTCGTCCGGTCCGGACGAGACGATCACCTGCACCGGGCTGTTGGCGGGCACCTCGGTGCCTTCGTTCGGGTTGACCTGCATGACCACGCCCTGTTCGACGTCGTCGGACGCCTGGTACTGGATGACAGGCTGGAGCCCCGCGTTCCGGAGCTGGTTCCTGGCGTTGTTCTCGTCACCGCCGACCAGACCGCCCGGCACCGTCGTCATCTCCTCACGGGGTCCGGTCGAGACCTCGACCCGGATCTCCGTGCCACGGTCGACCTCCTGGCCCTCGTGCTGCACCGATACCACCATCCGGACGGGCTGATCGCTCTCGACCTCCACCAGCACGGGGGTGAGGCCGAGCTCGGACAGCACCGCAGCGACGCCGTCGTACTGCTGCCCGACGAGCCCGATCGGGACCTGCACCTTGTCGTCCGGGGTGGGCGTCGGCGACGGCGAGGGCGTCGGTGTGGGTGAGGGGGACGGGAGCGGCGGCACGTACTCCGGGAAGGGCACCACCTCCATGCCCACCGTCACCTTCTTCATGTACTCGGTCCACGCCCAGACGGGCCAGGTACCACCGGTCAGGCTGCCGTCCGCCCACTCGCCGAACGGCGTGATCGGCGCCTGGCCCCCGTCGTTCGGCTTCGACTGGTAGAGGCCGACGACCGTCGAGACCTGCGGGATGTAGCCGGCGAACCATGCGGACATGTTGCTGTTGGTGGAACCGGTCTTGCCGGCGACCGGGCGCGACTCGCCGTCGGGACCGCGGAGCTCCTGCGCCGGCGTGCCCGACCCCTTCTCGACCACCTGCTGCAGCGCGTAGGTGGCCTTGGTCATCACCTGAGGGTCGATGGCCGACTTCGGCGTGTCACTCCACGTATGGCGGGTCTGCTCGCCGTTCTTCACGGAGGTGACGATGTGCGGCGTCGTCCGGGTGCCCATCGCGGCGAACGTCGCGTAGGCGCCCGCAAGGTCCACGGCGCGCACCGGCGCGGTGCCGAGCACGTTGGACAGCGTGGCGTTCGTATCCTCCTTGGGAATCCCCGCCCTGATCGCGACGTCCTGCGTCTTCTGCGGTGTGATCTCCAGATTGAGCTGCGCGTAGACGGTGTTCACCGAGTTCGCCGTCGCCTCGATCAGGTCGATGTCGCCGAACGACTCACCACCGGGCTCGGTGCCGAAGTTGGTGAGCTCCTCCTCAGGCCCGCCCGGCGTATCGGTCCAGCCGTCGATCTGCATCGGACTGTTTCCGGAGTAGAGCTCGTTGAGCTCGTGGTCCTCTTCGAGTGCGCCGATCAGGGTGAACGGCTTGAACGTGGAGCCGGCCTGCGCCTTGCCGTCGGTGGCGGCGTTGTACTGCTTCACCGCGTAGTCCGCACCGCCGTACAGGGCGCGGATGGCGCCGTCCTTGGGGTCGACCGACACGATCGAGACGCCGAGCTCCTTCGAAGCGGCGCCCTCGCCCTTGTACGGAATGGTGTTCGCGGTCTCGACCGCGGCCTTCTGCCACTTCGGGTTGATGGTGGTGTAGATCTCATAGCCGCTCTTCATGAGCTCTTCTTCGGTGATGTTCGCCCCGTCAGGGTCGGCCAGCTCCTTACGGACCTCTTCGAGCAGATAGCCCACCTGTCCGGCGCGGGACACCGGCTTGTACTCGATCGGCTCGGGGAACGTGGCCGACTTCCACTCCTCCTGGGTGATGACGCCCTGTTCCGCCATGTTCCGCAGGACACGGTCCCACTTCTCCTCGGCGATGGCGCGCGACCCCTCGCCGAAGCGCGGGTCCCAGTACGACGGCGACGGGATGATCCCCACCAGCATCGCGGTCTCCGAGACGGTCAGCTTCGCCGCCGGCTTGTTGAAGTACGCCTTCGCCGCGGCCTCGAACCCGTAGGCGCCGCGGCCGAGATAGATGCTGTTGACGTAGCCCTCGAGGATCTCGTTCTTCGACTTCTCCTGGTCCACCTTGAGCGCCAGGATGATCTCGCGGAACTTGTCCGCGTAGGAGGACTGGCCCGGCACGAAATAGGTGTTCTCGACATACTGCTGCGTCAGCGTCGACGCGCCCTGCCGGGTACCGCCGGTCACGTTGCTGACGAATGCACGGACCATGCCCGCGGGGTCGATCCCCATGTGGTTCTTGAAGTTCTGGTCCTCCGACGCCAGCACTGCCGCAGGTATGTGCGGTGGCAGCTCGTCGAGGGTCCGGATAGTGCGGTCCACCGCCGCGAACGTGCCCATCACCTGCTTGTTCACGTAGTAGACCGTGGTGGTCTCCGAACCGATCTCCTCGTTCTCGGCAGGGACCGGCCAGCCGATCCATCCGGCCACGAAGACGCCCACCACTAGCGACATACCGGTCAGCATGGTGCCGACGACAACTCGCCACGACGGGACCCAGGCGCGGATCCCCGTGCGGTACGGCCGCGGGTAGTTCCAGACACTCCGCCGCCGTCGGGGAGTTTGCGGCCAGATCGGAGAAGGACTCCTGTTCGCCACGTCTTCCTCGTTCCTCGTATCGGTCCAGTGATCGCACCGGGCCGAGGAAACGATAGAGGATCGATGTTCGCGGCAAGTAGTACAAACGCGGTTTCTCTGTGTACGCACCGTGTTCAAGCGGCGGTATCAACTGCATTTCACCCGGCCCGACGACGGGCTCGGCCGACGCCGGCCGAGCCCGTCCCCGCAGGTCATGACCTACCCGAAGATCCCGCCGTCGGACGGATCACCGGACGGATCACCGCCGCCCTCCTCGGGCCCGGTCGAGACGACGAGCGTCACCTCACTGCCCAGCGGCACCTCCGACCCCTCGCCGGGGTCGACCGAGATCACCCGGCCCTCCGGCACCGTGTCGGACGCCTGCTCCTGGATGACCGGCGTCAGCTCGGCGGCCTCCAGCTGCCCCTCTGCCGAGCCCTGATCCTGGTTCACCAGGCCCCAGGGCACCGTGGTGGTCTCCTCCTCGAAGGCGGACCCGTTCGAGACCTGGACCTGGATGGTCGTGCCGACCTCGACCTCCTGGCCCGCCTGGGCCACCTCGAGCACGGTGCCTGACTCCTGGTCGCTGTCCACCTCCACCTGCGCGGGCACGAGGTTCAGACCGGCGAGCGCCGAGGCGGCGTTGGGGTACTGCTGGCCGACGAGGTTGTCGGGTACGACGACCATCTCTACCTCCGGCTCCTCCGACTGGCTCGGCGAGGGAGAGGACGACGGCGACGGCGACGGCTCCGGAGCAGGCGGCTCGTACTCCGGGAACTGCTCGATCTCCATGCCCGCGGTCGCCTCGTTCATGTAGGCGGTCCATGCCTTGGCGGGCCAGGAGCCACCGGTCATCCACTCGTAGCCGCCGAACGGCTGGACCTGCTCGTAGGCGTTCTTGTCCGTGTCGTACTGGTACAGGCCGACCACCGTGGTGAGCTGCGGCACGAAGCCGGCGAACCACGCCGACTCGGTCGCCTGCGACGAGCCCGTCTTGCCCGCCGCCGGGCGCTGGGTCACGCCGTCGGGGCCTACGAGGTTCTGCGCTTCCGCGCCGGACCCCTCCTCGACCACCTTCTCCAGCGCGTAGGTCGTGGCGGCCATCACGTCCGGCTCGAACACCTTCTGGCGAGTGGTGTCACCCTCGTCCACTGTGGTCTCTCCGCGCGTCACCTTGGTCACCAGGTGTGGCGTGGTGCGGTAACCCTGCGCGGCGATCGTCGAGTAGGCGTGCGCGAGGTCGACGTTGGTCACGTAGTCCGTGCCGAGCACGTTCGCCAGGTTGTTCCTGATGACGCAGCAGTCGTTCGTCTCGTCGTTGTCGTCCGGTCGTGGGATGCCCAGGTCGTAGGCGGCCTGAGCCGTCTTGTCCGGCCCGATCTCCTTGTTGAGCTGGCCGTACACCACGTTGACCGACTGCGCCGTCGCGTCCGCGAGGTCGATCCACCCGTACGACTTGTTGTCGAAGTTGCTCAGCGGGACGTCTGGGCCGTCGGGGTCGAGCTTCCAGCCCTCGATGGTCATGCCGTCCGTGCTGTCGTACTTCTCGGTGAGCGGGATGCCCTCGCGCAGCGCCCCGATCAGCGTGAACGGCTTGAAGGTCGACGCGCCCTGTGCTCGGAAGGTCGCGGCGTTCGTCGGGTACTCCGAGTAGTTCGGCCCGCCGTACATCGCCTTGATCTCACCGGTCTGCGGGTCGATCGACGTCAGTGACGCCCGGGTGAACTTACCGGCGTCCTCCGGCAGCTCCATCGTCTTGTAAGCGGCGGCCTGCATCTTGCGGTCGATCGACGTGTGGATCTCGTAGCCAGCCTTCGTCAGCTGGTCCTCGGAGATGCCGGCGGCCCCTGGACCTGTCTGGGCAAGCTCCCTCGCCACCTGCTCCAGCAGGTACGCGGTCCGGCTGTCTCCGGAACCCTGCTTGTACTCCTGGAGCTTCGGGAACTGTGCGCTGGTCCGCTCCTCCTTGGTGATGTAGCCGTTCTCCAGCATCAGGTTCAGGGTGCGGGTCCAACGGATCTCAGCCTGCTTCTGGGCGACCTCACCCTGACGGGGATCCCAGTAGGTCGGGTTCGGGACGATGCCCGCGAGGAAGGCCGCCTCGGAGGCCGTGATCTCCGTGGCCGGGTGCCCGAAGTACGCCTTGGACGCCGCCTCGACGCCATAGGCGCCTCGGCCCAGGTAGATCGTGTTGAGGTACCCCTCGAGGATCTGGTCCTTCGTCTTGTCCCGGTCCACCTTGAGCGCCAGCACCAGCTCGCGGAGCTTGTCGGCGTAGGTCGACTGGCCTGCCTCGTAATAGGTGTTCTCGACGTACTGCTGTGTCAGCGTGGAGGCACCCTGCCGCGCACCGCCCGTGAAGTTGTTGACCGCCGCGCGGACGATGCCCAGCGGGTCGATGCCCAGGTGGCTCTCGAACTTCGAGTCCTCCGAGGAGATCACCGCCTGCCCGATGTACGGCGGCAGCTCGGACAGCGGAACGATCGTGCGGTCCTGGGCCGCGAACTTACCGATGGGCGTGCCGTCGGAGTAGTACACGGTGGTCGTCTGCGACCCGACGTCCGGGTTCTCCTCCGGCACCTCCCACCCGAACCATCCGGCCACGAGGACGCCGGCCACGAGCGACGTGCCCGTCAGGAAGGTGCCCATGACGACCCGCCACGACGGGACCCATGCACGGAGCCCGGTGCGATAGGGGCGGGGATAGTTCCAGATTCCCTGCCGCCGTCGGGGAGTGTGCGGCCAGATCGGAGGGGGACTCCAGTTGGACACGTCAGCCTCTTCCTCGGTTCGACTTGCGCCCGTCGCCTGCGGTCGACACTTGCCACGGCGGACAAACCGAAACCATAGGGGATCACCCGCCTGCCCTAATAGCCCGAAACTGCTCCCGGGCCCGCACGCGGACACTTCCCCCAGGGTCAGCCCAGTCCGTCTGCCCCTGCTTCACATTTCATCCACCAACTAACTGGGCGGTGCGGCACCGGAGCGGCGGATTGCGCACCGCGATCCGCGTGCATATTCTCTCGATGTATCGACTCGATACATCGAGTCGTAGACCGGGAAATGGATCCGACCGGAAGACCGGGTCGAGCTCGGGAAGGAGGCCGCCGTGCGCAGTCGGTCCGACGTGCTGGAGACCGCGGTCCTCGGCCTGCTCAACGAGTCCCCACTGCACGGGTACGAGCTCCGCAAGCGCCTGAATCTTGTGCTCGGCTCGTTCCGCGCCTTCTCCTACGGCACGCTCTACCCGGCCCTCAAGACCCTGGTCACGCGTGGTCTGATCGCGACGACGGAGACCGAACCGCCGCTGGTCCCACCACGCAGGACCAAGCCGGTGATACCCGGCCGCACCGCCAAGCCCAAACCCCTCGGCCGACGCCGGGTCGTCTACGAGCTGACCGCCGAGGGCAAGGAGCACCTCCAGACCGTTCTGGCCACCGCCGGCCCCGCGGCCTGGGAGGACGACAACTTCGACGTCCGGTTCGCGCTCTTCGCGCAGACCGACGCCGAGACCCGCCTCCGGGTTCTCGAAGGTCGGCGCACCCGGCTGACCGAACGACTGGAGGCATACCGCCAGGCCGCGGCGCACCCGCGTTCACGGCTCGACGAATACGCACTCGAGCTCCAGCGGTTCGGGCTCGAGAAGGTCGAGCGTGAAGTGCACTGGCTCGACAGCCTCATCTCCACGGAACGGGGTCGTGCTGCGGCGCAGCCCCGCCCATCGCAGCAAGACCAAACGAAGAAGGAGCGAGGATGACCTCCATCCGCGTGGGCATCGTCGGCGTAGGAAACTGCGCCTCGTCCCTGGTCCAGGGCGTGCACTACTACCGTGACGCCGACCCGGCGAGTACCGTCCCGGGCCTCATGCACGTGCAGTTCGGCGACTACCACGTGTCGGACCTCGAGTTCGTCGCGGCGTTCGACGTCGACGCGAAGAAGGTCGGCTTCGACCTGGCCGAGGCCATCAGCGCGTCGGAGAACAACACCATCAAGATCGCCGACGTGCCGCCCACCGGCGTGACGGTCCAGCGCGGCCCGACCCTCGACGGCCTCGGCGACTACTACCGCGCCACGATCGACGAGTCCACGAAGGACGCCGTCGACGTCGTGGCCACGCTGCGCGAGACCCGGGTCGACGTGCTGGTGTGCTACCTGCCGGTGGGCTCGGAGGAGGCCGCCAAGTTCTACGCGCAGTGCGCGATCGACGCCGGCGTCGCCTTCGTGAACGCCCTCCCCGTGTTCATCGCCTCCGATCCCGCGTGGGCCAAGAAGTTCGAGGACGCGGGCGTGCCGATCGTCGGCGACGACATCAAGTCCCAGGTCGGCGCGACGATCACGCACCGCGTGCTGGCCAAGCTGTTCGAGGACCGCGGCGTCGTCCTTGACCGCACCTACCAGCTGAACGTCGGCGGCAACATGGACTTCAAGAACATGCTGCAGCGCGACCGTCTGGAGTCGAAGAAGCTCTCCAAGACGCAGGCCGTGACGTCCAACCTGACGGGCGCCCTCGCCGGCAAGAAGGAGGACCGCAACGTACACATCGGTCCGTCGGACTACGTGGCGTGGCTCGACGACCGCAAGTGGGCGTACGTGCGCCTCGAGGGCCGCGCGTTCGGCGAGGTGCCGCTCAGCCTGGAGTACAAGCTCGAGGTCTGGGACTCCCCGAACTCGGCGGGCATCATCATCGACGCGGTGCGCGCGGCGAAGATCGCGCAGGACCGCGGCGTCGGCGGCCCGATCCTGTCCGCGGCCA
The DNA here is from genome assembly GCF_040639635.1 of Promicromonospora sp. NPDC023805. Lineage (NCBI taxonomy): Bacteria > Bacillati > Actinomycetota > Actinomycetes > Micrococcales > Promicromonosporaceae > Promicromonospora > Promicromonospora sp. NPDC023805. Next base: position 213 of record NZ_JBFAAH010000003.1, on the reverse strand, counting down.
CCTACTTCATGAAGTCCCCGCCGGTACAGATGGAGGACACCGCTGGCCGCGCCCAGCTGGAGGCCTTCATCCGCGGCGACATAGAGCGCTGACCGAGGTAGAGCGGTCCGCGAAGTAGAGCGCCTGTCCGAGTCTCCCTGAGTAGCTCAAGGAGACGGCACCTCGACCCGGCGGGTGAGCTGCTCGGCGGGGATGGTCGAGTTGGCGTTGTAC